>NZ_JADFUE010000021.1:0-119725 GCF_054967145.1 Bradyrhizobium sp. UFLA06-24
ATGTGTATAAGAGACAGCCTCAGCGGGGTCCGGGGGCCCAATCCGGGCAATGGGTTATCAGAGGTTATGGCGCGCTATATTGACGAAATCCTGCAGCCCGGCGAGCGGGTGCTGTATTCGACCAATGCGCACTGGATTTTCTATTTTCCGGCCATTCTGGCCTGGATCGTGGCCATCGTTCTGTTCGCCGTTTCCCGCCAGAGCGACACTTACAGCATCATGATCCTGTGCCTGTTCGGCTCCGGCCTTGTGGCGTTGGCTGCCCTGTACTGGACCCTGAAGGGCTGGTTCCATCGCTTCACCACCGAGACCGACGTCACCAATCTCAGGGTTGTGCATAAGACCGGCTTCATCAAGCGCCGCACCTTTGAAATGGCGCTGGACAAGGTCGAGAGTGTCGACGTCGATCAAACGATTCTTGGACGAATTCTCAACTACGGCGATGTGACCATTCGCGGCGTCGGCGAGGGGATCGAGACGATCAAAACCATCGCCTCGCCACTGGCCTTCCGTAGTTCGATCACCACGCGGTAGGACCGCGCGCAATCATGAGCATGCAGCAAGATACTTCCGCTACCGCCAGCCTCTCGCCGGGCTCGACCGTCGATGCCGCCGAGATCGCGAAATTCTCGAAACTCTCGGCCGAGTGGTGGGACCCCAAGGGCAAGATGGCGCCGCTGCACCGGATCAACCCGCTGCGGCTCGGCTATATCCGTGACGCCGCCTGCCGCAAGTTCGAGCGCAATGTGCGCAGCCTCAACTGCCTGGCCGGCTTGCGCGTGCTCGACATCGGCTGCGGCGCCGGCCTGCTGTGCGAGCCGCTGTCGCGGCTCGGCGCGCAGGTCATCGGCGTCGACCCGTCCGCCAGCAACATCGCGGCGGCGAAGCTGCATGCCGACAAGAGCCATCTTGCGATCGATTATCGCTGCACCACCGTGGAGGAGATCGACCCGCGCGAGCGTTTCGATATCGTGCTGGCGATGGAGGTGGTCGAGCACGTCGTCGATGTCGGCGTCTTCCTGAAGCGCTGTGCCTCGATGCTGAAGCCGAACGGCCTGATGGTGGTCTCGACGCTGAACCGCAACTGGAAGAGCTTCGCACTCGCCATCGTCGGCGCCGAATACGTCCTGCGCTGGCTGCCGCGCGGTACCCATGAATGGAACAAGTTTGTCACTCCGGACGAGCTGACCAAGCATCTCCTCGACAACCGTCTCGTCATCACCGAGCAAACCGGCGTCGTCTACTCGCCCTTCGCCGACAAATGGACGCTCTCGTCCGACATGGACGTGAACTACATGGTGGTGGCGGAGGGGATGGTGTGAGGCCCGAGTTTTAGCAAGAGCATCGCTCCTATGACGTGAGCGTGATTGACCTGCTGCCGTGGCGTCGGCAGGTTGCACCATCACTTCCGTTACAGCCCCATCCCCATGCTCACCGTCACCAGCCTCTGGATTCCCTTCACTATCATTGCCGCGCTCGGCCAGGTCGCGCGCAATGCGATGCAGCGGTCGCTCACGAAGCCGCTGGGGACCTGGGGTGCGACCAATATCCGCTTCCTGTTCGGCTTCCCGTTCTCACTGCTGTTCCTGGGTGCCGTGCTGGTCGCAACGGGCGACCATATCGGCATGCCGCCCTCGGTGTTCTGGCCGTGGCTGCTGCTGGGCGCGCTCAGCCAGATCGTCGGGACGGGCCTGATGCTGCTCGCGATGAACGACCACTCCTTCGTGGTGACGACGGCCTATCTCAAGACCGAGGCGATCCAGACCGCGATCTTCGGCTTTGTCTTCCTCGGCGATCACCTGACGTGGCTGAAGGTGCTGGCGATCGTGATCGCCACCGTCGGCGTCGTCATCACCGCGCTGCGGCCCGGCGGCGAGAAGAGCTTCGCGGAGCTGAAGCCGACCATCCTGGGGCTTGTTGCGGCCGCAGCGTTCGCGCTGTCCGCGGTCGGATTCCGCGGCGCCATCATCAACGTGCCGAACGTGTCCTTCGTAACGGCAGCCTCGTTCACACTGGTGCTGGGCCTGTTCGTGCAGACGGCTATCTTGTCGATCTATCTGCTCTGGCGGGCCCCGAAAGTGCTCCAGGCGATCCTTGGCCTGTGGAAGCCGTCGCTGTTCGCCGGCTTCATGGGCGCCTTCTCCTCACAGTTCTGGTTTCTGGCGTTTGCGCTGACCGCGGCGGCCAATGTTCGTACGCTCGCGCTGATCGAGGTGCTGTTCGCGCAAGGCGTGGCGTATTACTCGTTCAAGCAGCCGATCGCGCCGCGCGAGATATTTGGCATCGTGCTGATCGTGGTCGGCGTGGCGCTGCTGGTGGGTTTCTGACGCGCTCTACGCGTCAGTTCCTGTCTTCCGGCAACGTCGGAAGCGGCGAAACCTCGATACCCTCTTCGATCAGCGACTTGGCCTCGTCAGGCGAGGCCTCGCCGTAGATCGGGCGGTGCTCCTTGTCGCCGTAATGCATGGCACGGGCTTCGTTCGCGAAGCGTTCGCCGACATTGTCGGCGTTCTTGACGATATGGTCGCGCAGCTCTTTCAGCTTGGCGCGCAGCTCGCGCTCCTGCGCCATCATCAGCGACGTTGCTCCTGACGGTGCAGCCTCCGGCGCGGCGGTTGTCACCGGCTCCGGCGGCGGTGTTGCGCGACCGCGGCCCTTTTTGGCGACGATGCGCGGCGCCATGATCGCCTTCTCGACCTTGGCCGAGCCGCAGATCGGGCAGGTCACGAGCTTGCGCTTGACCTGCGACTCATAGGCCGACGAGCTCTGGAACCAGCTCTCGAACTGATGGTCGCGGTCGCAATGGAGCGCGTAGCGGATCATGCCGATCCCCGCACCAGGTGCAGATGATCCGGCCACGCCTTGGGATCGGAGACACCGAAGCGGCGGCCGTGCTGGAGCGAGGGGATTGCGCGGCGCGCGGTCTCGACCTTCGCCGGGTCGATCTTGGCCATGATGATACCGGGCTCGACATCGCCCTCGGCGAGAATCTCGCCCCAGGGATCGATGATCAGCGAGTGGCCATAGGTCTCGCGCTTGTTCTCGTGGGTGCCTGCCTGGGCAGCTGCGAAGATGAAGCATCCCGTTTCGATCGCACGCGCGCGCAGCAGGATATGCCAGTGCGCCTCGCCGGTCTTGCGGGTGAAGGCGGACGGCACAGTGATGAAGGATGCGCCGCTCTCGGCCAGCGCGCGGTAGAGCGCAGGGAAGCGCACGTCGTAGCAGATCGTCAGGCCAACGCGACCCCAGGGCAGGTCGGAGATCACTGCGGTCTCGCCCGGCTGGTAATTGGCGGATTCGCGATAGCTCTCGCCGTCCGGCAGCTCGATGTCGAACATGTGGATCTTGTCGTAGCTCGCGAGCACTTGGCCCTCGGGCCCGATCAGGAAGGAGCGGTTGACCGCCTTCTCCGGCGAGAAGCGCAGCGCCAGCGAGCCGACATGGATGTGGATCTTCAGCTCCGCTGCGAGCGCGCGATACGCTTTCAGGGACGCGTCGTCCTCTTCGCTCTGCAGATGCTCGAACAGCGCCTTGCGGTTCAGCTGCATCATGTTGCTGACCTCGGGGGTCTGCACGTAGTCGGCGCCCTTGGCTGCTGCCTCCCGGATCAGCCGGGTTGCCTGCGCGAGGCTCGGCTCGGGCAATAGGCCGGTGCGCATCTGCACCATGGCGGCGGTAAAGGTCCTGTCTTGAGCTTGATCCTGGCTCATGACACCGCCTTGACGCTTTCGAGCATGCCGTCGAGCTTGCCTTCGCGGTCGAGCGCATAGAGGTCGTCACAGCCGCCGATATGGGTTCCGCCGATCCAGATCTGCGGGAAGGTCGAGCCCTGGCCGGCGCGGTCGTACATCTCCTCGCGCCAGGACGGGTTCTTGGCGACGTCGAATTCCGTGAAGGTCGCCTTCTTGCGGGTCAGAAGCGACCTGGCAGCGGAACAATAGCCGCATCCGGGCCTGGTATAGATTTCGACAGCAGCGGTCATGGCGTCCAGCGCTCTCATGTATGAATTCGTTGAATTATATGGGAGTTTACCTGGTCTCGACAACCCGGGCAAAGACCAGCACGTCGACCTGGGCTGCCTTGGCGCGCAGCAGAGCGCGCGCGCAGGCGTCCAGGGTCGCACCTGATGTCAGGACGTCGTCGACCAGGATGATGCGCCGGCCCTGGACCTCGGCCTGACGGTCGGGGGATACCTGGAATGCGCCCTGTACGTTGGTGGCGCGCTGCGCCCGCGACAGGCCGATCTGCTGCTCCGTGGCGCGCACCCGGCGCAGCACCTCTGCTTGCACCTTGACCCCGCTCTGCCGCGCGATGATCTGCGCCAGCGCACCTGATTGGTTGTAACGGCGGCGCCAGGCCCGGCGCCAATGCAGGGGCACCGGTACCAGCATGTCGGCGTCCGCGAGCAGCTCGCCGCCCGCGCGCGCCATCCAGCGGCCCATGGGGGGCGCGAGATCGGTGCGGTCCTGGTATTTCAGCGCATGCACCAGCGTGCGCGCGACGTCGTCATAGCGCACCGCCGCGCGGGCCCGCTGGTAAGCCGGCGGGCTGGCGATCGCCTCCATCGACAGCATGTCGGGGCCGGGATCATAGACGAAGGGGATGCCGAGCCGCGGGCAATAGGGGCGCTCGATGAACGACAATTTTGCCCAGCACGCCGCGCACACGCCTTCGCCATCGACCGGCTCACGGCAGGACACGCACAAGGTGGGCAGGGCGATGTCGAGTGCAAGCCGCGCCGCACGCCCGAGCACGTAACGGCCAGCCATCCAGGCGGCACGCAACGGTGCCGCGATGGAACGGGTGGGAGTTGCTTCGACTTCCATGGGGAGAGGCTAGCGCCGCACACGGCGGATTGCCAGAACCGTCATGATCGGCGTAACCAGCGGCATGGCTCAGACCCCGAAGACCCCGCCCGCCTTGTTCGATCGTGCCTTGCTGCATGCACGGCAGCAGCGCGCGCGGGCACTGGGCGAGGTGACATTCCTGCTCGACCGGGTCGCCGAGGACATGTCCGACCGGTTGGCCGCGGTGATGCGGGAGTTTCACACGCCGGCCGATCTCTGGACGCCAGGCGAGGGGCTCGCAGCTCTGCGCACACGGCTGCCGTCCATTCAGCGGATCCCGCTCGACGCTGCAGGCTCGGAGAAATTGCCGTTCGCGCCTGAGAGCGTCGATCTCGTCGTCTCGGCGCTGGCGCTGCAATTCGTCAACGATCTCCCCGGTGTGCTCGCGCAGGTTCGCCGTGCGCTGAAACCGGACGGACTGCTGCTGGCCGCGATGATCGGCGGCGACAGCCTGACCGAGCTGCGCCAGGCTTTTGCGGCGGCGGAATCCGAATGCGAGGGTGGCGTGTCGCCTCGCGTCGCGCCGTTCGCCGATTTGCGCGACATCGGCGCCTTGTTGCAGCGGGCGGGCTTCGCGCTTCCGGTCACCGACGTCGATCGCGTCGTGGTGCGTTACGACAATGCGTTCGCCCTGATGCAGGATCTCCGCCGCATGGGCGCGGCCAATGTGCTGATCGAGCGTCGCCGCAGCCTAAGCCGTCGCGCGACGCTGCTGCGCATGGCCGAAATCTATGCCGAGCGTTTTGCCGATGCCGACGGCCGTATCCGCGCCACCTTCGACATCATCTGGCTGTCCGGCTGGGCGCCGCACGCAAGCCAGCAGCAGCCGCTGAAACCGGGTTCGGCGAAAGCGAGCCTTGCGGAGGCAGTGAAGAAGGTGGGGGAGAAGTAAGCCCGGCTCGTCAAATCAGCAAATCGATCAAGTGCGGGATCAGCGGAATGTCCGCGGGCGGCATCGGATAGTCGCGCAGCTTGTTGGCCCGGACCCAGGCGAGGCTCTGGCCTTCGCGGGCCGTGACCAGCCCTTCCCAGCGCCGGCAGATGTAAAGCGGCATCAGCAGATGAAAGGTTTCGTAGCCGTAGCTTGCGAAGGTCAGCGGCGCGAGGCAGGGCTCGGCGACGGTGATGCCGAGTTCTTCGTGCAGCTCGCGGATCAGGCTCTGCTCCGGCCGCTCGCCGGGCTCACACTTGCCGCCGGGAAACTCCCAGAGGCCGGCGAGCGTCTTGCCCTCCGGGCGCTGCGCGATCAGGACGCGCTTGTCGGCGTCGACGAGCGCACAGGCCACCACCAGTGTGAGCTTGAGATCCGCCATGATCCCTTAAGACCGGTAATCACCGTTGATCGCGACATATTCCTTGGTGAGGTCGCAGGTCAGCACGCGGTCGCGGCCCTTGCCGAGGCCGAGCGAGACCTTAATCGCGATCTCCGGCGCCTTCATCGCTTCCGACACCTGGGCTTCGTCATAGGATGGATCGCGCGCGCCGCTCTTGGCGACGCGGATGCCGTTGAAGGAGATCGACAGCTTGTCGCGATCGGCCGGCTCGCCGGCCTTGCCAACCGCCATCACCACGCGGCCCCAATTGGCGTCCTCGCCGGCGATTGCGGTCTTCACCAGCGGTGAGTTGGCGATCGACATGGCGATTTTGCGGGCGGAGGCCTTGGTCTTGGCGCCCTCGACGGTGATCTCGACCAGCTTGCGTGCGCCTTCGCCGTCGCGGGCGACCTGCTCGGAGAGATTGGCGAGGATCTGGTTGAAAGCTTTCACGAAGGCCTTCAGGCGCGGATCGCTGGCACGGCTGATCTTGGGCGCACCGTGCGCGGCGGCCGCACCCGTCGCGAAGGCCAGCAGCGTGTCCGAGGTCGAGGTGTCGCCGTCGATCGTGACCGCGTTGAAGGTGTCCTCGACGCCGGCCTTGAGCAACGCCTGGAGCGCAGCGGGCGCGATCGGCGCGTCCGTGAAGATGAAGGACAGCATCGTCGCCATGTCGGGCGCGATCATGCCGGCGCCCTTGGCCATGCCGTTGATGGTGACCTTGGCCTTGCCGAGCTTCACGGTCGCGGTCGCGACCTTCGGGAATGTGTCGGTGGTCATGATCGCCTTGGCGGCCGCAAGGTAATCGCCTGCTTCCGCTGATACGGCGAGTCTTTCCAGCACACCGTCGAACTTGGTCGCGTCCAGCGGCTCGCCGATCACCCCGGTCGAAGCCAAGAAAATCTCGCTTTCGCTGCAGCCGACCGCCTTGGCCGCGATCTTCGCGGTCAGCGCGGTCGAGGCACGGCCGGTCTTGCCTGTGAAGGCATTGGCATTGCCGGAATTGACGACCAGCGCGCGGGCCTTGCCGCCCTTCAGCTTGGCGCGGCACCATTCGACCGGCGCGGACGGACACTTCGACTTGGTGAAGACGCCGGCGACGGCGGTGCCCTTGTCCATGATCGCCAGCAGCACGTCGGTGCGGTTCTTGTAGCGGATGCCGGCTTCGGCCGTCGCGAGACGGACGCCCGCGATCACGGGCATATCAGGAACGTTCTTCGGAGCGAGCGGGGAGACGGCTGAGGACATCGCGGGGTGCCTTGGTGAGGTCTGGATATGCAGATGGCCGGGCGATGCCCGGCCATTGCGATGCTTAGATACTCTTGGCGTCAGCGAAGTGACAGCAAATTCTTACTTCTTGGCGGGAGGCGCCATCTTGCTGTCGGCCGGCTTGGCATCGGCAGGCTTGGTCGCGTCGGCCGGCTTGGCGTCCTTGGACGCGTCGGCCTGGTCCATCCGCTCGACCTTGGCATCCGCGCGGAGCTTGGCGACGTAGTCGGCCTGGGCCTTGCGGGTGACGTACTGCTCGATCTGGGGCTTGACCTGCTCGAAGTCGGGCGCCTTGCGATTGCGCTTTTCCTCGACCTTGATGACGTGCCAGCCGAACTGCGACTTCACGGGGTCGGAGATCTTGCCCGGCTCCAGCGCGAACGCGACCGCCGAGAATTCCGGCACCATCTGTTCCTTGGTGAAGAAGCCGAGGTCGCCGCCATCGGCGGAGCCCGGATCCTTGGACTTCTTCTTGGCGAGTTCGGCGAAATCGGCGCCCTTGTCGAGCTCGGCCTTCACCGCCTTGGCCTCGTCCTCGGTCTCGACCAGGATGTGGCGGGCGCGCACTTCCTGCTCGCCGGTGATCTGCTTGGAGGCCTCCTCATAGACCTTCTTCATCGCATCGGGGGTCGTGGCGGCCTTGCCCTCGTTGGCGAGCAGGCTGTCCATCAGCAGGCGGTTGCGGGCGAACGCCATCCGCTTCTTGAACTCGTCGCTGTCGGCGACCTTCTTGTCCTCGGCGGCCTTGGCCACGATCTTCATGTCGATCAGGAACGACAGGACGTTCTCGTCCTTGGTCGCCGGATCCATCTGGGCGAGGCTCGGTCCGAGCTCCTCCTCGGCCATGGTGACGTCGCTCTTCTTGATTTCAGCGCCATTGACCTTGGCCAGAACGGGATCGTCGGCCGCCCGGAGCGGGCCCGCGAACGCCAGGCACAGCGCCAGGGCCAGGGAGCCAGCCAGGGCGGACGCATGGCGAAAACGCTGGCCGGTGGTTACCGGGAACGAGGTGGTCATGGAAAATCCTTATGTTGAAGCGGGGGGCTGCTTGAGCGGGGCGGACACTCGCCCAATTCAGGGGGCCTTGGCAACGCGAAAAGTCTGTCAAAATGATGAATTAGCTGCAATATGCCCGCCGTTGACAAGGCCCTGACCGGGCCATATCTCTGCGCGGTCGCGACCATGGCGATGGCGTTTATTTTGCTGCGTTTTTGGCCGTTGAACCCAGACTAGCCCACTTCCCACCCATATGGCGGATGAGCCCCGAAAGTCCGGGCTCTGGCGCCGGAAGGCGTCACGGTGAGTTGATAGGCCCGAGGGTGACAACTTTCTTAGGCCAACGCGGTTAAATCGCGAACACAGGAACTAGGCATGATCGGCGCGCTCGCCCGCAAGTTTTTCGGCTCCGCCAACGACCGGCGGGTGAAGGGATACCAGTCCCGCATCAACGCGATCAACGCGCTGGAGCCCGAGCTCGCCAAACTCTCCGACGAGGCGCTCAAGGCCCGCACCGCCGAGTTCAAGAAGCAGCTTGCCGAAGGCAAGACGCTGGATGACCTGCTCGTGCCCGCCTTCGCCACCGTGCGCGAGGCGGCCAAGCGCACGCTCGGCCAGCGCCATTTCGACGTCCAGCTGATCGGCGGCATGGTGCTTCATGAGGGCGACATCGCCGAGATGAAGACCGGCGAGGGCAAGACGCTGGTCGCAACGCTCGCGGTCTACCTCAATGCGCTCGCCGGCAAGGGCGTCCACGTCGTCACGGTCAACGACTATCTCGCCCGCCGCGACTCCGGCTGGATGGGCCAGATCTACGGCTTCCTCGGCATGACCACGGGCGTGATCGTCCACGGCCTCGACGACGCCGAGCGCAAGGCGGCCTATGCCTGCGACATCACCTACGGCACCAACAACGAATACGGCTTCGATTATCTGCGCGACAACATGAAGTACCGGCTCGAGGACATGGTCCAGCGGCCGCACTTCTTCGCCATCGTCGACGAGGTCGACTCCATCCTGATCGACGAAGCGCGCACGCCGCTGATCATCTCCGGCCCGCTCGACGATCGCTCGGACTTCTACAACACCATCGACAGCTTCCTGCCCAAGCTCGACAAGACCGATTACGAGGTCGACGAGAAGCAGCGCACCGTGACGCTGACCGAAGGCGGCATGGAGAAGATCGAGACCTTGCTGCGCGACGCCGGCCAGCTCAAGGGAGAGTCGCTCTACGACGTCGAGAACGTCTCCGTCGTGCACCACATCAACCAGGCGCTGCGCGCCCACACGCTGTTCACCCGCGACAAGGACTACATCGTCCGCGACAACGAGGTCGTCATCATCGACGAGTTCACCGGACGCATGATGCCGGGCCGCCGCTATTCGGAAGGTCTGCATCAGGCACTGGAAGCCAAGGAGCACGTCCAGGTCCAGCCCGAGAACCAGACGCTGGCCTCGATCACCTTCCAGAACTATTTCCGCATGTACGAGAAGCTGGCGGGCATGACCGGCACGGCCGCGACCGAAGCGGACGAACTGTTCGATATCTACAAGCTCGAGGTCGTGGAGATCCCGACCAATCTGTCGATCGCGCGCCTCGACGAGGACGACGAGGTCTACCGGACGCAAAAGGAAAAATACCAGGCGATCCTCGCCGAGATCGAGCGCGCGAACGCGCGGCTCCAGCCGGTGCTGGTCGGTACCGCCTCGATCGAGAAGTCGGAAGTGCTGGCCGAATTCCTGAAGCAGAACGGCTACAAGCAGATCGATTTCGGCAAGGAGAACGCGCTCGACAAGCTCTATGCCGCGGCCCGCGCCGGCAAGCCGGCAAAGCTGTTCGCAGTGCTGAATGCGCGCTTCCACGAGCAGGAAGCCTATATCGTGGCGGAGGCCGGCGTGCCCGGCGCGATCACGATCGCGACCAACATGGCCGGCCGTGGTACCGACATCAAGCTCGGCGGCTCGCTGGAAATGCGCCTCCAGCAGGAGACCGCAGGCATCGAGGACGAGGCCGAGAAGGCGAAAAAGGTCGAGCAGATCAAGGCCGACATCGCGCACTTCCGCGATCTCGTGCTGAAGGCGGAAGAGACCGTCGAGGTCGAGCCGGCGAAGGGTTCGAAGCCGGCCAAGACCGTGAAGAAGCCCGGCGGCCTCTACATCATCGGCTCCGAGCGGCATGAATCCCGCCGCATCGACAACCAGCTGCGCGGCCGGTCCGGCCGTCAGGGCGACCCCGGCCGCTCGAAATTCTTCCTTTCGCTGGAAGACGATCTGATGCGCATCTTCGGCTCGGATCGCCTCGACAGCATGCTGCAGCGTCTCGGCCTGCAAGAGGGCGAGGCGATCATCCATCCCTGGATCAACAAGGCACTGGAGAAGGCGCAGCAGAAGGTCGAGGCCCGCAACTTCGACATCCGCAAGAACCTCTTGAAGTTCGACAACGTCCAGAACGACCAGCGCAAGGTGATCTTCGACCAGCGCGTCGACCTGATGAAGGACGACAGCGTGGCGGAGACCGTCACCGACATGCGCCACGCCTTCATCGACGATCTCGTCGCCAAGCACGTGCCCGAGCATGCCTATGCCGAGCAGTGGGACACAGCCGGCCTGAAGGACGAACTGAGGCGCGTGCTCGATCTGGACCTGCCGGTCGACGACTGGGCCAAGGAAGAGGGCATCGCCGACGAGGAGCTCCTCAAGCGCATCGAGACCAAGGCCGACGAGCACATGGCGGCCAAGGTCGCGCAATGGGGCCCCGACGTGATGCGCTACGTCGAGAAGACCATCCTGCTCCAGACGCTCGACCATCTCTGGCGCGAGCACCTGATCATGCTCGATCATCTGCGCCAGGTCATCGGCCTGCGCGGCTACGGCCAGCGCGATCCCTTGCAGGAGTACAAGACCGAGGCCTTCAACCTCTTCCAGGAGATGAGCGCGCACTTGCGCGAAGCGGTCACTGCGCAGCTGATGCGGGTCGAGATCGTCCCGCCGGAGCAGGAAGCTCCCGTCCTGCCGCAGATGGAAGCGCACAAGTTCGATCCGAACACCGGCGAAGACGAAATGGCCCTCGCCAGCGTCACGCTGGCTCCGCAGCACACCGACGCCGCGCTGCGCGACCCGAAGAACCCGGCAAGCTGGGGCAAGGTCGGCCGCAACGAGGACTGCCCGTGCGGCTCAGGCAAGAAGTTCAAGCACTGCCACGGGCGGTACGCTTAAGGCGTGAAAGGTGAGGCGTGACGTTGGCGCCTTCACTCTCCACCGTCGTCGCCCGACCAGTGCGCAATTGCGCCCCAGGACCGGGCGACCAAATACGCCGCGGCTTCTCGGCTCAATCACCTCAGCCTCTGGAATACTGGATCGCCCGATTAAATCGGGCGATGACAGCTGAGCGTGGGGTGCGCGATTTTCGCAACCGCTGCGCGCCCGCGCCTCAATTCGAGCTGTCGATCAAGCTCTCCAGCAGCCGCTTCAATTCGCTTGTCGACTTGTCGCCGTAGCTCTCCAGGATGTGCTCTTCCTGGTCCACTGCGAGCGAGTTGAGCTTCTTGGACAGCACCTTGCCGCGGTCGGAGATGAACATCAGCACCTTGCGGCGGTCGTTGGGGTCTTGCACGCGATAGACCAGCGCGTCGGAGACCATGCGATCGATCATCTTGGTCAGCGTCGGATGGTTGAGCAGCACTGCGTCCGCAAGCTCGCCCATCGAATGGCCGTCGCCGTCCGACAGCACTTTCAGGATGCGCCATTGCTCGACTGGAACGCCCTCCTTGCTCAGGCGCAGCTCCAACTGCCGGTTGATCTCCCGGTTGGCTTGCGCGAGCAGGTAGGCGAGGTGTTCGGTGATGGGAGCGTTCGATTTTGCCACGGCTAAGACTTCGTCTTGACCCGAATGAGTGAATGTCTTGCAATCAATGCTGCATCTATATGCACTTCAATTGTTGAATATTCAATATTTTCAAAATAGGATCATTGCCCAACAAAAGGGCGGATGCCGGGGCCGCCTGCTCAACGTGCTTTCAGGTCTGGTGCCAGACAGGAGTTGGCGTGCGCACGACGGTAAATTTCCCGGCTCACGGCGGTCCGGTGTTGCCGCCGTCCCTGCTGTTCAGGAATCTGTCGTCATTGGCGGCTGACGGCGCGCTATTGCCGAGCGATCATGCCCTGTTCAAACGGCGAGGCGCCAACAAGCTGCGCGTCGGCGGCTTCATCTGCTGCACCGGCTCGCCTGGCGTTTGGGGGCCCTGCGCTACCAACAGCGCGCAGCTCGCGGTCGCCGAGATCAACAAGCGCGGCGGCATTCTCGGCCGCGAGCTCGAACTGTCGATCTACGATGCCGGCGGGCCGCTCGACGAGGTGCTGAATCGCGCCGAGCAGGCCATCGCGTTCGACGAGGTCGATGTGATCCTGGGCCTGCACACCAGCGCGGTCCGTGTCGGCTTGCGCGACGTCACCACGCGGCATCGCATCCCCTATATCTACACGCCGGTCTATGAAGGCGGCGAGCGCACGCCGGGCGTGATGGCGATCGGCGAGACGCCGCGCTGGCAGAGCCGGCCGTCGATCCATTGGCTTGCCGACGTCAAGAAGGCGCAGCGCTGGTACCTGATCGGCAGCGACTACGTCTGGCCCTGGCAATCGCATCGCGCCGTGAAGGACTACATCAGGGAGACCGGCGGTTACGTCGTCGGCGAGGAGTTCGTTCCTCTCGGCGAGGACAATCACGAGCCGCATCTGGCGCGCATCCGCGCCGCGCGGCCCGACGTGGTGCTGATCTCGTTGATCGGCACCGACAGCAGCACCTTCAACCGCGCCTTCGGCGAATGCGGCCTCGGCGCCACCACGCTGCGGCTGGCGGGGGCCATGGACGACACCGTGCTGCTCGGCATCGGCGCCGACAACAGCGAGAACCTGTTCTGCGCCTCCGGCTATTTCACCGGCACAGGCGCGCGCGCCAATGACGACTTCCAGAGCCGCTACCGCGCGATGTTCGGCCCGAATGCGCCGCCGATCGGCTCGGTCGGCCAATCCGCATACGAAGGCCTGCGCTTTCTCGAAGCGGTGGCCAACAAGGCTCGCACATTGGCGATGGCGCCGATGCTCGCAGCCGGCCGCAATATCGTCTACAGCGGCGCGCGCGGACCGGTCACCGTCCGCAATGGGCACGCGCGGATGCCGATGCATCTCGCTGAAGCCGACGGTCTCGATTTCAAACTGATCAAGCCGATCTGATCCGCGAAGCCGCCTGCGGACGCGCCTTTGCAAAATAATACTTGAAAAGGAAAATATTTCCGTTTTGAATGTATGTGCGAGGCCGGTGGTGCGCGCGTCGTGCCGGGGCGGCCCCGCCCAAACTTTCCAAGGACTCGCTTCAAGAAACTTCAGGAGAGCGCCGTGACAGTTGCCCTTCCCACGCCAGCCCAGCTTCGCAGCGTCGCCGCGCAGTGCGGCCTTTCGCTGACCGACGACGATGTCGCCTCGTTCCGCGGCCTGATGCAGGGCTCGATCGAGGCCTACAATCTGGTGGCCGCGATGCCGGACGAGGTGCCGGAGGTGAAATATCCGCGCACGCCGGGCCATCGGCCGTCGCCGGAAGAGAATCCGCGCAACGCCTGGTACCGCAAATCCACGGTGAAGGGCGCGGCGAGCGGCAAGCTCAAGGGCAAGACCGTCGCGCTGAAGGACAACATCATGCTGGCCGGCGTGCCCATGACGAACGGTTCGTCGACGCTGGAAGGCTACGTGCCCGATTTCGACGCGACCATCGTCACGCGCATGCTGGATGCCGGCGCCGAGATCGTCGGCAAAACCCATTGCGAGCACTTCTGCCTCTCCGGAGGCAGCCACACCGGCTCCTATGGTCCGGTGCACAATCCACACAAGATGGGCTACTCGGCCGGCGGCTCGTCTTCGGGCTCCGGGGTCGTCGTCGCGCTCGGCGAGGTCGATATGGCGATCGGCGGCGACCAGGGCGGCTCGATTCGCATGCCGTCCTCGTTCTGCGGCATCTACGGCATGAAGCCGACCTGGGGCCTCGTGCCCTATACCGGGATCATGCCGATCGAGATCTATGTCGATCATACCGGCCCGATGACGGCGACGGTTGCCGACAACGCGCTGCTGCTCGAAGTGCTCGCGGGCGACGATGGCTACGATCCCCGCATCAAGGCACCCAAGGTCGAGGAATATACCAAGGCGCTCGGCCAGGGCGTCAAAGGCATGAAGATCGGCATCCTCAAGGAAGGTTTCGAGCAGCCGGGCGCAGAGGCTGCGGTGAACGAGAGCGTCCGCGAAGCGGCGAAGCGATTCAAGGATCTCGGCGCCAGCGTCGAGACGGTATCGGTCCCGATGCATCTGCTGGGCGGTGCGATCTGGACTCCGATCGGCACAGAAGGTCTGACCCAGACCATGATGTTCGGCGACGGCTACGGCCTTTCCCGCGGCGATCTCTATTCGACGTCGCTGATGGATTTCCATCGTGGCTGGCGCCGCCAGGCCGATTCGCTGTCCGAGACCACCAAATTGTTCATGATGCTCGGCACCTACATCAACAACAACTTTGGTCCGCGCTTCTACGGCAAGGCGTTGAACATCTCGCGGCGGCTCACGGCCGCCTACGACAAGGCGCTCGGCGATTACGACCTCCTCCTGCTGCCGACGACGCCCATGAAGGCGACGAGGCTGCCGGAGCCGACCGCCAGCCGCGAGGAGTATGTCGCACGCGCGCTGGAGATGATCTCCAACACGGCGCCGTTCGACATCACCCATCATCCCGCGATGTCGCTGCCCTGCGGCATGATCGACGGCCTGCCGGCCGGCTTGATGCTGGTCGGTCGCATGTTCGAGGAATCCACCATCTACCGCGCCGCGCATGCCTTCGAGCAGATCGGCGACTGGAAGAAGATGTGAGGGGGAGACGCAATGCAGGCGGACGGGACAGCATCGTATGGCTAACGCGTTCGTCGCGGCCTTCGAAATCCTGAGCTTCGGCGCGATCATCGTCCTGATCGTGCTGGGGCTCGGGATCATCGCCAGCATGATGGGCATCTTCAACTTCGCGCAGGGCGAGTTCGTCCTGCTCGGGGCCTACATCACCTATCTCGCCTACGCCAAGGGCCTGCCGATTTGGGCCGGCATGGTCGCCGCGCCCTTCCTGGTCGGCGGGCTCGGCTTCGTGCTGGAGGCGCTGATCATCCGCCGCTTCTACACCGCGCCGATCGTGGCCATGCTCGGCACTTACGCGCTCGGCCTGATCATCCGCGAATCCGTGCGCGGGCTGATCGGCGGCTTCTATCTCACCGTGCCCGAGCCGATCGGCGGCTCGATCGACATCGGCACCATGCACATCTCGGCGTGGCGCTTCACCATCATCGTCATCACGCTCCTGGTCATGGCGGGCTGCTATCTCTTGCTGTCGCGCACCAGCTTCGGCTTGCGGATGCGCGCCACGCTGGAAAATCCGTCGCTGGCGCGGGCCTCGGGCATTTCCACGCCTCTGATGTACGGCGCCACTTTCGCGTTCGGCTCGGCGCTCGCCGGCCTTGCCGGCGCGCTGATCGTGCCCGTGTTCAGCCTCTATGCCGATCTCGGCATCCGCTTCCTGATCCAGGGTTTCGTCGCCGTCATGGTCGGTGGCGTCGGCTCCTTCATCGGCCCTGTCGCCGGCGCCGGAGTGATCGGCACGCTCAGCGCCGCGCTGCCCTGGATCATGGCGCCTGTGGTCGCCGATGTCCTCGTCTTCGTCCTTGCCATTGCCTTCATCAAGTTCCGGCCGCAGGGCCTCATCGCTGGAAAAGGGGTTTAGTCATATGTTTGATGGTCAGCTCTCGCGCCGCCGCTTCCTGTCCAATTTCGCCTTCGCGTCCGGCGCGGTCGCAACCGGGGTAGGCAGCTGGGTGATTCCCGCGCCCTGGGCCAACGCTGCCGAAGCTCCGATCAAGGTCGGCGTCGCGACCGACCTCACCGGCCCGATCGCCTATGCAGGCAATGCCGACGCCAATGTCGCCAAGATGGTGATCAAGGAGGTCAATGCCTCGGGCGGCCTGCTCGGCCGTCCGCTTGAGCTCTACATCGAGGACACCGCGTCGAACGAATCGGTGGCGGTCGGCAACGTGCGCAAGCTGATCCAGCGCGACAAGGTCGACATGGTGCTGGGCGGCATCAACTCTTCGATGCGCAATGCGATCAAGGACCCGATCGTGGCGCGCGGCAAGACGCTCTACATCTATCCGCAGCTCTACGAAGGCAAGGAGTGCACGCCTTACCTGTTCTGCACCGGGCCGACGCCGGCGCAGCAATGCGACGAGTTCATCCCCTGGCTGATCAAGAACGGTGGCAAGAAGTTCGCGCTGCCGAGCGCGAATTATGTCTGGCCGCACACGCTCAACGTCTATGCCCGCAAGGTGATCGAGGCCAACGGCGGCGAGGTCGTGTTCGAAGAGTACTATCCGCTCGACCAGATCGACTTCTCCGCGACAGTCAACCGCATCATCTCCAACAAGGTCGACGTCGTCTTCAACACCGTCATCCCGCCCGGCGTCGGTCCGTTCTTCAAGCAGCTCTATGAAGCGGGCTTCCTCAAGAATGGCGGGCGGCTGGCCTGCGTCTACTATGACGAGAACACGCTCAACATCAATCAGGCGAATGAGATCGAAGGGCTCGCCAGTTGCCTCGATTATTTCAAGGTGCTGACCAAGGAGAACCCGTTCGACGCGAAGATCCAGGCGGCTTACGAGAAGGATTTTCCGGGCAACTTCCTGTTTGCCGCCGGTAGTGCCGCGACCGGCACTTATCGCGGCCTCAGGTTGTGGGAAGCCGCCGTCAAGGAAGCCGGCAAGATCGATCGTGAATCGGTCGCCGCTGCGCTCGATCATGCCAAGATCGCCGAAGGCCCGGGCGGGCCGGCCGAGATGGTGCCCGGCAAGCGCCACTGCAAGATGAAGATGTACACCGCGGTCGCCAAGGGCGGGAATTACGAGATCGTCGCCCGCAGCGAGGGTCTGGTCGACCCCAAGGAATGCTGAGGCGGAATGCCGAAGTCGATGAGTGTGCTAAGAGAGGCCATCGCTGGCGACGAAGCGGACGACGCGATGGCTGAACGCGTGGCAGCGGGACAGGCCAGACAACAGGTCAAGGCAAGACGAAAAGTCCTGCCCATCGTGGAGGGCGTGGTGCTCGTCGCGGCGCTGCTCGCCCCGCTGGTGCTGCAGGACTATCTCACGGTGTTCGCAACGCGCGTGATCATCCTTGCGCTGTTCGCGCTGTCGTTCGACCTGGTCTGGGGCTATGCCGGCATCATGAGCTTTGGCCAGGCGCTGTTTTTCGGCTCGGCCGGTTATGGCGTCGCGCTGCTCGCCCGCGACTTGGACATCACCAACATCTTCCTGGTACTGCCTGCGGGCACGCTGATCGGCCTGACCTTCGCACTGCTGCTCGGCGGCTTCCTGCTGCTGGGCCGGCATCCCTCCAGCGTGATCTTCGTCTCGCTGGGCACGCTCACCGGCTCCTACGCCGCCGACCGCCTGGCGCGCGGCTGGTATTATCTCGGCGGCCAGAACGGCATTCCCTCGATCGCGCCGATGACATCAGGTGGTTATGAATTCTCGGAGGGGCCGGCGTTCTATTATCTCGTGCTCGGCATCCTCGTCGTGGTCTATCTGCTCTGCCGTTTCCTGGTGCGCTCGCAGTTCGGCCTTGCGCTCGCAGGCCTGCGCGAGAACGAGCAGCGCATCGCCTTCTTCGGCTACAAGGCGCAGCATTTGAAGGCGATTATCTTCGCGATCGGCGGCGCCATCGCCGGCCTTGCCGGCAGCCTCTATGCCTTCCACGAAGGCTTTGTCTGGCCCAACATGGTCGGCGTCGTGGTCTCGACGCAGGTCGTGCTCTACGTGCTGTTCGGCGGCTCCGGCACGCTGATCGGCGCCGTCATCGGCACCGTCATCGTCGAGGGCGTCAGCTTCTGGCTGTCGGACAATTACCGCGACATCTGGCCAATTATTTTGGGCGTGTTGCTGCTGCTGGTGATCCTGTTCCGGCCGCTCGGTCTGATCAGCTTCGTGCTCGGCGAGCGCGAGCGGGTCGGCAGCTTCGGTGCCAAGATCAAGGGGAAGCAAAATGCCGCTCCTTGAGGCCGCGGGCGTCTCGAAGATTTTCGGCAAGCTCACCGCGCTCGATGGCGCAGCGCTCACCGTCGGGGAGAACGAGTTTCACGGACTGATCGGCCCGAACGGCTCGGGCAAGAGCACGCTGATGAAATGCATCGCCGGCGCCGAGGTGCCGACGCAGGGCAAGGTGAGCTTCGTCAACGCCGACATCACCGCGTTCACGCCGACCGAGCGGGCGCGAGCCGGCATGAGCCTGAAATTCCAGATCACATCGGTGCTGCCCTCGCTGACGCTCTACGACAACATCCTGCTGGCGCTGCAGGCGCAGTCCTCGCTGCTCGATCTCGTGTTCTCGCGCACGCGCGGCGCGCTGCACGACCAGGTCATGACCATGTTGACGCAATTCCGGCTCGCCGACCGCGCTTTCGAAGCGGCGGCCGCGCTCTCGCACGGCCAGCAGCAATGGCTGGAGATCGCGATGGCGCTCGCGGGCAAGCCGAAGCTCCTGCTGCTCGACGAGCCCACCGGCGGGATGAGCCTGGAGGAGCGCCGTGTCACCGGCGAACTGCTCCAGCCGATCAAGAAACATTGCTCGCTGGTCATCGTCGAGCACGACCTCGATTTCATCCGTGACATCTGCGACCGATTGACCGTGCTCGACCAGGGCAGGGTGCTGGCCTCAGGCACCGTGTCGGAGATCCAGGCCAACCCGTCCGTCCAGGAGATCTATCTGCGCCGTGCCTGAATTTTTGGACATCAAGCATCTCGACGCCGGCTATGGCCGCAGCCAGGTTCTGTTCGACGTCAGCCTCGGCATCCCCTGGCGCGGCGGCGTCGCCGTGCTCGGGCGCAACGGCGCCGGCAAGACCACCCTGATGAAGACCATCGTCGGCGAACTGCCGGCGTGGAAAGGCGAGGTCGGCTTCGACGGTCGCGACATCAGCCGCCGCCGGCCCGAGGAACGGGTGCGTGCCGGGATCGGCTATGTGCCGCAGGAGCATTCGGTGTTCGCGCGCCTGTCGGTGCGCGACAATCTCGCGGTCGGCTCGCTCTTCAACAAGGATGCGACCGCGGTCGACCGCGTGCTGGCGATCTTCCCAAAACTCGGCCAGCGCCTCGACCAGCCCGCCGGCACGCTGTCCGGCGGCGAGCGCAAGATGCTCGCCATCGGCCGCGCCATGCTCGGCGATCCGAAGCTGCTATTGCTCGACGAGCCGACCGAAGGCGTCTGGATCGGCGTGATCGAGGAGATCACCGAGCGCCTGATCGAGCTCGCCAGGAGCATCGCCGTCATCATCGTCGAGCAGCACCTCGACCTCGCACTCCGCGTTGCCGACTATGCCTATGTGCTGGACCGCGGCCGCGTCGCGCTGCAGGGCGAAGCGGGCGAGGTGAGGGGCAATCCGGAATTGATGCGGTACCTGGCGCCGTAGGATTTGGCGAAGCCGCCGCTCTTGCCCAGAACTCAACTGTCATGTCCCGGCTTCGCGGGCGGGGACCGCGGAGCGCCTTTCGAGGGCGAACCCGCGCCTACTTCACAGCGCTAAAGCGGTTGTCGAACGAGTTCGACGACACGACAGGTGCGGCGCCAGCGAGCTGGCCAACGCCGCTACCCGTTACATTACCCGCACTCTCGTTCACCGACGGCTTCAGCGCGGGCCGCGTTGCGGCGACCTTGGTCTCGGCGGGCTTGGCCGGCTCGGCGGATTTGGCGGCAACGGCCGGCTTGTCCTTGGCGGCCTCGTGGTGGCCCGGCACGAACCTCGTCACGGCGGCCTTCAGCCGCGATGCTGCGGTCGCCGGCGTCGTGGCCGGAGCAACCGAAGCGGTTGCTTGCGGCGGCGACGTGGTCGCCGTCGCGTCGGCGGTGCCAAAGCCCATCTTGTGGCCGAGGTTGGAAAAGAAGCCGCCGGACTTCTCGGCCGGCTGCGCCGAAGCGACGCGGGTGTTGCTCGGGGACGTGCTGACGGCGACGACCGGCTCTTCCTGCGGCGCGGCTGCGACCGCGTCGATATTCGGCTTCGGCGGATTGACGGTGCCGGGGATGGTGCCGGGTGCCTTCGACATTGCCAGCATCTGCAGCGTATTGCCTTCGGCGCCTTCCGACAGGCCGGTCGAGCCTTCCGGAATCTTGGAGGCGAAGATCTTGTTCATGCCGCCGTCGATGCCGGTGTTCAGGCGTGCCACCGGCGTGCCCTTGGCGACGAGCTTGTTGTACTCGGCCTCGTCGCGCTGCTCCTTCTCGCGCACGGCGCTGGCGATCTCCTCAGGGATCACATAGGCCGGGCACTTGGCGGAGGCGTCGAATACCGGATCGCGCTTCGCGTCGGGCGCCTTGGCCGCGTCGAACACGTACTTCTTCTCGCAGAAATCGACCTTCGGCTCCTGCCGCGTCACCTCGAAATGATCATAGCCTTCCTTGATCATCCGCCAGAACGGCATGTTCGGATTGTTGCGGTGCTTGGCCATGTTCACCGGCGTCATCCGGAACGGATAGGCCTGGAACTGGAACGCCTTCTGGCCGCCGAAGAAGGACTCGCGGCCGAGCGAATAGATCTCCGCGATCTGCTCGTCCGTCATCGCGTAGCAGCCGCGCGAGGAGCAATCGCCGTGCACCATCAGCTGCGAGCCGGTGCGGCCCAGCGCCTTGTCGAAGGCGTTCGGGAAGCCGGTGTTGAACGAGAGGTAATAGGCCGATTGCGGATTCATCTGGCTCGGATTGATCGAGTAGAATCCTTCCGGCGCCTGGCGGTCGCCTTCGCGCACCTTCGGGCCGAGGTCGCCCGACCAGCGGCAGATCGGATAGGTCTTGAGCAGCGCGAACTGGCCGTTGCGGGTCTGCTTCCAGACCTCGAGCTCGGCCTCCTGCTTGAACAGGCGGATCAGGATCGGCGATTGCAGGTCCATGTCCTTCTCGGCCATCGCGGCGACGAGCTTGGGCGAGACCGGCTGGTTGGCCTTGGCGTTGGTCGCCAGCGACACCTGATCGGTGTCGCAGCCGGCCAGCACAACGCTGGCGGCAAGCGCAACCGAAGCCAAGAGCGCGCGAGCAAGCGAACGAGAATTCAAGATGGACCCCACGACGTGCCGGGCGGAAGCGCGAACCCCGATTTCTTGGAGCATGGCCTGACCGGAAAGCCCGGCACTGTCAGTCCACGCCCCAGCGCTTATGCCCTGAAGCCATTGATTAAAATTCTAACCTCCGCACCTTGGGGTCGCAACCCGAGCTGACATCACGAGCCCGTTGGCCCAGAGGCGTGGTCAACAGAGACTTAAAACTGGCCGGAACTTGGACTTTGCAGCGAAACCGGTAATGAGATCGCCGATTTGGGCAAAAAAAGGGTTAACGGGGGGTTACCGGGCGCCTCGGCGAGGTGCCGCAGGGTGGGCAAAGGCGCGCTTGCGCCGTGCCCACCACTTGTCTCCGTACGCGAATTTGGTGGGCACGCTTCGCTTTGCCCACCCTACACACCGGAATCCGTTCGAATCAGCCCAGTTTCCGGCCGATCTCGAGGAATTTCTGCCGGCGCTGCTTGCGGATGGCATCGCCGTCCATGCCGCGGAGCTCGTCGAACGCCTTGGCGATGGCGTCCCCTGTCGTGGCGATCATGGCAGCGGGGTCGCGGTGGGCGCCGCCGACCGGCTCCTTCAGGATCGCGTCGATCACCCCGAACCGGAGCATGTCCTGGGCGGTGATCTTCATGTTATTGGCGGCTTCCTGCGCCTTGCTGCCGTCGCGCCAGAGGATGGAGGAGGCGGCTTCCGGCGAGATCACGCTGTAGATCGCGTGCTCCAGCATCAAGACCTTGTTGGCGGTGGTGATCGCGATCGCGCCGCCCGACATGCCCTCGCCGGTGATGATGGCGACGTTCGGCACGGTCAACGCCATGCAGGCATCGGTCGAGCGCGCGATGGCTTCGGCCTGTCCCCGCTCCTCGGCGCCGATGCCGGGATAGGCGCCGGCGGAATCGGCGAGCGACAGCACGGGCAGGCCGAACCGCTCGGCCATCTCCATCAGCCGCACGCATTTGCGATAGCCTTCCGGCCGCGCCATGCCGAAATTGTGCTTGATGCGGCTCTCGGTGGAATCACCCTTTTCCTGGCCCATCACGCAGATCGGCTCGCCCCGGAAACGGCCGAAGCCCGCGACCAGCGCCTCGTCCTCGCCGAACTTGCGGTCGCCGGCGAGCGGAGTGAATTCGGTGATCAGGCCCTTGATGAAGTCGTTGAAATGCGGTCGCTGCGGATGCCGCGCCACCAGCGTCTTCTGCCACGGCGTCAGGTTTTGATAGAGGTCGGCCAGCGCCTGCGCCGCCTTGTCCTCGATCCGGCCGATCTCCTCGGCGATGTCGGTGCCGGAGGCAGCCAACGTCCTGAGCTCGTCGACCTTGGAGTCGAGCTCGGCGACGGGCTTTTCGAAGTCGAGATAGCTGCGCATCTGGTCTGGCATCGTTTCAATATAGGGGGACGGGGCGAGAGAGCGAAGCGAGGTTGGGGTCGCGGAAAGAAGTGTAGCGTCTTCAATGAGTTGGCTTGTGTGCTGTGAACAGCATGCCAAATCAATCGTGAGGCCTCGGCTCTTTCTGCGGAGATGTGGCCGAAGTCAAGGCGGTTGGTTCACCTCTCCCGCTTGCGGGAGAGGTCGGCGCGAAGCGCCGGGTGAGGGTTCTTTCCTCTTGGGGAGTGTCCCGGTGCGGAAACACCCTCTCCCCAGCCCTCCCCAGCAAGCGGGCGAGGGAGCGCACCCGCGCGCAGGGCACGGACACCTACTTCTCCGCCAGCGGGTGCAGATCGCGCACCAGGCTCTTCAGCCGCTCCTCGACCACGTGGGTGTAGATCTGGGTGGTCGAGATGTCGGTATGGCCGAGCAGGGTCTGCACGATGCGCAAATCGGCGCCGTTGTGGAGCAAGTGGCTGGCAAAGGCGTGCCGCAGCACGTGCGGGGAAACCAGCCGGGCCTGCAGGCCCGAGGCGACCGCGAGCTCCTTCAAGTCGCGGGCGAAATGTTGCCGCGTCAGGTGACCGCTCTCGCCGAAGGAGGGAAACAGCCATTTCGAGGCGGCGAGGCTGCCCTGCTTCTCGCCCTTTGCGGCCTCCGTCGCGGCGAGATAATCCGCCATGGCCTGGCGCGCGGCCTCGTTCAGCGGCACCAGGCGCTCCTTGTCGCCCTTGCCGCGCACCACGATCATGCGCGCGTCGCGCTTGGCCGCCGAGCGCGGCAGCGATACCAGCTCGGAGACGCGCAGGCCCGTGGCGTAGAGCACCTCGAGCAGACAATAGAGCCGCAAGGCCCGCAACCGCTGCGACGGCGAGGCGTCCGCCGCCTCGCTCATTTCCTTGGCGCGCCGGAGCATGCGGTCGACATCTGATATCGACAGCACCTTCGGCAGGCCGCGGCCGCGCTTGGGGCCTGACAGGATTGCGGCGGGATCTTCGGTCCGGATGCGCTCGTTCAGCAGAAAGCGGAACAGATGCCGCATCGCCGACAGCCGCCGCGCGACGCTGGAGGATTTGAAGCCGCGCGCATCGAGATCGCCGAGATAGTCGCGCAGGATTTGCGTCTCCGCGTCCACAAAGCTGTGGCCGACGCGGCCGAGAAACTCGGAGAAATCGGTGAGGTCGCGCCTGTAGGCATCGAGCGTGTTGGGCCCGGCGCCCTGTTCCGCCGCGAGCATGTCGAGGAACAGGCCGGTGAGCTTGGCGTCCGAGGGCTTGCTGGCGGAGGATTTGCGCATGCCCTTCAGGCTAGGTCCTATTTCTTGAGAAATTTATCCGGCGGGATCGTCACCGTCATTTCCCGCGGCTTCGGATTGACGAAGTTGGCCAGCGCGAACACCACGCCATAGACGATGCCGGCGATCACGGCGACGACCGTCAGGAAGCGGAACAGGCTGGGCATCGGGCAAGGTCTCGAGGAGGGTCTTGAACGGGCAAATTAACCAATGAAATCATCCAACATGTTCGCCGGGTCATAGCAAGAGTCCTCTGGCGAGGGCCCCGAGGGGGTCGTATAGGTGGCCCGGATGCCGCCTTTGGCGGCAGATCGAGCGGGATCCAATCGAGCCAAATCATGTCCGACGCCGTGTTGCCAGCACAAGCGAGCCCCGAGGCCGACATCCTGTCGGCGCTCGGAACACGCTCGATCGTGCTGGTCGGCATGATGGGCGTCGGCAAATCGACCATCGGCCGCCGCATGGCGGCACGCCTCAAGCTGCCCTTCGTCGACGCCGACACCGAGATCGAGGCGGCGGCTGGCATGACCATACCGGAGATCTTCGAGCGCCATGGCGAGCCGCATTTCCGCGACGGTGAGGCGCGGGTGATCGCGCGCCTGCTCGATGGCGGACCGGTGGTGCTGGCGACCGGCGGTGGCGCCTTCATGCGCGAGGAGACGCGGGGGCGCATCGCGGCCAAGGCGATCTCGATCTGGCTCAAGGCCGACCATGACGTCATCATGCGCCGCGTGCGCCGCCGCGCCGACCGTCCGCTGCTGCAGACCGCCGACCCGGAGGGAACCGTGACGCGCCTGCTCACCGAGCGCGAGCCGGTCTACAGCCATGCCGACCTCACCATCGCCTCGCGCGATGTGCCGCATGACCGGATCGTCGATGAGACCATCGCAACGCTGCACGCTTATCTCTGCGGCGAGCCGGCCGCCCAACCTCCTGCCGACCTTGCGAGTGCCGTTCGATGACCGCGCCCCTGAAGCATTCCGACCCCATCAACGTCGATGTCGCGCTCGGTGATCGCGCCTATGACATCGTCATCGGCCGCGGCGTGCTGTCCTCGCTCGGCGAACGCGTTGCCGCATTGCGTCCCGGTGTGCGCACCGCCATCGTCACCGATCGCACCGTCGCAAAATACTGGTTGGAGCCGACCGAGGCTTCGCTTGCCGCGGCCGGCATTCCAACGTCACGTGTCGTGGTTGAGGAAGGCGAGATCTCCAAAACCTATGCGGGGCTGGAAAGAGTCAGCGAAGCCCTGATCGCTGCCAGGATCGAGCGCAACGATCTGGTCATCGCGGTCGGCGGCGGCGTCGTCGGCGATCTCGCCGGCTTTGCTGCGGCGATCCTGCGCCGCGGCGTCGATTTCGTGCAGGTGCCGACCTCGCTGCTGGCGCAGGTCGATTCCAGCGTCGGCGGCAAGACCGGCATCAACTCGCCGCAGGGCAAGAATCTGCTAGGGGCCTTCCACCAGCCGGTGCTGGTGATTGCCGATACCGCCGTGCTCGACACGCTGTCACCGCGGCAATTCCGCGCCGGCTATGCCGAGGTCGCCAAATACGGCGTGCTCGGCGACGAGGCCTTCTTCACCTGGTTGGAGAAGAACCATGCCGACATCTTCAAGGGCGGCTCGGCGCGCGAGCACGCGATCGCGACCTCCTGCCGCGCCAAAGCAGGCGTCGTCTCGCGCGACGAGCGCGAGACCGGGGAGCGCGCGCTGCTCAATCTGGGCCACACGTTCGGCCACGCGTTGGAAGCCGCGACCGGTTTCTCCGATCGCCTGTTCCACGGCGAGGGCGTTGCGATCGGCATGACGCTGGCCGCACAGTTCTCGGCGAGGCTCGGCATGATCGGCGAGGCTGACGCCATCCGTGTCGAGCGTCACCTCATCGAGGCCGGCCTTCCGACACGCCTGCAGGACATCGCCGGCTTCGCGCAGGAGGGCCTTGCCGATGCCGACGCGCTGATGGCACTGATGGCGCAGGACAAGAAGGTCAAGCGCGGCAAGCTCACTTTCATCCTGCTGGAGGCGGTGGGGCGTGCCGTCATCGCCAGGGACGTCGAGCCGGCGCCGGTGCGTGACTTCCTGAAGGACAAGCTCGCTATCAAGGCGTGATTGCGTGGCTGCATGGCTGTTGAGTGATTCATGGACTGGCTCGGCTTCACTATCGTCATCATCTGCCTGCTGGTGTCCGGCTTCTTCGCCGCGAGCGAGACCGCGCTGACCGGCGCTTCGCGCGCCAGCATGCTGCGGCTGTCCAAGCAGGGCAATCGCGATGCCGACGTCGTCTCGCAGCTGCTCGACATGCGCGAGCGCCTGATCGGCGCGCTGCTGCTGGGCAACAACATCGCCAATATCACGGCCTCCGCGCTCGCGACCTCGATCTTCACCGCCTGGTTCGGCGATGTCGGCGTGCTCTACGCCACCGGCGTGATGACGGCGCTGGTCGTGATCTTCGCGGAAGTGCTGCCCAAGACCATCGCCATCAACGCGCCTGACCGCATGGCGCTCGCCGTTGCGCGTCCGATGCGGCTGACGATGTACGTGCTGGGGCCGCTGCTGCGGGTGGTGGAAGTCATCGTGCGCCTGTTGATGCGCGGTTTCGGCCTCGCCGGCGAGCACCAGGCGATCCTGTCGCCGACCGAACGCCTGCGCGGCGCCGTCGACCTCTTGCATCACGAGGGCAAGGTCGAGAAGCAGGACCGCGACATGCTCGGCGGCCTGCTCGACCTGCGCGAACTCCAGGTTTCCGACGTCATGATCCATCGCACCGAGATGATGATGATCAACGCCGATCTGCCTCCGGAGGAGCTGGTGCGCGAAGTGCTGGCGACCGAATACACCCGCATTCCGCTCTGGCGCGAGAAGCCGGAAAACATCATCGGCGTGCTCCACGCCAAGGACCTCCTGCGCGCGATACGCGCGTCCGACGGCGACACCTCGCGCATCGACGTCTCCACCATCGCGCTGCCGCCGTGGTTCGTGCCGGAGATGCGCCCGGTGTCGGAGCAGCTCAAGGCATTCCGCCGGCGAAAAACCCATTTCGCACTGGTTGTCGACGAGTACGGCGAGGTCGAAGGTCTGGTGACGCTGGAAGACATTCTGGAAGAGATCGTCGGCGACATCTCCGATGAGCACGACGTCGTCGTCGCTGGCGTGCGCGCCCAGCCTGATGGTTCCGTCGTGGTCGACGGCTCGGTGCCGATCCGCGACCTCAACCGCGCCATGGACTGGCGCCTGCCCGATGAGGAAGCAACCACGGTTGCCGGTCTCGTGATTCACGAGGCGCGCTCGATTCCCGACCGCGGCCAGAGCTTCACCTTCCACGGCTTCCGCTTCCGCGTCCTCCGCCGCGAACGCAACCGCATCACCGCGCTCCGTATTTCACCGGTCCCGCGCGAAGCCGAGATGGAAGAGGCGAAGCCAAGACGGGCGGGGACGTCGTTCTGACGCAGCAGCTTTGGGCCGCTCAATATCGACGTCGTCGTGGCCGGGCTTGACCCGGCCATCCACATCTTACTTGCCGCATAAAGAACGTGGATGCCCGGGACAAGCCCGGGCATGACGGCTGTTTTTGACGAGCCGCGAAGCTCCTCAGGCGAGCGCGAAGGCCTCAGCCTTCCCCCGGCGCCTGCGCCTGGATCGCCAGCGCATGCACGCTGCCGGAGAGTTCCGCAGCCAGCGCCGAATTAATCATGCGATGGCGATCGACGCGGCTCTTCCCTTTGAAGGCTTCAGATACAATATAGACGCGGAAGTGCGTCTCGCCGCCCGGCCGATGACCGGCATGGCCCTCATGCAAATGTGACTCGTCGACGACTTGCAGGCTTTCCGGCGTGAAAGCTTCCTGCAACTTGTTGCTGATAGTGTCTCGCATAGCCATGTTGTGCCATTCGGGTGCAGAATTCGTTCTCCCGTTATTTGCCGGGTTTGCCGCTAATTGCAATGTCAAGACTTGAAGGTTTTTGCATTGCGTAGTCAAAGTCAGCCATGCCGATCGATTCATCAAAGTTCTTCGACTCCATCCGCGTGAAGCCGCGGGGCAAGCAGCCCGAAGCGAAGCCGCGCGAGACCGTGGTCGCCTGCGAGTGGGCCGGGTGTCAGAACAAGGGCGCGCACCGTGCGCCGAAGGGACGCGAGAACCAGCGCGAGTACTGGCACTTCTGCCTGGATCACGTGCGCGAATACAACCAGAACTACAATTTTTTCTCCGGCATGAATGCCGACGCCGTCGCGCGCTACCAGAAGGATGCGCTGACCGGCCATCGTCCGACCTGGAAGATGGGCGCCAATGGCGGCAAGAAGGGTGCGGAAGCCGAGATCGACATGGCGTCCGATCCGTTCAGCATGTTCAGCGAGATCAACGGGCGCGCGAGCTGGCGCAAGGGCCCCGAAGCGGAGCCCAAGCCGGAAACGCGCAAGGTGATGAATGCCGAGCGCAAGGCGCTTCAGGTCATGGGCCTGGGCCCCAGTGCCACGCTCGCCGACGTCAAGACCAAGTACAAGGCGCTGGTCAAGCAGCACCATCCCGACGCCAATGGCGGCGACCGCTCCACTGAGGATCGCCTGATCGAGATCATCAAGGCGTATAATTATCTGAAGACGGTGGTGCGGGAGGCCTAGGGCATGATCCGGAAAAGCATGAAACGGCTTTCCGGAAAGATCATGCTCACACAATGAGCGAAAGCTCGACCGCGGTTCGCCTCGGTCTCATCCCGGCTTGGTCTACGTTTGCGGCAAGGACAGTTCGCATAGCAGTCCTTCCGGGCGCCACTGCCGCGTCACCTTTCCCCGTAATGTCCGGACGATGCCGTCGACGGCGCCGATTCCAAAGCCCTTGCGCTTCGGCGGCTCGTTGACCCGGGGACCGCGGCTTTCCGACCAGCGCAGCACGAGAGGCTCCGCGCCATCGGTCTCCCAGCGAATCTCCAGCCGGCCCGAAGGCATCGACAGCGCACCATATTTGGCGGCGTTGGTCGCCAGTTCGTGCAGCGCGACCGCGATCGACTGCGCCAGAGTAGGCGGCAGATGCACGTCCTCTCCCGCCATTTTGATCCGCTCGCCGTCCGGGCTCGCGTACGGCCGCAGTTCTTCTTCCACGATGGTCTTCAGGTTCGCACCTGTCCAGCGCGAGGCAGAGAACAGTCGCTGCACGTTGGCAAGTGCGCTGAGCCGGCCCGCAAATGCGGCCTGAAACTCTTCAGCGGTATCCGCCTTCGTCAACCGCAGCATGGCCTGAGACACTGCAAGCAGATTGTTCGCGCGGTGGTCGACCTCGGATGTGAGCAGCATCATCCGCTGCTCGGCCTGCTTGCGAGAGGTGATGTCGACCAGCATGTTCACTGCGCCAACCAGTCGGCCACGCTCGTCCCGCAGCGGTGTCGGATATGGCACGAACCAGATCCGGGAGCCGTCCGGCCGTTCCGCCACAGCCTCGACGTCGCGCACCGGCCGGTTCTCCTTGAGCGCGACGGCCATCGGGCATTCGTCGTGGGGAAGTGGCGTGCCGTCAGGAAGATAGAGCTTCCATGTCACGCACCACATCGCGCCGATTTCCGGCGTACGTCCGGCAAAGTGGATGCAGGCTTGATTGAAGAACGTGATGCGGCCGGTTGCATCGGTCGTGTAGATCGCGGCGGGCAGCGCCTGGAGCAGGTCCCGGAACCGCTTCTCGGACTCGGATCCAACCTCGAGCCGGCTCGCCGTATAGCCGGCGGCGATCTCGCCGATTCTGGCCTCGTCCGCATGTCCAAACAAGTCCAGCATTGCGTTCCTCTGCGGGGCCAGATCTGGCAATGCGCCGGACGCGCGTATGTTCCAGGGTGCTCGTTGACGATGTACCGGCTCCTTCAGCGATCCGATCAGGACGTCGCGTCCGACGGCGGAGCGCAGCTCCGCCGTCGCCCTTACTCATGTTCGCCAAATCGTCTCACGCCTCCGGCATCGCCCCGACATAGGACGAGCTTGGCCGGATCAGCCGCCCGGTGCGCTGCTGCTCGCGCGCATGCGCGGTCCAACCTGCGGCGCGCGCCACCGCGAAGATCGGCGTGAAGGCCTGGCGCGGGATCGCAAGCGCATCGAGCAGAATCGCGGTGAAGAACTCGACATTGGTCTCCAGCGGCCGCTCCGGATTCTTCTTGCGCAAGGCTGCGCGGATATAGGCCTCGACCTCGCCGGCAAACGGCAAATCGGTGCCGTTCGACGCAAGCGCCTCCACCGCGGTCTTGAGCACGTCGGCGCGTGGATCGCGGACGCGATAGACCCGGTGACCAAAGCCCATCATCCGCTCGCCGCGCGCCAGTGCTGCATCGACCCAGGGCTGGATGCGTTCGCGCGTGCCGATGGCGTCCAGCATTTCCAGCACCGGCTCCGGTGCGCCGCCATGCAGCGGACCGGTCAGCGCGCAATAGCCGGCGGTGACGGCGGCGAACAGATCGGCCTGCGTCGAGGCCACCACGCGCGCGGTAAAGGTCGAAGCGTTCATGCCATGGTCGCTCGCGGTGACGAGATAGGCATCGAGCGCGGTGACTTCGCGCGCGGCCGGTGCGCGCCCGTGCAGCATGCGCAGCGTATCTGCGGCATGGCTCACGGTCGGATCGGGGGCGACCGGGTCGAGCCCTTTCGCGCGCCGGACCAGCGCGCCCGCAATGACCGGGAACGCGCCGACGATGGTCGCCTCGTGCTCGAGCCCGGGCTCGGCGCGAAGTCCCGCGACGGCGGCACGAAAGCCGTCGATGATGCCCATGCCTTGCGTCGCTGCCAGCAACTGCGGCAGGCGGGCAAAGGCGCGTTCGCGCGCCGCGCCCAGGCTCGCCCGTACATTGGCTTCGGTGAGGGCAGTCTTCCTGGCGCCGTTCCAGAGCCGGGCGGTGACGCCCTCGAAACTGGAGGCGGCCGCGAGGCGGCCGACATGCTCGCCGGCGATGATCAGTTCGCCGCGTTCGCCGTCGACATGGCTCAGCACCGTCTCGGCCGCGGGAACGCCGTCCAGCCCGATCTGGCTTTTGGTGAGGTGGATGTTCATGGCCCAATCTCCCTTTTTGCACTGCACGAAGAGAAATTCGGGCCTCTCGACAGATTGATCAATCTTGATTACATCAATCAATATGAAAAATTCGGAAGGCCTCTACCTGTCCGCCCGTGAAGCGGCGGCCGAGCTCGCGATCTCGCCGGCCACGCTCTACGCCTATGTCAGCCGCGGACTGATCCGCTCCGAGCCGACCCCGGACTCGCGCAAGAACCGCTACCGCGCCGAGGACGTGCGCGCGCTGAAAGAGCGGCGCGTGCCGTCGCCGGAGCCGCGCGGCCTGCGCAGCTTCGACGCCGATTTGCCCGTCATGGACACGGAGATCTCGACCATCACTGAGGAGGGCGCGATCTATCGCGGCGTCAACTGCGTCGATCTTTCGGAACGTGACACGCTGGAGCACACCGCGACGCTGCTCTGGGACGTCGCCGACGTCGATCCCTTCGCGCCCGACAACCAGCCGAAGTTCTCCGACGAGATGCGCGCGATTGCGGACGCTGCGCGCCGCGCCGCGCCGATCGACCGCGCCATCGCCGTGCTCGCGCTGGCGACCAGCGCCGATTCCCGCGCGTTCACCCGCGCACCCGATGGCCGCGCCATGGTCGGCGCACGCATCGTCCGGCTGCTTGTTGCCACGATGCTGAATGCCGAACCGTCATCCGAGCCGCTGCATCAGCAGATCGCGCGCGCCTGGGCTCCTGACAACAAGCACGCGCCCGACCTGATCCGCCGCGCGCTGGTACTGCTGGCCGATCACGAGCTGAACGCCTCGACATTCACGGCGCGCTGCGCGGCCTCGACCGGGCTCAGTCTCTACGATGCCGTCATCGCCGGTCTTGCCGCGCTGAAAGGTCCGAAGCACGGCGGCGCCGGCGTGCTGGCCTCGCAGCTCGTCAAGACGCTGATCGATCGCGACGTCGAGCCGATGGTGCGCGAGCGCGTGGCGCTCGGCGAGCGCTTTCCCGGCTTTGGCCATGGGGTCTACAAGCGCGGCGATCCCCGCGCGCAATCGCTCTTGAATGCCCTGGCGCGCGCCGGCGCGCCGCGCAAATTCACCAAGGAAGTGCCGGAGCGGATCGCGGAAGCGACCGGCGAGTTCGTCAATATCGATTACGTGCTCGCCGTGCTCGTGCACGCGCTGCGCCTGCCCGTCGGCAGCGAGCTCGCGCTGTTCGCGATGGCCCGCAGCGTCGGCTGGATCGCGCATGCGAGCGAGCAATTACAGTTCGGCAAGCTGATCCGGCCAAGGGCAAGGTATGTGGGACCGGCGCCGGGACGGCGGGCGGGGGCTGCGGGTTAGAAAAACCGGGAACGCGCCATGCCTGCCGCTGTCGTCAACTAAGCCCGCGGCTTGGCCGTCGCGGCGATGCCATTTTGTCGGCGGTGGTACAGCCAAACGCCGAAGCCGCCGACCACCGCCGTCGCCACCACGGTCAAGATCCAGATATGCTTGCCGACGTGATCATGGTGGTGGAGCCCGGCATATTCGTGCAGCGCAGAGACCGCGAGCACGCCCGGCAGCACATGGGCCGGCGCCCAGACCAGGATTGCGGGAATGTTGACCGCGTAGAATTTCGCCGGCGCCATATCGAGCGCACCGGCGGTCACGGGCACGAAGGCGCGGATCGGCGGCACGAAGCGGGCGAAGAACACGGCCCAGGTGCCGAAGCGGTGGAAGAAGCTCTCGCTCTCCTGCACCACGCGCGGATAGTTGCTCAGCGGCCAGGTGTTGAGAATCTCGCGCTGCTGCCGGTGTCCCAGCCAGTAGGCCGAGCCATCGCCGAGCACGGCGCCGATGGCGGCCGCCAGCAGCACCCATTGCAGCTTCAGCTCGCCGCCGGGAACCAGGGCGCTCAGCGCCAGGATGATGGTCGAGCCGGGGATCACTGATCCCACCACCGGCACCGCCTCGAGCAGCGCCGCCAGGAACAGGGTCAGGTAGGCCAGCCACGCGTGGACTGAAACGAAGGAGATCAGGGGATCAAGAAAGGACGTCACGAGGTCTCTGTAGCGGGCTGGGGCATTCGGGTTCAGACCCTACATAAGTAAGGTTGAGCGATGAAAGTGCCATCCGCTTGGGCAGGGCGTCACTCCGGGGCGAAATTTGGGCGAGATTTGCAGGGCAGCCTTCCCAAAATCGCGTTCCTTGCCTATCTAAATGAAAAGACAACGGAACTTTGATTGGGGCGCAGGCTTCTGCCGGCACGTTGTCTCTGATAGGTTCGCAGCCGCACCCAGCCGCAGCCAACGTGCAAATAACTGGTCTCGGGATCGCCCGGGACCTCGGAGGATTGATGACGACCGCCGCCATGTCCAAAGTTGAGGAAGTTTCCGGTTTGCCCGACATGAAGGTGTCGGTGCGCCAGGTGTTCGGGATCGACAGCGATCTCGAAGTGCCGGCCTATTCCGAAGTCGATCCTCACGTCCCTGAAGTCGATTCCGACTACCGCTTCGACCGCGCCACCACGCTTGCCATTCTCGCCGGCTTTGCCCGCAACCGCCGCGTGATGGTCACCGGCTATCACGGCACCGGCAAATCCACCCATATCGAGCAGGTCGCCGCCCGCCTGAACTGGCCCTGCGTGCGCGTCAACCTCGACAGCCACATCAGCCGTATCGACCTCGTCGGCAAGGATTCCATCGTGGTCCGCGACGGCAAGCAGGTCACCGAATTCCGTGACGGCATCCTGCCCTGGGCGCTGCAGCACAACGTCGCGCTGGTGTTCGACGAATACGACGCCGGCCGCCCGGACGTGATGTTCGTGATCCAGCGCGTGCTGGAAGTCTCGGGCCGCCTGACGCTGCTCGACCAGAACAAGGTGATCAAGCCGCACCCGGCGTTCCGCCTGTTCGCGACCGCCAACACGGTCGGCCTCGGCGATACCTCGGGCCTCTATCACGGCACCCAGCAGATCAACCAGGGCCAGATGGACCGCTGGTCGATCGTCACCACGCTGAACTATCTCAGCCACGACGAGGAAGTGGAGATCGTGCTGGCCAAGGCCAAGCACTATCGCACCCAGGAAGGCCGCGACATCGTCAACAAGATGGTGCGCCTTGCCGATCTCACCCGCAACGCTTTCGCCAATGGCGATCTGTCGACGGTGATGAGCCCGCGCACGGTGATCACCTGGGCGGAGAACTCCGACATCTTCGGCGATATCGGCTTCGCCTTCCGCGTCACCTTCCTCAACAAGTGCGACGAGCTCGAGCGTCCCCTGGTCGCCGAGTTCTACCAGCGCTGCTTCAACGCGGAGCTGCCGGAATCGGCAGTCAACGTGGCGCTCAGCTAAAGTTCGAGATCGTCCCGGCCCGTGCGCAATCGCGCACCGGCTGGGACGACGGTGAGATCAGATGAGCACCACCTCCAACTCCAAATTCCGCAACACCAAGGAAGCGCCGACCGAGCCGTTCAAGCGCTCGGTGGCCTCCTGCCTGAAGGCGATCGCGAAGACGCCCGAGCTCGACGTGTCGTTCGCGGCGGAGCGCCCGGGCCTCGCGCCGGGCAAGGCTCGCCTGCCCGAGCCCGCGCGCAAGATGACCAAGCGCGATGCCGCGATCGTGCGTGGCCACGCGGACTCGATCGCGCTCAAGATCGCCTGTCACGATCCCAAGGTGCATCGCAAGCTGATGCCCGGCAATCCGCAGGCGCGCGGCGTGTTCGAGGCGGTGGAGCAGGCGAGGGTCGAGGCGATCGGCGCGCGCCGCATGGCGGGCGTTGCGAAGAACCTCACCGCGATGCTCGACGACCATTTTCATCGCGGCAAGTTCGACGAGATCACCGACCGCGCCGATGCGCCGCTCGCTGATGCGCTGGCCATGCTGGTGCGCGAGCGCCTGACGGGTCTGGCGCCGCCGGCGGCTGCAAGGAAGATGGTCGATCTCTGGCGCCCGATCCTCGAAGACAAGATCGGCAAGCGGCTCGACCGGCTCGACGGCGTGGTCGAGGACCAGACCAAGTTCGGCGATGCCGTGCACGACCTCCTCACCGCGCTGGAGCTCGGCGACGAGCGCAATGCCGACAGCGAGGACAACGACGACAACGACGAGAACCAGGACGGCGACAACGATCAGTCCGGCGCGGAGGGCTCGCCCGATTCCGACGCCGCGCAGGAGATGAGCGCCGATCAGGCGCAGGCCTCCAGCGAGGAGATGAGCGAGAGCGCGATGGAAAGCGCGCAGGCCTCGACCTCGGACACCTTCGACGACGGCGAGCTCGGCGACGACGAGACGCCGGGCGAGGCGACGCGTCCGAACCAGCACGGCAAGAACGAGCCGCGCGGGCCGGAATATCACGCCTTCGCGCCCAAGTTCGACGAGATCATCGCCGCCGAGGATCTCTGCGACCATGACGAGCTGGAGCGGCTGCGCGCCTATCTCGACAAGCAGCTGGCGCATCTGCAAGGCATCGTCGCCCGCCTCGCCAACCGCCTGCAGCGCAAGCTGATGGCCCAGCAGAACCGCGCCTGGGAGTTCGACCTCGAAGAGGGCATCCTCGACCCCGCGCGCCTGTCGCGCGTCGTCACCGATCCCTATCATCCGCTGTCCTTCATGCACGAGAAGGAGGCGACCTTCCGCGATACCGTGGTGACGCTGCTGCTCGACAATTCCGGCTCGATGCGCGGACGGCCCATTACGGTCGCCGCCACCTGCGCCGACATCCTCGCCCGCACGCTGGAGCGTTGCGGCGTCAAGGTCGAGATCCTGGGCTTCACCACGCGCGCCTGGAAGGGCGGGCAATCGCGCGAGGCGTGGCTGGCCGCCGGCAAGCCGGCCAATCCCGGCCGCCTCAACGATCTCCGCCACATCATCTACAAGTCGGCGGATGCTCCGTGGCGCCGTGCGCGGAAAAATCTCGGGCTGATGATGCGCGAGGGGCTGCTGAAGGAGAACATCGACGGCGAGGCGCTCGACTGGGCGCACAAGCGCCTGCTCGGCCGGCCCGAGCAGCGCAAGATCCTGATGATGATCTCGGACGGCGCGCCGGTCGACGATTCCACCCTGTCGGTCAATCCCGGCAATTATCTCGAGCGGCACCTGCGCCACATCATCGAGGAGATCGAGACCCGCTCGCCGGTCGAGCTGATCGCGATCGGCATCGGCCATGACGTGACGCGCTACTACCGCCGCGCGGTGACGATCGTGGACGCCGAAGAGCTCGGCGGCGCCATCACCGAAAAGCTCGCCGAACTCTTCAGCGAGACCAACACGGCGCCCACGCAAGCCCCCAGTCGCCCGCGACGCAAATTGCATTCGTGAGCACACATCAATCCCGCCGCTTCTTTCTTGGCCACGCGGCGGCGGGATTTTCCACTCTCGCTCTGTCTCGTTCCGCGCTGGCGCAGGCCGCGCCGAAACCGGCGCAGGCCGAGCACACCGTCACCGCGCCTGTCGGCATCGAGGTCAACGCCCGGCCGATTCCCAATTTCGAGCCGCGCGACCGCGCGCGCGTGCGCTTCGGCGCCCTGCAATATCGCAGCGGCCTCGTCCTGACCTCGCCGCATCGCGGCTTCGGCGGCCTCTCGGGTTTCCGCTTTCTCGATGATAAGGGCGAGCGCTTCCTTGCGCTGTCCGACCAGGGCACCTGGTTCACCGGCGCGATCCGCTACGCCAACGGCAAGATGGTCGGGCTCGACGACGTCGAGGCCGCGCCGATCCTCAACAGCGAGGGACGGCCGATCACCGAGAAGCGGCTCTGGTACGACACCGAGTCGCTCGCGCGCGACGGCTCGGCGGTTTATGTCGGGCTCGAGCGCGTCAACCAGATCATGCGCTTCGATTTCGCGCGCGGCGGCACCAGCGCCCGCGGCGAGGTGGTGCCGACGCCTTCAGCCATCCGCAAGCTGCCCTACAACAAGGGGCTGGAGGCACTGGTGTTCGTGCCCCGGGACATGAAAAGCCAGCCGCTCGCGGGCACGCTGATCGCGCTATCGGAAGGCGGCTTCGACGCCGACGGCAATCTGATCGGCTTCCTCATCGGCGGCGCCTCGCCGGGCCAGTTCAGCGTCAAGCGTACAGACAAGCAGTTCATCAGCGACGCCGTGCTGCTGCCCTCGGGCGAGCTCCTGATCCTCGAACGCAAATTCTCCTGGTTCACCGGCATCAACATCCGCATCCGCTCGATCCCCCTGAGATCGATCGCGCCGGGCGCGGTGGTCGACGGCCCCGTCTTGTTCGAGGCCGATCTCGGCCACGAGGTCGACAACATGGAAGGCATCGACGCCCACGTCACCGCCGAGGGCGAGACCGTGCTGACGCTCGTGTCGGACGATAATTTCTCGATGCTCCAGCGCACGCTGCTGCTGCAGTTCACGCTGGTGGATTAGGGCGGTCTCTCCCTCCCGTCATTGCGAGGAGCGCAGCGACGAAGCAATCCAGAATCTTTCCGCGGAGGCAGCCTGGATTGCTTCGCTGCGCTCGCAATGACGAGTGGAGACGGCCAAAACCCTCACCCGCAATGCATGGCCCCGCCATCCGCCATGCTGCGCGCGCATCTCGCAATTCGCGGCTCGCCTACTAAACTTCATGCAATCGCTTCCATCCCTCCCAGCCGGATTTCCCCGCATGAGCGCCCTGTTTTCCCCGATCAAGCTGCGCGGCCTCACCCTGAAGAACCGAATCGTGGTGTCGCCGATGTGCCAATATTCGGCCGAAGACGGCGTGCCCACCGACTGGCATTTCACCCACATCAACAATCTGGCGCTGTCGGGCGCGGCGATGTTCTGCATCGAGGCGACCCATGTCGAGGCGATCGGCCGCATCACGCCGGGCTGCCTCGGGCTCTACAGCGATGCCTCGGAAGCCGCGCTGAAGCAGATCCTCACCTCGGTGCGCAAGCATTCCTCCACCGCCATCGCGATGCAGCTCGCCCATGCCGGCCGCAAGGCCTCCAGCGCGCGGCCCTGGGACGGCGGCCAGCTCATTCCAACAAGCGAAGGCGGCTGGCAGACCGTGGCGCCGTCCGCGATCCCGCACAAGGACGGCGAGGCCGCGCCGGTCGCGCTCGATGCGAGCGGCCTGAAGCGCATCCGCGAGGCCTTCGTCGACGCGGCGCAGCGCGCGGAGCGCATCGGCATCGATGCGATCGAGCTGCACGGCGCGCACGGTTATCTCCTGCATCAATTCCTCTCGCCGCTCTCCAACAAGCGCACTGACGAGTATGGCGGCTCGCTTGAAAATCGCATGCGCTTCCCGCTCGAGATCTACGACGCGGTCCGCGCCGTCTTCCCGCACCACAAGCCCGTCGGCATGCGCGTGTCGTCGACCGATTGGGTCGAGGGCGGCTGGGACCTCGCGCAGACCATCGAATTCGCGAAAGCGCTGAAGGCGCGCGGCGTCGACTGGATCGATGCCTCCTCCGGCGGCGTCTCGCCGCTGCAGAAGATCGCGCTCGGCCCCGGCTACCAGGTGCAGTTTGCGGAGGCCATCAAGCGCGAGACCGGCTTGCCTGTCATGGCGGTTGGCCTGATCACGGAGCCCAGGCAGGCGGAGGAGATCGTGGCCTCAGGCAAGGCCGACATGGTCGCGCTCGCCCGCGGCATGCTCTACGACCCCCGCTGGGCTTGGCACGCCGCCGCCGAGCTCGGCGGCGAAGTCGAGGCGCCCCCGCAATACTGGCGCTCGCAGCCGTCCACGCAGAAGGCGCTGTTCGGCAAGACCACGTTCGGCGCGCGATGATGTCTTCTTCACCTCTCCCCGCAAGCGGGGAGAGGGGGACATAGCCGCCTCACGCATCCGTAACATCCCTCAGCTTCCGCTCCGGCCGAAACCGGCCTAACCTCATGGCAAGCTCAACGCCAGCCGAGGTGCGTCATGCGTTATCCTGTCCGCAAAGCTGCCCACATCTTCGAGCGTGTCGGCCTCGCGGTGGCGGGCGCGGCGTGCGGATTGTTCGTCGGCGCCGACGTCGGCTCGGCGATTCCCCAGCTCACCACGCAGGGCTTCCTGCTGCTGATGATGCTGCTCGGCGGCATCGGCTTCTATCTCGGCATCGACACGCCGCAGATGCCGTTCGACGATGCGCACAGCCATATCGACGCCGCGGAATTCCTCAGCGCCGCCGGCACCCTGTTCGCCACCGTCACCGCGTTCGTCTCCGTCGCCGTGATCGTGCTGCGGCTCGAGCCGCATATGAGCTTGAGCTGGCTAACCCTGTTCGCATGGATCGCCGGCGTCGCCATGCAGATCATCGCCGGCGCCAAGGCCAGGATGCGGAAGGTGTAACTTCGGTTGTTGTTGAGGACGGTCGTGCCGCATGCACACTGCGTTCCCTCCCCCCTTGTGGGGGAGGGCTAGGGAGAGGGGTACCCCACGACGTGCTCTATCGAGTTAAGCCTCGACCCGTTATCGCCTCTCGCTCGCAACCAGCACCATTTGCTGAGCCACCCCTCTCCCCAACCCTCCCCCACAAGGGGGGAGGGAGCCGAGCGGAGTGCTGGGCTACGTCCCTCGGTTCACGATGGTGAAAGTCAGTCCCGCCGCTGCCCCCCTAAAACACCACGCCCACCCGCGTGCCGCGCTTCCACGCGATGCGGCAGCGCTTCTTGGTGTTGACGTGCAAGAGCTCGAAGCGGTCGGGGATCTTCACCTGTCCGCCGAGATCGACGCAGGCCCCGCCGGGCGAATAGTCGATCAGCGTGCAGGGGATCACCGGCGCGCGCGGGTCGGTGATGATCTTGGCCTGGCGGGACACCAGGCCTGCGGGTTTCACGCGGGCAAATCTGCGGGGAAATTGCGGCACGTCTCCTCCACTCCGCTGCTCTTTCTCGCGGTCGGATTCCCAGCATGCACGAAAGGTGATGCGATCACGCTAAAGCGGGCCGGAGAATTTTAATGAAAAGTAGCGGCGGGTAGAGAAAGCGGCGGTAGCGGGGTGGGGGGAAGCGCGCAATTGCATACCGGCCAGGACGACGCTGGTGGTGTGGCGCGAGCCTGCCGCCTCACTCCGCACATCCTCCCGTCACACCCCCTCCATCACCCCGTCCCGCTCCCCGCCGGCCGCCAGGTCCACCCCCGGCGGCACCGGCATCGGCACGGTCACGTACTCCTTCGGCATGTTCACCGGCCGATAGGCCGCATCCACCGCCATCCGCTTCAGCACGCTCTCGTGCACATGCGCGCCTTCGGGAATGACGCGCGGCTCGCAGTCGGGGATGTAGAAACCCGCCACCACCTTCCGCTCAGGCCATTCCTTGTAGGTCGCGCTCTTCGGCAGAAATTCCAGCACGCGCCAGGCCGCGCTCATGGAATCGTGCAGGCGCGCCGCTTCGCCGGTGTAGGCGGGCCCGACGTATTTGAACGGCGAGTTCTTGCGCTGGATGCCCCAGGCGAGCTGGTTCACGGTCGCCGGGTTGAAGTTCAGCCCCGCCTTCGTCGCCTCCTCGATCATCCAGATCAGCGGCCATTTCGACTCTGCGCTCTCGACCTCCGGATAGCCGCCGCCGACGTCGCAATGCACGCCGGCGAACCACACCTGCATGATGTCCTGCGCCACCTTCTTCTCGTCAGGCACGTAGCGGTGGCTCCAGTATTCCTGCGGCTCCTCATACGCCTTCAGGCGGAACATGCGGCGCCGCTCGTCGATCGCGATCGCCTGGCGGAAGATGGCGACGCTCGGGTTGCGCAGCGTGAAGGCGAGCTCCTCCAGGCTGAACACCAGGAAGAAAACGTCGCGCCGCGGCACGATCACGCTCGCCACCGTGTCCCAGACGCCGATGAAGTGGATGGTCGGCCAGCGCGTCGAGGTGATGCGCGCGAACTGCGCGGCGAGGTCGAAGGCGTCCTTCGGCAGCGGCCCCTGCTCGTCGACGGTGATGTCCTTGAGATCCTCGATGTCGTTGCCGTGCCCGGTGCCGGAATATTGCTTGTAGGCGACGAGGCCCGAGCCTGCGAGGTTCGCCTGCTCCGGCGAGATCAGCCCGACCTTGTGGATCAGCCCCGCCAGCACGCGCACCGTGTAGGCCCCGCGCGAGAAGCCGAACAGATAGATCCTGTCGCCGGGCGCATAATGCTCGACGAGGAAGCAATAGGCCGAGAGCACGTTGTCATCGAGCCCGTAGCCGGTGGCGAGCCCCAGCACCAGCTTGATGTTGGCCTTCCACCTGTTCCAGGTCGACGGCTCCGTCACCGTGCCGACCCCGGGATCGTAAAACACCATCTGCCGCGGCGATGTCTTCTCCGTCTTGCGCAGGCAGCGATAGAGCTTCAGGACGTTGGAGATGTTCTCCGAAATCTCGTTGCCGGTGCCGTCACAGCAAATGACGAGGTTCTTGGGCGAGGGGTTGGCCGAGTGCTCCATGGGCTGCGCCTCCGGGTGATGCTACCGGGGCGAGTATAGCGGAAATAAAATACGGGGACTATCGACGCGAAATTCCGTGGTCCAATAAATTCCTAGAATTCGAGCCGATTAGCGAGACGTCAAATTGGGATAGCGGACTACTCCCGTCCTTCGATAACTCGCCAAGCCTTTCTGTATGTTTTTCCCTTGGGGCCCAATGCCGCTTCCCATCCCTCGGGAGTGAGTGCGTTGAGTCGTACCCGAATATTTGCGATCCCGTTCGCGGCCTGCCCCCCGGCCATCGCATCTGCCAAAGGCTGTGCTGCCTTTCGCGGAACGCCAAGGAGGCGCAGGTCGATCGCGGCGTCAGAGTTTACGCCATAATAGATTCTTGAAGGCAAATTGCGAACCGTACGTTGCTGTTCGGCGCTGAGTTCCTCAAGCGTCGATCCAATTGTCAAACTCTGGAGTGCGGACAACCCCCAAGAGGCTGTTTGAATCAGGTTACCGTAAACACTCCTGCAGGCATTGGTGATCGACTCGGTCTTGTCCTCTTCGCTTGGGAAATAGCTATTCGCTATCTCGGGTATGGAAGCCCCTTGAACCCAATCTTTTACAATTCTAGCCAGAAGATCACTATCGGCTCCTTTGCCGGAGATTGCTTCGCTGAGTTCAGATCGAATCTCCGGTACCTTGAACAAGACACCAAAAGCCCGTGCTAGATCTGAGTTTCCATCACGAAAGAGTTGATCATTGGTCCACATCTCGGGGCGAAAGTTCTGCTCGCGTACACCGGCTAAGGCCCGGCTAACACTCTCCCACGAAAATCCGGTGCTATCCACTAGCGAGAGCGGTTTCCCGCGCAGGATAACTGCGTATCTCTGCACCGCGTTGACGAGCGCATTTGCGGTGGCGGTACTCTGTTGACGGATTTTCTGGAAGCCAAAACTGCCCCTCAATATCTGTTCGATTTGAGAAGCAAACGTGCTGTGGTCTCCAATTTGGCGATACGAATGCGCAAGGTATTGAAGGAATGCCGACCACTCCTTCATGTGGAACAAGGTCCGTAACTCCAAATTCCCGTTTGACCTCGTGAGAGCGTTGGTCACCATTGTTACGAGAAGAGAGTTTAGGTTTGAGACGTTTCTCCCGACGTAACCTCTTAGGTTCTCTGCTCTCTCTTCGTCAGTAGCAGCAAGGGCCACCACGCCAAGACCAGCTTGATCGGCTCGTCCTGCTCGACCTGCCAAGTTCCAGAAATCTTCCGGCGGCATATCCACGCCATAGGGATACTGATGCCCAGCGAGCACCACGCCAGAAACCGGAAAATTGACGCCCTGTGCAATTGTGGTTGTGGCAACGAGAGAAGATAATTGGCCGCGTTCAACGAGCCATTCCATCAGTACGCGGATCTCGTCCGACAACCCGGAATGATGCAGCCCGATTCCGTTTTTTAAGAAGTCGAGCAATTCAAAGTCGGAGCCAAACTCGTCGCCGACGAAGTTTCGAACAAATTCGATGTCTTCAGAGGTTGCCTTGATTGTCCCGGTCGATTCTTTAGCTAAGCCTTTAGATAGGGTTCGCGCTATCGTCCAGGTGTGGGGAATCTTGCTGGCGACAACTATCGTTGTGCCCCTTCGATTCAAGCAATGAGCCGTAACGGCAGATGTCTTCAGTAGGGAGCTTCGAACTTCTGACCATGTCAGTCCCAATGGGCGACCTGCGCACAGTTCTAACTCATCCGCTATGTCGATAGTTTCCTTGCTCGTATGGACGGTTGACAGACCTAGGGTAAAGTCGCCGGCCTTGTCACCTTTCCTTGGCTGAGCAATTGCAATTGCGCGATCGTTTGGCTTCCACTCGAACTGCACGCCAATGTCGGCGTTGCTATCGGGAGAAAGCCATCTGGCAACTTCCGCGCTGTTGCTGATAAAGGGCGTAAGCAGCAAGAACTGAGAGTATCTACACTCGCGGTTTATTGTTGCCAAAAGGAGTTCAAGGCGAATTCCTCGCTGGCCTTGCGATAGGTTGTGCGCTTCATCGACAACCACCAAAGTGAGTGGGCGCCCGATCTTTGCTTCCCATCCCCCGCGCAAGAGGAGATCGATTTTCTCTGGCGTCCCTACAAGAATGCGAAATTCTTGTTCCACACTACGAGTTGCCAAGATTTCTGCTTCGACGCCGTCAATTTCTAGCGCTGGGCTAACTCGCTCGACTACGACCCCTAGCGGCTCGAAGTCTCTTCGCAGTCGGGCGCAGATTTGATTGACGAGGGCTCGGGTCGGAGCCAAATACACAACCCATCCCCTTTCGCCATCAAATTGGTTCAGGGCCTGCAAGATCCTGAATTGAGCGATGAGCGTCTTGCCGCTCGAAGTTGGAAGGCTAACAACGACAGCCCGATGACCAGAGCCCAGAAGTCCTTGCTCGCGAAGCGTTATGCGTTGAGGTGGAAGCATCTCGAAGAGAGGCTTCTGGTTCGCCCGGTCAACAAGACGAGCAACGAAACGCGAAACTCGACTATTCACAGCCCGAGTAACCGTCCAAATGCTGTTAGCGACCATCTGCTCTGCAGTTCGAGCTAAGAGCTTTGTTAGTCCAAAAAGCTCAAAGAGCTCCGCGCGTTCACAGGCAACAGTGCTCCTATCGAATTGGCCCTCGAGTTGTTCGCGGATGTTATACACGCCCGCAACTGAACCTTGCGTCGAATACGTCGCCAATATCTCTGCTGCTTTTGCAAGATGATATATTGCGATCAGCTCCCACGCGGCGCTTCTGGACTGACTGCCTCTCGCCTCGAGGTAGCTACTTTCGTGATCCGTCTGCGCTTGGCGGAGCGATACCACTGCTTCCAACACAGAGTCCAAGTCTTCCCAGCCCTTCTTACGAAGGAGCTTTAGCCAGATGACCGCAACATTGTTTCTGACTGCCTCTCCCCAATTGGAGAAATCGGTTGCCAACTCGGGAAGCGATGTATCCTTCAGAAATCGAGAAACATCAGGAGTTCGATCCGCAAGAACTCCATAGCAGGCTGTGCGCAGGAGAAGGGTGGCCTTCTCGGACAAGCTTGCACTATCGGACCGAATGGTTCGCAGAATTTCGAACGTTCTTTCTGCCGTTGAACGCAACTCAGATCGTTTGTCGGGTTCGTCGAGGAGCCCAAATACTGCGAGTTCTAGACTTTCGGCCACAAAGCCAGCTGAGTCGTCCAATGTGGGGCGGGCGACGCCAGCTACATCTGCAAGCAAAGCTCTGCTCACGAGAGTGGTAGCATTGGCTAGTGACGCGTCACCCAATGCGTCTGTTATCCACTGGGTCATTGCGCATCACCTGTAACGATCGCAACCCATTCGGCAATCGGCCGAGGCGTATACCAAGCGTCTAGTCTTACGCTTGGGGGCTGCTCCAGGGACGATAGAGCTCGACCTCGGCTTCGCAGATCGTTTTCGTGAGGGCTGGTGTCTCGAAGGAGGATACCCACCAGCGCTATTTCCTTTCCACCCGACTGTAGGTAACGCGTACACGCGTCTTGAAATCGGGGCCAATGGGCTGTCCCCTTACAGCGTGAATGAAGCCATCTTATTAAGGACGCCTGCGTACCGATCGACTTTGCGAGCGTATCAATTTGATGAGCCAAACCCGATCGACCTGACACAACGCCGGGAGGCTGGTTCTGATCAGAGGACGTCTTCACCTCACCAAACAGTAGGCTAGCACCAACCGCGTTCCCGACCAACCCAACAAGGTCTGCTCCTGGCAACGAGGCCTTTGGCGTCTTTCGGTCTCGGTTTTCGTTCCAAGGCCAACTTACGTTGAACTCCTCCTCCAAGAGACATTCGGCTATAGCTTCGCCAATTTCCCAATCCAAGGGGGCCGCAGCAGTCGAGAGCACTTTTGACAATGTGTCGGACGCCATTTGCGTGCTCGCTAAGGCCGCCAAATCACCTGCCAGCTCTTGTTCAAATGCTGCGTCGGTAACACGGGCTCTGACCGGGCCCCTGAGAAATACGTCAAACTCACCCACTTCCAGCAGTTGTAGACCGCGCCAAGTCGGTTCGTCGGGGGTGGGGTAGCATTTCGCAAACTTCATAGAAATCGGCATATCGATACCCGGCCGGAGCGGCGCGAGCCTTCTCACATTATTCATAGTTGAAATGTTTCGCGCAAAGGGAGACTGTATTGGATATTTCTCTAATAAGCTGTGTAGACATTTGGACGAGAGGATACTGTGTCGAAAGGCCAGCCAATTAAGCTTGGGACTAGACAGTTTTCGAAGAAGGGCGATGCGGTAGCTTTTTTTAGAGCGATGTTGAACCGCTACAAGCCGGGTGAGAGAGTGAGCGATGAGGACGGCAAGGACTTAGCCGCCTTGCTCAGGCGGCACCCAGACTCAGAGGATAAGATCGGTCCGGGTATCGATCACTTCGAAGTCATGTCAGCTGACTACAACACCCAATGCTTTTGGGTAGTTAGATCAGACGAAACAATCGAACGCTTTTCATTTGTGGCCTGTATCGGCGCGGAAAGTAGGGACGGCTGAAACAAAAACGGCCGGATCTTCCGATCCGGCCGCAACGCAAAAACTCTACTCGGCTAAGCCTACACCACGCGACGCAACCTAGCCCTCGCCCAACTTACGAAATCTCAGCTTGCCTTCTTGACCGGCGCGTCGCCGACCTTCTTCTCGATGGCGCGCTTCAGCTCGACGGCGCGCGGCGACAAATTGTCGGTCTTGGCCTTGAGCAGGTAGGCATCGAGGCCGCCATTATGGTCTACGCTCTTTACCGCGTTGGTGGAGACCCGCAGGCGCACGTTGCGGCCGAGCGCTTCCGAGATGAAGGTCACGTTGACCAGGTTCGGCAGGAAGCGGCGCTTGGTCTTGATGTTGGAGTGGCTGACCTTGTGGCCGACGAGGGGGCCCTTGGCCGTCAGTTCGCAGCGGCGAGACATGGTAGAAATCCTTATCCTGTCCCCCAACTATTGCGGCCGCCATTCGGGGCGCCACGGGGGCTAATTCTTTCGTCCTTGCAGGGAGCGGGCGGACGTATAGGGGGTGAGGGGCGGGTAGTCAAGGATTTGGGGCGAGATCCCGCCCAGCAATAGGTGTCATCGCCCGGCTTGACCGGGCGATCCAGTACTCTGAGCCAGCGCGGCTAGAGTCGTGAAGCTGCGGCGTACCGGATGCCCCGGTCAAGCCGGGGCATGACAGTGGAGTTGGTGGGGTATGACAGCGGAGTGGGTGGGGAGAGGTGTTCGAGCCCGCCGCCCGGACACCGCCCGATCACCAAAACGGCAATGTTTGAAACGCCTTACCATCACATAAAGGGCGCAATCGCCGCCGAAGAGTCCGGTGGAGTTCCCGCGGTTCGCGCCCCTTTTGCATTGCCTGGCGCCGGAACAGGCTTAAGTAACACCCACTCCTTTTCCTGATGGATCGTCTCGTGCCCACCTCCCCCCTCATTCCGCTCCGGCTGCGGTCGGCCGGCAGGCTGGCGCTGGCCGCGTTTGGCGGGCTGGTGCTGGTGTGGGGGGCTGATCCGGCCGCGGCGCAGGGCAAGCTCGAGGCGCAATATGAGGCGACGCTGTCAGGGATTCCGGTCGGCCGCGGCGCCTGGAACATCGATATCCAGGACGAGGTGTTCTCGGCGGCGGCCTCGGGCGGCACCACCGGCATTTTAAAGTCCTTCGCGGGCGGGTCCGGCACCGGCGCCTCGCAGGGCCGCATCGTCAACGGCGCGCTGGTTGCGACCGCCTACCAGGCCTCCACCACCACCTCGAAGAAGACCGAAGAGATCCACATCACCCTCGACAAGGGCAATGTGAAGGAGTTCGGCATCATCCCGGAGCCGCCGGTCGATCCTGACCGCATCGTCGTCACCGACGCGCATCGCCGCGGCGTGTTCGATCCGATGACGGCCTCGCTGGTGCGCGTGCCCGGCAACGGCGATCCGCTGTCGCCGGAGGCCTGCCATGGCGGCGCGCCGATCTTCGACGGCCGCATGCGCTACGAGCTCAAGCTCGATTTCAAGCGCATGGAGACGGTGAAGGCCGAGAAGGGCTATCACGGCCCGGTCGTGGTCTGCGCGCTCTATTTCGTGCCCATCGCCGGCTACATCCCCGACCGCCCCGTGATCAAATACCTCGCCGCCCAGCGCAACATCGAGATCGCGCTCGCCCCGGTCGCCGGCACGCGCATCCTGGTTCCATTCTGGCTGAAAGTGCCGACGCCCCTGGGGCCGGCGATGCTGGAAGCCACCAGCTTCATCACCACAGCCCAGCCACCGCGCGTGGCGAAGACGCAGTAGGGTTTGGCCCGCGCCCGTCCCACCCAGACCGTCATTCCGGGCTCGTCGCTTGCGCGCCGCCCCGGAATGACGAGGGGAGATGGCGTCGCAAGCAATATCAACGACTTACCTACTGTGCATGGGGTTGTTTCGCGAAATCGAGTCGGGCTGCCCGCTTTCCCGGGAATCCATTTGACTCCTCCCCGATTCTGATTCGACTCCGCGCCATCCCCAACTTAACGAAATCCGCCCAGGAAACGCCGCTTGTGCGACGGCCCAAAACTCCATCTAGTGCACACGCAAAACGAGTCCCGCGACATGTTGCGTGAACGGAACGGGACTTCGAGGCGAGTCAGCGATTCGGCCGCGATTCGTTCTAGAGTCGTTCCGAAGCTTAAGGGGATGAGGAAAAGCGTCGCAAAGTGAGACAGTTGCGCGGGTGTCGAGCGGCTCGGCACCCCATCGCCCCAGATAGCACTGACATTCGCCCCATTAGCCATTACCTAATCACCAGACATGGCCTTTCCTCCCTCCCCCTTCGCTTCCGAGCGGGTGCCCGGCGCCGGCGTCACCGCGGTGCTCGGGCCGACCAACACCGGCAAGACCCATCTCGCCATCGAACGGATGCTCGCGCATTCCTCGGGCATGATCGGCCTGCCGCTCCGCCTGCTCGCGCGCGAGGTCTACAACAAGATCGTCGCCCGCGTCGGACCAGAGGCCGTTGCGCTGGTGACGGGCGAGGAGAAGATCAAGCCGAAGCACCCGCGCTATTGGGTCTCGACCGTCGAGGCGATGCCGCGCGACCTCGATGTCTCCTTCCTCGCCGTCGACGAGATCCAGATCGCTTCCGACCTCGAACGCGGCCACGTCTTCACCGACCGCATCCTCAACCGCCGCGGCCGCGACGAGACGCTGCTCTTGGGCGCCGCCACCATGCGCCCGATCATCGAGCGGCTGCTGCCGGGCGTGTCGATGATCACGCGTCCCCGGCTGTCGCAGCTCGAATTCGCCGGCGACCGCAAGATCACGCGCCAGCCGCGACGGACCGCGATCGTCGCGTTCTCGGCCGACGAGGTCTACGCCATCGCCGAGCTGATCAAGCGCCAGCATGGCGGCGCCGCCGTGGTGCTGGGCTCGCTTAGCCCGCGCACGCGCAATGCGCAGGTCGAGATGTTCCAGAGCGGCGACGTCGATTATCTCGTCGCCACCGATGCCGTCGGCATGGGCCTCAATCTCGACGTCGACCACGTCGCCTTCGCCTCCGACCGCAAGTTCGACGGCTATCAGTTCCGCAGGCTCACGCCGGCCGAGTTCGCGCAAGTCGCCGGCCGCGCCGGCCGCGCCACGCGCAACGGCACCTTCGGCACCACGGGCCGCTGCGCCCCGTTCGAGCCCGAGTTGGTGAATGCGCTCCAGAACCACATCTTCGATCCCGTGAAGATGCTGCAATGGCGCAACTCGAAGCTGGATTTCTCCTCGCTTGGCGCGCTGCAGGTCTCGCTCAACCTCGCCCCCGGCCACGAGACGCTGACGCGGGCGCCGATCGCCGAAGACATGCGCGTGCTCGACCACGCCGCCCGCGACGCCGAGGTGCGCGATATCGCGCACGGCAAGGCCGCCGTGGAGCGGCTCTGGGAGGCCTGCCAGGTCCCCGATTACCGGAAGCTGTCGCCGGCCGCCCATGCCGAGCTGGTGACGACGCTCTACGGCTTTCTGATGCAGAAGGGCTGCGTCCCCGATTCCTGGTTCGCCGCCCAGGTCGACCAGGCCGACCGCATCGACGGCGATATCGACACGCTGTCGGCCCGGATCGCGCAGATCCGCACCTGGACCTTCGTCGCCAACCGCCCGGACTGGCTGAGAGACCCCGATCGCTGGCAGGGGATCACGCGGGAGGTCGAAAATAAATTATCGGATGCGCTCCATGAACGCTTGACTGAGCGTTTCGTTGATCGCCGGACCAGTGTATTGATGCGCCGCCTGCGGGAGAACACGAGCTTGAATACGGAAATCGGCAAGACCGGCGAAGTTATCGTCGAAGGCCATGTCATCGGCCGCCTCGATGGCTTCACCTTTGCACCGGATGCGGCGGAAGCCGGCTCGGATGCGAAAGCCTTGCAGGCTGCCGCGCAAGCGGTGCTCGCCGGCGAGATCAATGCGCGCGCCGAAAAACTGGGCAACGCGCCGGACGATCAGTTCGTGTTGACCTCGGAAGGCATCATCCGCTGGACCGGCGATGCCGTGGCGCGGCTGTCGGCGGCGGAGGACGCGCTGCATCCGCGCATCCGCATCATCTCGGACGAGCGCTTGACGGGCGCGCCGCGCGAAAAAGTGCAGGCGCGGCTCGAGCTCTGGCTCAAGACCCATATCGAGAAGCTGCTCGGGCCGATGTTCGAGCTCAGCAAGGCCGAGGACGTCACCGGCATTGCCCGCGGCATCGCCTATCAGCTGGTCGAGGCGCTCGGCGTGCTCGAGCGGCCCAGAATCGCGAACGAGCTGAAGGATCTCGATCAGCCCTCGCGCGCGACGCTGCGTAAGTACGGCGTTCGCTTTGGTGCCTATCACATCTATTTCCCCGGCATCCTGAAGCCCGCCGCGCGTGCGCTCGCCGCGCTGCTGTGGGCGCTGAAGCAGGACAATGTCGATCTGTCGGCGCTGTCAGGCGCGCAGCATCTGGCTTCATCCGGCCGCACGTCCTTCCCGGTCGACAAGAGCCTGCCGCGCGATGCCTATCGCGTGCTCGGCTATAAGCAGGCCGGCGAGCGCGCCGTTCGCGTCGACATCCTGGAGCGCCTTGCCGATCTGATCCGTCCCGCTTTGGCCTGGCGCGAGAATTCGCCCGGCGAAAAGCCCGCCGGCGCGTTCGACGGCCGCAGTTTTGTCGTGACCCAGGCGATGACCTCGCTCACGGGCTCCGCCGGCGAGGATTTCGCCTCGGTGCTGCGCGCGCTCGGCTATCGCATGGAGAAGCGCCCGCCGCTGCCGCCCAAGCCCGCCGCGCCTGCTGCTGCGGAGGCGCCGGCGGTTGAAGCGTCCTCCGAGACGCCTGCGACCGACGAAGTCGCAGCGCCCGCGGATGCCGCGATCGAAGCCGTCACCGTCGAAGACGCGCCCGGAATGGAGCCGCACGACGAGCCCGCTCACGAAGAGCCGGCGCTCGAAGCTGCGCCAGACGCGCCCGTCACGCCCGAAGATGCCCCCGGCATCGCGCCGCCGTCGGAAGAATCTGCTGCACCCGCCGAGGCTGCTGCCGAGGCTGCCGCTGAAGCCGCTCCGGCCGAGATCGCTGCAACGGAAGCTGCTGCCTCTGCCGATGCCTCCGCTCCGGTCGAAGCCGCTGCGACGCCCGCAGAGCCCGAGCTCGTCGAGGTCTGGCGTCCCGGGGGCCGTCACGACGACCGCAAGCCGCGCCACGATCGCAACCGCCATCAGCGTCACCATCAACCGCGCCGGCAGGGCGGAGCCGAAGCTGGCGCTGCTTCGGCCGAGGCGAGCGCTGCGTCCGGCGAAGCGGCTGAAGGTGCCACGCCGGGCCATCGTCACGGCGGTCATCGCCGCGACGGCGGCCGAGACTTCCGCAAGGGCCGTGAAGGCGGCGAGGGCGGAGAGCGCCGCGACGACCGCAATCGCAGCTTCCAGGGCAAGGACCGCGACAAGGATCGCGATCGCAACCGCGACAACAAGAAGTTCGGCGGCGATCGTGACAAGGGTCGCGACAACAGGGGCCGCGATCGCGACAACGGGCGCGACCGCCAGGGTGGTCCGTCGCTGCGTCCCTACGCCTCGAGCGCCAATCCGCGTGAGCGCGATCGTCCGGCAGATCCGAACTCGCCGTTCGCAAAGCTCGCCGCGCTGAAAGAACAGCTCGCCGGTCGGAAGGAGTAATCCCACGACCACGGAGCGGCAGCGCCTCGACAAATGGCTGTGGCACGCGCGGGTGGTGAAGGCGCGCACCTCCGCCGCTGAGCTCGTCGAGTCCGGTCACGTCCGCATCAACGGCACGCGCGAGAGATCGCCGGGCCATGCGATCAAGATCGGCGATGTCATCACTATCGCGCTCGACCGCACCGTGCGCGTGCTGAAGGTGATCGATTTCAACGAGCGGCGTGGCGATGCCGCCTCGGCGCGCGTGCTCTATGAGGAGCTCGGCGACGTAAAGCGCAATTAATTGCGTTTGATATTCATTTCTTGGTCGATCAAACACATAAAGCCGTCATGATCGGAGCTTCCCGACCTTGCAGCGCGTGGCCATCCGCGCTAGGCAAGCCGCGACATTTAAAAGAGCTTTTCGGAGCGTTGGATGACTTACGTCGTCACTGAAAACTGCATCAAGTGCAAGTACACCGACTGCGTCGAGGTCTGCCCGGTCGATTGCTTCTACGAAGGTGACAACATGCTTGTCATCCATCCGGACGAGTGCATCGACTGCGGCGTGTGCGAGCCGGAATGTCCCGCAGATGCCATCAAGCCGGACACCGAACCGGGGCTTGAAAAGTGGCTCGAGGTCAATGCGGAATACGCCAAGAGCTGGCCGAACATCACCCAGAAGAAAGAATCACCCGAAGACGCGAAGGAATTCGACGGGATGGAAGGGAAGTTCGAGAAATATTTTTCTCCGAAACCCGGCTCCGGAGACTAATTAGGGCCCAAACTTAACCCTAATAGCGGCGCTGCCGCCGAAAACCAGCCCTTGAGACCCCTAAATCATTGATTTTTGCGGGAAATGTGCTATATTGGGCACATTAAGCCGAACCCCGTCAGCCCGTTGGCCCCTCTGGGTTCCCGTGAAACCAAATGTCGAACAGGGGCGTGGCAGTTTCCGCGCGCAGGCTGTGTCACAGAAAACGCGTAAAAAGAGTACTTCAGCGAGGGCTTCCCATAAGGAGGCCAAAAAAGTCGCCGCGGCCAGCCGTAGCGCATCCAAGGGTCGGGCCGCTGCCAAGGCGCCGCCGGCTGCAAAGTCCTCGAAGAACAAAAGAAGCGCAATGCCTAACAAGACTGCCAAACCGGCCGCGAAAGCGACCGTTGCCAAGCCTGCTGCTGCCAAGCCCGCTGCTGTTAAGGCTCACGCTGCCAAGCCCGTTGCTCCGAAGGCTCCCGTTGCCGCCGCCCCCGCCAAGGCTCCCGTTGCTGCTGCCAAGCCGGCCGTGAAGCCCGCCGCCAGCGCGCCGAAGGTCGAGGAAAAGAAGGTCGTGACCCAGCGTCAGGGCTTCAAGGCCAATGAATTCGTCGTCTATCCCGCTCACGGCGTCGGCCAGATCCTGGCCATTGAGGAGCAGGAGATCGCCGGTGCGAAGCTCGAGCTGTTCGTCATCAACTTCATCAAGGACAAGATGACGCTGCGCGTTCCGACCGCCAAGGTTGCCAATGTCGGCATGCGCAAGCTGTCCGAGCCCGCCCTGGTGAAGAAGGCGCTCGAGACGCTGAAGGGCCGCGCCCGCGTCAAGCGCACCATGTGGTCGCGCCGCGCCCAGGAATACGAAGCGAAGATCAATTCGGGCGACATCGTCGCGATCGCGGAAGTCGTGCGCGACCTCTATCGCTCGGAGTCGCAGCCGGAGCAGTCGTACTCCGAACGCCAGCTCTATGAAGCGGCGCTGGATCGTCTCTCCCGCGAGATCGCGGTGGTGCAGCACTCGACCGAGACCGAAGCGGTCAAGGAGATCGAGGCCCAGCTCGCCAAGAGCCCGCGCCGCGCCAACGCCAAGGCGGAAGCCGCCGACGGCGAGGGCGAGACGGACGCCGAGGGCGATACCGACGATACCGATGGCGACGACACCACCGTCGCCGACGAGGCCGCGTAAGTTCTGCTTCGCGCGTCGATTGCAACAGATCCAAAGCCCGGCCGCTGAGCCGGGCTTTTTGTTTCGGCGGTCTGCAGGGGGGAGTGGCCGGGTGCCACAGCTGTCATTCCGGGGCTCGCGAGGCGAGAACCCGGAATCCATTCGTCCACCGTCTCTGTCGCCCGATGGATTCCGGGCTCGTGCCTCGCACGCCCCGGAATGACGATGGCGAGAGTTGCGGCGGCCTATTTGAGCGGCCGCTTCTCGAGCTTCCGCGCCAGCGTGCGCCGGTGCATCCCGAGGCGCCTCGCCGCTTCCGAGATGTTGAAATCCGTCTCGATCAGGGTCTGGTGGATGCGCTCCCATTCCAGCGTCTTGATCGAGGTCGGCCGCACGTCGAGCGCGACCTCGGCATTGCCCTCGGCCTTGGTGAAGGCGGCCTCGATGTCGTCGGTATTGGAGGGCTTGGCGAGGTAATGGCAGGCGCCTAACTTGATGGCCTCGACGGCGGTCGAGATGCTGGCAAAGCCCGTCAGCACCACGATCAGCATGTCTTCGTCGTGGGTATGCAGCAGCTCGACGCAGGCGAGCCCCGAGGCGCCGCCGAGCTTGAGGTCGACGACAGCGTAGCCGAAGGATCTCCCCTCCAGGACTTTCCGGACCTCCTCGATCGAGGCGGCCAGCACGACCTCGTAGCCGCGGCGCTCGAACGAGCGCTTCAGCGTGCGCGCAAAGCCTTCGTCGTCCTCGACGACGATGAGCGAACGATCAGGCGTCAAAGCTGCCTCCGATCGCGAGCGTCGCGAGTGGCAGCGTCAGGCGGACGGTCGCGCCGCGTTTCCTGTGGTTCTCGGCGGTCACGCTGCCGCCCAGCTTGCGTACCACGTTCACCACCAGGAACAGGCCGAGCCCCCCGCCGGCGCGGCCCTTGCTGGACTGATAAGGCTTTCCGAGCTGTGCCAGCATTTCCTGCGCAAAGCCCGGGCCGCGATCGCTGATCGAGAGCACGAGGTTGTCGCCTTCGCGCTCGGCCATCAGCTCGACCCATTCGCGTGAGACCTCGTAGGCATTGTCGAGCACGTTGAAGATCACCTGCTTCAGTGCGATGTCGGAGACGATCGCGACGTCCTCGCCAAACGTGTTGACGAAATACAGCGTGCGGGCGGAGCGGGCGTCGCGCCATTCCTCGACCAGTGCGGTGACGAAGGCCGTCACCGTCGTCGGCGACGATCCTTCGCCGCGCGCTTCCCCCGCCGAAACCAGGATCCCGGTCACGATGGACTTGCAGCGCTGCAGCGAGGTTTCCATCTCCGTCAGGTCCTCGGCAAGCTCCTGATCGGCGACCAGATCGGGCATGCGTCGCCAGTCGCTGAGGATGACGGAGAGCGAGGCGAGCGGCGTGCCGAGCTCATGGGCGGCGCCAGAGGCGAGCAGGCCCATGCGGACGATGTGATCCTGCTCGGCGGCATGCTGGCGCAGTGCTGCCAGATGCGCGTCGCGCTCGCGCAAATTTCTATTGATGCGGGTGACGAACACGACGAGCAAAACGGCATTGAGGACGAAGCCCAGCAGCATGCCGGTGACGGTCAGCGTGTAGATCTCACTCAGCGGATTCGGTGGCAGGTCGAGCGGCCGATAGGCTATGGTCAGCCACACGAAGCTCGCGCAGCTCAGCGCCACCAGCGACCAGGTGGAACGGGCATCGAGCAGCACCGCGCCGAGCGTGACCTGGAGCAGGAACAGCGAGGTGAAGGGATTGGTGGCGCCGCCGCTCAGGTAAAGCTGCGCGGTCAGCGCGGCGACATCGAGCATCAGCGCGACCAGCAGCTCGTTGCTGGTGATCGTGGCGCGATGCCGCACCCAGATCAGGCTCGAGACATTCAGCAGCACCAGCGCGCCAATCACCGCGCCCATGCGGGTCAGGGGCAAGGGAATACCGAGCCAGAAATGCGCGCCGCCGATGGTCACGATCTGGCCGACCACCGCCGTCCAGCGCAGCTGGATCAGCAGCGCCATGTTCTTGCGGTTGGTCTCGTCGTCGGTCGGCGCAGCGCCGATCAGCTCGCTGCGAGCGTCCGCCTGCGATTGCAGCGTGACGGCCGGGCCGCCGTAATTTTTCCCGTCGTCAGGTCGATTCGACGATCGTTCCAGCATCTGATCCCGTCCTGCGGGCGGGGCCATCGAGGCCGCCGGCCGGTTCGTGGACGAAGCCGTTCAAGGCTATCTTGCGGCGGAACAGCCCGCCGCGGAAGGTGACGAAGAGTCTACCGGCCAGCAATAAAGCCAAGGCAAACCAGGTCAAAGCGTAGATCAGGTGGTTATTGGGAAAGCGGATCACGGTCAATCCGCCGATCGGACCGCCAGCGGATTGTGATCCGGCGTCCGCATCGACGAAGAAGGGCGCGACGTTCCGAAGGTCGCGCGCGGCCGCGATCGCGGTGACATCCCGCGAGTACCAGCGGTTGTGCTGAGGCACGTTGTCCCTGAGGAATCCGCCTTTTGGCTCGGTGATGCGCAGCAGACCCGTGATCTCGACGGTGCCATCCGGATTGCCGGCCTGCCGCGTCGACGGCTCGCGCCGCTCCGAAGGTACGAAGCCACGGTTGATCAGGATGGTTATGCCGTCGCTGCGCTTCAGCGGTGTCAGCACCCAATAGCCGGGGCCTTCCTCGGTGACGGCCTGCACCAGGGTCTCGCGGTCGTGCAGGAAACGGCCGGAGACGCTGACATGGCGGTATTCGTCGTTTGCGGCGGAGACGGCGGGCCACGTCGCCGGCGAGGGGATCGGTTGGGCCGGTGCATGGACGCGCTGCTCGACCCGGTCGATCAGCGCCAGCTTCCAGGCGCGGCGCTCGACCTGCCAGACGCCGAGGCCTATCAGAACAACAAAAGCGGTGAGGGAGAGAGCCGTGAGCCACAGGGACGGGCGCGCAGCCTTTGCCGGGCTGCGCGTATCGTTATCCTCTGGTCCGACCGGATCGCTCACTTCATGCCTGTCATCTCGTGGATCGGCATCATGTTGCTGTTGAGGTGGTTCATCACCCACAGCGACCCGGACAGCGCGATCACCACCATTACGATGGTGAAGATCAGCGCCATCATGCTCCAGCCGTTCTCGGACTTGGTGTTCATGTGCAGGAAATAGATCATGTGCACGACGATCTGCACGACCGCGAACGCCATGATGACCAGCGCGGTGATCTGCTTGCTCGGCAGCGTGCCGCTCATCACCAGCCAGAACGGGATCGCGGTGAGCACCACCGAGAGCACGAAGCCGAGCATGTAGCCCGAGAACGTGCTGTGGGCGTGGCCGTCGTCGTGATGATGGTCGTGCGCGCCGGCTGCGTGGGTATCGGTGCTCATCGCAGAACTCCCAAGAGGTAGACGAAGGTGAAGACGCCGATCCAGACCACGTCGAGGAAGTGCCAGAACATCGACAGGCACATCAGGCGACGGCGGTTGGCCTCGATCAGGCCGAAACGCCAAACCTGCACCATCAGCGTCACCAGCCAGATCAGGCCGCAGGAGACGTGCAGGCCGTGGGTGCCGACCAGGGTGAAGAAGGCGGACAGGAAGGCGCTGCGCTGAGGCGTGGCCCCCTCATGGATCATGTGGGCGAACTCGGTGAGCTCGATGCCGATGAAGGCGGCGCCGAACAGGCCGGTGATCAGGAGCCACATCTGGGTCTGGGCGATCTTGTTCTGCTGCATCGTCAGCATGGCAAAGCCATAGGTGATCGATGACAGCAGCAGCATCGAGGTGTTGACCGCGACGAGATCGAGGTCGAACAGATCCTTCGGCGCGGGCCCGGCGGCGTAGTTGGCGCCAAGCACCCCGAAGGCGGCGAACAGCATCGCGAAGATGAGGCAGTCGCTCATCAGGTAGATCCAGAAGCCAAGCGAGGTGCTGTAGCCTTCCGGATGCGGGTGCTCGTCGGCGAGGTAGAAGACCGGCTCGCCGGTCTGCGAGGGATTGACAGCGACAGTCATTTACTTGGCTCCGGCGAGCAGTTTGGTGCGCGCGTCCTCGGTCCGGATGACGTCGTCAGCCGGAATGTCGAAGTCGCGGTGATAGTTGAAGGTGTGACCGATGCCGACGGCGAGCATCGCAATGAAGCTCGCAGCCGCCAGCCACCACATGTACCAGATCAGACCGAAGCCCATCGCGGTGGCGAAGCCGGCGAGAATGATGCCGGTACCCGTGCTGCGCGGCATGTGGATCGGCTTGAACCCGGTGAGCGGACGCTGGTAGCCACGCTTCTTCATGTCCCACCAGGCGTCGTTGTCATGAACGACAGGGGTGAAGGCGAAGTTGTAGTCCGGCGGCGGCGAGGAGGTCGCCCATTCCAGCGTGCGGGCGTCCCAGGGATCGCCGGTGACGTCCTTGAGCTGCTCGCGCTTGAGGAAGCTGACCGCGAACTGCATCAGCATCGAGAGGATGCCGAGGAAGATGAGGCTGGCGCCGATCGCGGCGATGACGAACCAGATCTGAAGGGACGGATCATCGAACACCCGCAGACGGCGGGTCACGCCCATCAGGCCGAGCACGTAGAGCGGCATGAAGGCCATGTAGAAGCCGGTGACCCAGAACCAAAACGAGCACTTGCCCCAGAACGGATCGAGTCTGAAGCCGAACGCTTTCGGGAACCAGTAGTTGATGCCGGCGAACGCGCCGAACACCACGCCGCCGATGATCACGTTGTGGAAGTGCGCGATCAGGAACAGGCTGTTGTGCAGGACGAAGTCGGCCGGCGGCACCGCGAGCAGCACGCCGGTCATGCCGCCGATCACGAAGGTCAGCATGAAGGCAATCGTCCACATCATCGGCAGCTCGTAACGGATGCGGCCGCGATACATCGTGAACAGCCAGTTGAACATCTTCGCGCCCGTCGGGATCGAGATGATCATCGTGGTGATGCCGAAGAACGAGTTGACGCTGGCGCCCGAGCCCATCGTGAAGAAGTGGTGCAGCCACACCAGGTACGACAGGATGGTGATGACGACCGTGGCGTAGACCATCGAGGTGTAGCCGAACAGGCGTTTGCCGGAGAAGGTCGAGGTGACTTCCGAGAAGATGCCGAAGGCGGGAAGAACCAGGATGTAGACCTCGGGATGGCCCCAGATCCAGATCAGGTTCACGTACATCATCGGGCTGCCGCCGAAATCGTTCGTGAAGAAGTTGGTGCCGACATAGCGGTCGAGCGAGAGCAGCGCGAGCACGACGGTCAGGACCGGGAAGGAGGCGACGATCAGGATGTTGGTGCAGAGCGAAGTCCAGGTGAACACCGGCATCCGCATCATGGTCATGCCGGGGCAGCGCAGCTTGACGATGGTGCAGATCAGGTTGATGCCGGACAGCGTCGTTCCGACGCCCGCGACCTGCAATCCCCATATGTAATAGTCGACGCCGACATCAGGACTGTAGCCGATGTTGGACAGCGGTGGATAAGCCAGCCAGCCGGTGCGGGCGAATTCGCCGATGAACAGCGAGAGCATCACGAGCACCGCGCCGCCGACCGTCATCCAGAAGCTGAAATTGTTCAGGAACGGGAATGACACGTCGCGCGCGCCGATCTGCAATGGAACGACGAAGTTCATCAGGCCGGTCACCAGCGGCATCGCCACGAAGAAGATCATGATCACGCCGTGGGCGGTGAAGACCTGGTCGTAGTGATGGGCCGGGAGGAAGCCCTCGGAGCCGCCGAACGCCATCGCCTGCTGCGCTCGCATCATGAGCGCGTCGGCGAAGCCGCGCAGCAGCATCACGATGCCGAGGACCATGTACATGACGCCGATCCGCTTGTGATCCACGCTGGTGAACCATTCGCGCCAGAGATAACCCCAGAGGCGGAAGTAGGTCAGGCCGGCGAGCAGCGTGATGCCGCCGAGCGCGACCACAGCGAAGGTGCCGACCAGAATCGGCTCGTGCAGCGGCAGCGAATCGATGCCGAGACGACCGAAGATGAGCTTGAGAAGATCAGGAGACATGCTGGATCTCTTTAGGATTCTGACTTCGGACGCTGTCCGAGGAAGAAGGACGAGGACTTCAGCGGCGCGAAGGTCGGCCGCTTCAGGCCGGCGCCCAGGAGCGGCGCGGTGTCGAGCGGCGCGCTGATCGCGGCCGTCGTGTGGCCTTGCGGCGCATCCGGCGTGCAGGTGCCGGCGACGAAGCTCGGCTCGGGTCCGAACGCGGTGCCGCGGCGGGCGTATTTGTCGTAGGAGAGCGGAAGGGTGTTGTTCAGGCCCTCGTGGCCGTTGCCGCCCTTGGCGTCGATCGCCATCATCTCGCTCTGGCACATCTTGCCGGTCTCGACGCACATGTTGAGGATCAGGCGGTAGAGATCGGAATCGACCGTGCCCCAGCGGCGCACGGGCTCGTTCTCGCTGGGCTTTTCGAGCTGGAGATACTCGGTGCGGCCAAGCGAGCCGCCGGCCGATTTGGCCTGCGCGACCCAGGCATCAAAGCCCTTGTCGTCGAGGCCCTGGAAGTTGAAGTGCATGCCGGAGAAGCCGGCGCCGCTGTAGTTCGCCGAAAAGCCCCTGTAGGTGCCGGCGTGGTTCACCACGGCATGGAGCTTGGTCTCCATGCCCGGCATCGCATAGATCTGGCCGGCGAGCGCGGGGATGTAGAACGAGTTCATCACCGAAGAGGCGGTGATGCGGAAGTTGATCGGGCGATCGACGGGCGCGGCCAGATCGTTGACGGTGGCGATTCCGTAATCCGGATAGATGAAGAGCCACTTCCAGTCGAGCGCGACGACGTCGACCTCGAGCGGCGCCTTGGACTGGTCGATGGCGCGGTCGGCATGGATGCGGCCGAGCGTCCGATAGGGGTCGAGCAGATGCGTGCCCATCCAGGTCAGCGCGCCCAGGCAGACGATGATCAACAGCGGTGCGGACCAGATCACCAGCTCGAGCTTGGTCGAGTGATCCCAATCCGGCTCGTAGCGGGCCGAGCTGTTGGACTGGCGGTAGCGCCAGGCAAACAGCACCGTCAGCGCCATCACGGGGACGACGATGAGGAGCATCAGGACGGTGGAGATGATGACGAGGTCGCGCTGTTGCGCCGCGATATCGCCGGCTGGCGCCAGCACGACGTAGTTGCAGCCGCTGAGCGCAACTGCCAGGGGTAGCAGCGCCAGGATCTTGAGACGGGACACGGGCCGAGCCTTATGAGAATGAGTTTCCTTTGCGGGGCCAAGGGGTAGCTGCGGCGCAACAATCCGGACATTGGACAATTTGTCCAATGTTGCATTGCGGGATGATCGGTCAGACAGGGTCGGATTGCCTGGCGCCCGCCGGGCGGTCGGCTTTGGTTTTCAGGACGTTAAGGGCGCACGAATGGCGACGGCACAGACCCCCGCAATGGCAGACCTCCACTCGGGCGAGCACGGCCACGACCAGGCCAGTCCCGGCGAAATCGCCATCGGCGTCATCATCGGCCGCACCTCGGAATTCTTTGATTTCTTCGTATTCGCGATCGCCTCGGTGATCGTGTTCCCGCGCCTTGTCTTTCCGTTCACCAGCGAACTGACCGGCACCCTCTATTCCTTCATGATCTTCGCGCTGGCCTTCATGGCGCGGCCGATCGGCACCGTCATCTTCATGACGGTCGACCGCAGCTACGGCAAGACGGCCAAGCTCATCTCGGCGCTGTTCCTGCTTGGCACCGCCACCGTGGCGCTCGCATTCCTGCCGGGCTATCACGAGATCGGCGTCGCCGCGATCTGGCTGCTGGCGCTGGCGCGCATCGCGCAGGGTCTGGCCTGGGGCGGCGCCTGGGACGGCATGGCCTCGCTGCTAGCGCTGAACGCGCCGGCTTCCAAGCGCGGCTGGTACGCGATGGTGCCGCAGCTTGGCGCGCCGCTCGGACTGATCGTCGCGAGCGCGCTGTTCGCCTATTTCGCCGGCAATCTCTCGGCCGACGATTTCTTTGATTGGGGCTGGCGCTATCCGTTCTTCGTCGCTTTCGCCATCAACGTCGTGGCGCTGTTCGCGCGCCTGCGCATGGTGACGACAGAGGAATATGCCTCGCTGTTCGAGACCCGCGAGCTCCAGCCCGCGCGCATCTCCGACACCGTCGCGCGTGAAGGCCACAACATCATGCTGGGCGCATTCGCGCCGCTGGCGAGCTTCGCGCTGTTCCACATGGTCACGGTGTTTCCGCTGTCCTGGGTGTTCCTGTTCACCCGCGAGAGCCCGGTGCGCTTTTTGATCATCGAGATCGTCGCCGCCGTGTTCGGCGTCGCCGCGATCGTGGTCTCCGGCATCATCGCCGACCGCGTCGGGCGCAAGTCGCTGCTGATGGGTTCGGCGATCGCGATCGCGATCTACAGCGGTTTCGCCCCGCAGCTGCTCGATGCTGGTGCGTTCGGCGAGACCATCTACATGGTGATCGGCTTCATCCTGCTCGGCCTGTCCTTCGGACAGTCCTCGGGCGCGATCGCCTCGAATTTCAAGCAGATGTACCGCTACACGGCTTCCGCGCTGACCTCGGACATGGCCTGGCTGTTCGGTGCCGGGTTCGCTCCGCTCGTCGCGCTGCTGCTGGCCACCAATCTCGGCGTCATCGCCTCGGGCGCGTACCTGCTGTCGGGCGCGTTCTGGACCCTGCTCGCGCTCTGGCTCAGCGGCCAGCGCGAGGCCGGCGACATGGACGCGGGCCAATCCTCCAACTGACGGGAATAAAATTCGGCCCGGACGATCCTGTTTGCGGACCGCAAACAGGAGATCACATGAACGTCTGGCGGCCGTATTCCGTCCTCCGGCGAAGCACCGCAAGCCTGGCTCCCGCCGCGGTCGCGATTGCGCTGCTGTGTGCAGCCGGTCCCGCGGGGGCCACCGGCGATGCCGCGCGCGGCCAGACGCTCTACAAGGGCTGCGCAGACTGTCACTCCATCAACGAGAATGGCGTCGGCCCGATGCACAAGGGCGTGGTCGGGCGCAAGGCGGGCAGCGTTCCCGGTTACGACTATTCGCCCGATCTGAAGAATTCGGGAATCGTCTGGACCGAGGAGAACCTCGACAAATGGCTGACCGGACCGCAAGCGATGGTGCCCGAGACCAAGATGTTCTTCGATGTGCCGGATGCGCAGGATCGCGCCGACATCATCGCGTATTTGAAGGAGAAGGCGCGGTAGGCGGTGCAGGTCTCGTAGCGTGAGCAAAGGCGCTTAAGCGCCGTGCCCACGATCGTTCTCGATCAATCAGATTGGGTGGGCACGCTTCGCTTTGCCCACCCTATGGCAGCTACGGCAGCTGCCCCAGCTTCAATCGGTCACGATCTTCACGCGGTCGCGCACCTTCACCTGCGCGTTGCGATCGAGGCCGTTGAGTACACGAAAACGTTCGGCGGGGTGATCGACGCCGGCCATGCGGTGCGACAGCGATTCCGCGGTGTCGCCGGGCTGCACGGTGATCACCTTGATGCGCAGCGGTCGCGCGGCTTGGATCTCTTCGAGCGTCAGGCGGCGGAATGAGTTGACGGTCTCGCGCGCATTGCGCTCGCTCTCGGTCGATTTCTGCCGCGTGGCGAAGATAAAGCGATAGACGTCGCTGCCGAAGCGCAGCGCATAGACCTTGAACTGCCACTGGTCGCCCTTGGCGGTGGCAGATGCGGCCGGGAAGCCGTTAATGGTCAGGTCCTCGGTGGATGCCTTCTCGACGCCCTCCATCCAGCCGGAATTGAGATAGTCGCCGAGCGACTGTTCGGCCGGCACGCGCACGACGTCGAAGCGCATCGCCTGCGAGCCGCCCTCGCGCACGCCGATCACCGCCTGCGCAGTGTTATCGAGCGTGAAATTATCAGGCGCCTGGAAGGTAAAGCCGAGCTTCGGATGCAGGAAGCGCCGGCCGCGGACAAAACCTTCGCTGGGGTCCTCGCCATAGACGAGATTGTCGATCGCGGAGAGATAGCTCTCCCGGTCGCGTTCGGCGCCCTCGGGCGCCGCATATTGCCGCGCGATGGTCTGTGCATTTTGCACCCGTTCGGGCGTTGCCGGATGCGACGAGGTGAAATCCTGCGCGCGCGGGTCGAGCGAAGTCTTGCCGGCCTTCAGCTCGGCATTGCGCTCCATCGCCGAGAGGAAGCGGGCGGCACCATAGGGATCGAAATGCGCCTTGGCGGAGATGCCGACGCCAATGCCGTCAGCCTCGAACTCCTGGTTGCGCGAAAAGCTCGCCATGGTGAGCTTGGTTTTGGCGAGCGCGAGCGCGGTGAGATCGGGGTCCGTGCTCATGTCGGTGACGACACGCGTGACGATCGCAGCCTGGCGCGCCTGGTCCTCGCGCATTGCGGCGTGCCTGGACAGCACATGCGCCATCTCGTGGCTGAGCACGGAGGACAATTCCGAGGTATCGCTGGCAAGCGCCAGAAGCCCGCGCGTGACGTAGAGCTGGCCGTTCGGCAGCGCGAAGGCGTTCACCGCGCCGGAGTTGAGAATGGTGACCTTGTAGCCCTGATCGGGACGGTCTGACGCGGCGACGAGCCGGTCGACGGTCTTGCTGACGAGGGATTCGAGCTTGGGGTCGTCATAGGTGCCGCCATAGCTCGCCAGGATGCGTTCGTGTTCTTTCTCCGTCGCCGGGGTCTGGGCGACCGCCGGCTTCGGCTTGGGCATCGCGACGGTCGGCGGGGCTGCCGCGGTCTGGAACCGGCCCATATCGCCGCAACCGGCGAGTGCCGTGCCCAGCGCAAGGCAAAGCGCGGCCGGCGCAGCCCGTAGGCGGCGGCCATCACCTCGTCCGTGCCGTTCTAGCACCCCATTCACGTCGCTTAACCCGTGCCCGGCCCGATTTAAGGCCTTACCCCTGTCGGTTCGTTTGCGCCCAGCAACTCGACCTGTCCCACGAGACGCACATCGATACGCGGCCCCGTATTCCCCTCAACCCAGCCCCGAACGCGAACACGCTTATTTTCCAGGGACTTAAGGGTAATTCCGGCGCTTTCGAACGCCGGTAGATTGCGCTTTGAGATAGTCGCCGTAAAGCCGCGTGTCCAGCTTCGTCCGAAGTTGAGGTAGGTCATTGCCCCAGCTTGCCGGACGGACAGGACTTTGCCCTCGACGACCATAAAGCGCCCGATCCCGGCCAAAATATCGTCCGGACTTTCCGCGTTTTTTATGGCCGACGGGTCAGCCCAACTGCCCTTTTTTTGGCGCCGCGCCTCGGCTTCCGACGCCATCAGAGCCGCCGCGCAGTCCTTGTCCGCGATCTCGGCGGAGACGAGCGCGTCGCCCTGGGCGAGCAGGGCGGCCTGGATAGAGCTATCGCTTTCGCCGATGAAGACCAGCGCGCCCTGGCGACCGTAACGGTCGGGCGTGTCGTCAGTGCTGCGCAGGATGACGTCGCGGCCGACGAGCAGGGAAGTCAATGCTTGCTTCGTCGCCGCCGTCGCTTCGATCCCGGTGAGGCGGACCTCGCGGCCGTCGTCGAGACGGACGCTGCGTGCATCGACGACCGCCGCGACGCGTCCTTCGCCCTGTGCCTCGAATTGGCACGGTGTCGCGCACGCAGGGTGACCTGCGATGAAGAGAAGCGCGACGGTGAGGTGAAGAAGGGGTTGCGTCACATGACCCGGAGAGGTTGCGTTAGGCGCGAATGCTAACTCAGAAGCGGTGAGGCGCGAAGAGGCTTCCACGCACTCCGTCATTGCGAGCGCAGCGAAGCAAACCAGAGTGTTTCCGCAGTGAGGTTCTGGATTGCTTGTTGCGCTCGCAATGACGCGGAGACATTCGTTCGCGTCTCACCATTCCGTTTTGCGGAAAACATGCGCGGCAATCAGGCCCTCGCAACGCACCGGCGCTTGCTGCGCTCTTGCGCATGCGGCATGATTGCGACAACAACGATAATCAAGCCGCCATCAGAGCCAGGCGATCAAGGGAGGTTGTTTTTCCATGAAGCATATTTTGTCGGGCATTTTTGCCGCCGCGTTTGCCCTCAGCGCGAGTGCCGCCGCGCAGGCCCAGGACAAGCCGCCGCTGAAGATCGGCGGCATCCTCGACATGTCGAGCCTCTACGCCGACATCACCGGCCCCGGCAGCGAGACCGCAGCCAAAATGGCTGTCGAGGATTTCGGCGGCGAGGTACTGGGACGCAAGATCGAGGTACTGGCGGCCGATCATCAGAACAAGGCCGATCTCGCCGCCAACATCGCGCGCGACATGCTCGACAATCAGGGCGTCGAGATGATCTACGACGTCGCGGCGTCCGCCACAGCGCTGGCCGCGGGCGAGATCGCGAAGGCGCGGGGCAAGATCATCATCTTCAACGGGCCCGGCTCGATCCGCCTCTCCAACGAGGCCTGCGGTCCCACTACCGTGCACTATGTGTTCGACACTTACGGCCAGGCCAATGTCACCGGCCTCGCCGCCGTGAAATCGGGCCTTGACACCTGGTTCTTCCTCACCGCCGACTATGCCTTCGGCCAGGATCTGGAGAAGGACACCAGCGCCGTCGTCACCAAGACCGGCGGCAAGGTGCTGGGCAGTGTGCGTCATCCGCTCAACACCTCGGACTTCTCGTCGTTCCTGCTGCAGGCGCAGGCGTCGAAAGCCAAGGTGATCGGACTCGCGAATGCCGGCGGCGACACCGTCAACGCGATCAAGCAGGCGGCCGAGTTCGGCATCATGAAAGGCGGCCAGAAGGTCTCGCCATTGCTGGCCTTCGTCACCGATATCGACTCGATCGGGCTCGAGACCGCGCAGGGCCTGCTGCTGGCCGAAGCCTTCTACTGGGACATGAACGACGAGACCCGCGCATTTTCGAAACGCTTCATGGAGCGCGTCAAGCGGCCGCCGACCTCGGCGCAGGCCGGCGTCTATTCCTCGGTCACGCACTATCTGAAGGCGGTGAAGGCGGCTGGCACCACCGACGCTGCTGCGGTCATGAAGGTGATGAAGGAGACGCCGATCAACGACTTCTTCGCTCATGACGGCAAGATCCGCGAGGACGGCCGCATGGTCCACGACATGTACCTGTTCGAAGTGAAGAAGCCGTCGGAGTCCAAGGGCCGTTGGGACGATTACAAGCTGCTCGCCACCGTGCCGGCCAATGAGGCGTTCCAGTCGCTGGAGCAGTCGCGCTGCCCGCTGGTGAAAAAGTGACGGCGTGACGTAAGTCACGACGTCATTGCGAGGAGCCCGCGACAAAATTGCGAAGCAATTTTGCGCTGGTGCGACGAAGCAATCCAGGTTGCATCTGCGGAGACATCTCTGGATTGATTCGCTTCGCTCGCAATGACGACGTGGTGAGAGCTCGGTCAACAAACAGAGGAAACCTCGCATGAACGACATGGTCCTGCAAAAGCTCGAAGGCGGGCTGCTCACCATCACCATGAATCGCCCCGAGCGGAAGAATGCGCTCAATCCCGAGATGGTCTCAGGCCTCGTCGAAGCGGCGCGGCGAGCGGCTGACGATCCCGAGGTGCGGGCGGTGCTGTTCAAGGGAGCCGGCGGCTCGTTCTGTGTCGGCGGCGACGTCAAGTCGATGGCCGCAGGCCGCGCGCCGCTGCCTTTCGAGCAAAAGCTTGCGAACCTCCGCCGCGGCATGGAGGTCTCGCGCATCCTGCATCAGATGCCAAAGCCCGTGGTGGCGCAGCTCGATGGTGCCGCGGCCGGCGCCGGCTTGTCGATGGCGCTGTCCTGCGATCTGCGCATCGCCTCCGAATCCTGCAAGATCACCACCGCCTTTGCCAAGGTCGGCTTCTCCGGCGACTACGGCGGCACCTATTTCCTGACCCAGCTGCTCGGCAGTGCGCGGGCGCGCGAGCTGTACCTGATGTCGCCGGTGCTCACGGCCAGGGAAGCGCACGCGATCGGCATGGTGACGAAGGTCGTGCCCGACGCCGAGATCGATGCGGCCGCGCATGAGCTCGCATTGTCGTTGGCGCAGGGGCCCTCGATCGCGCTCGGCTACATCAAGCGCAACATCAACAATGCCGAGCATCTGCCGCTGGAGGATTGCTTCGACGGCGAGGCAATCCATCACACCCGCTGCGGCGATACCGAGGATCACAAGGAGGCCGCGAAGGCCTTCGTCGAGAAGCGCAAGCCGTCCTTCAAGGGCGCATGACGATGGCGCCCTATATGCGGCTGCGGCAGATCTGTCTGGTCGCGCCGCATCTCGAGCCTGTCATCTCCGAGATCGCGGAGATCATGGGCCTTTCCGTCTGCTACCGCGACGGCAATGTCGCCAAATACGGCCTGGAGAACGCGCTGCTCCCGGTCGATACGATTCTGCTGGAGGTGGTGGCGCCATTCAAGGACGGCACCACCGCCGGCCGCTTCATCGAGAAGACCGGCGGCCGCGGCGGCTACATGGCGATCTTCTGCTGCAATGATCCCGACGAGCGCGGCCGTCATGCGAACGCGATGGGCGTGCGTACCGCCAACGTGATCGACCACGCGCCCTATCATGGCGTACAGCTCCACCCCCGCGATTGCCGCGCCGCCTTCATCGAGTTCAACCACACCGAAGGCAGCGACGACATCCTGGGCCCATATCCGCCGGCCGGACCGGAGTGGCAAAAGTTCATCCGCAAGGACGTGACGCAGGCGCTGACGGCGGTGGAGATGCAAGGCCCGGATCCCCAAGGGCTGGCGGCGCATTGGGGCCGGATCATCGGCGTTGCGCCTGGCGATGCCGAGTTGAAGCTGGCCAATGCCACGTTCCGCTTCGTCAAGGGCGCGAGCGAAATCATGAGCGCGCTGGAGTTTCGGGTGACCGACCCCGCGAGCGTGCTGCACGCCGCCAAGGCGAAGGGGCTTGCGGTGGCGGGGAATGAGTTCCTGCTGGGCGGGGTGACGTTCCGCGTCAGTTGATTCCCTTGATGCGTGTGTGCGGCGGATGCACGAAGAACAAGAAGAGGATCATGTCATGACCCATCCGCTCGACACCTTCTTCGCGCCCGCAAGCATCGCGCTGATCGGCGCCTCGCGCGATCACGAGAAGATCCCGGGCCGGCTGCTCGCGATGCTGCGCAAGAACGATTATCCCGGCAAGATCTATCCGGTGAACCCGAACTACGCGGATATCGATGGGCTCACCTGCTACAAATCGATCGCGGAGATCGGCGTCCCAATCGATCTAGCCGTCATCATGATCCCGGCGCGCGCGGTGCTCCCCGCGCTCGAGCAATGCGCCGCCGCAGGCGTCAGGAACGCCGTCATCATCTCCTCCGGCTTTGCCGAGGAAGGCGGCGACAGCGCAGCGATGCAGAGCGCGATCGCCGCGCTGGCAAGGCGCACCGGCATGCGGATTTCCGGCCCGAATGCCGAGGGCTTCTTCAGTCAGATGCAACGCGTCGCGGCAACGTTCAGTCCGGCCGTCGACGTCAAGCCCGGAGTGGTGCCGCTGGTCGCCACCACGAAGCGGATCGGCATCGTCGCGCAGAGCGGCGGCATCGGCTTCGCCTATTACCACCGCGCCAAGGCGCTCGGCATCGCCGTGAGCTACGTGGTCAGCTCCGGCAATGAATCCGACCTCGGCGCCGGCGAATTCCTGGACTACATGGTGCGGGATGGCTCGACCGACGTGATCCTGCTGTTCATCGAAGGCATCCGCGACGTCGACAAGTTCCTGGTCGCGGCGCGGCGGGCCGCTGAGATCAGGAAGCCGGTCATCGTGACGAAGGTCGGCCGCTCCGGCGCCGGCCAGCGTGCCGCTGCCTCGCACACGGCGAGCATGGCCGGCTGGTCGGCAGCTTATGATGCCGTGTTTGCCACATATGGTTTCATCGTTTCCAACGACCTCGACGAGGCGCTGACGATCGCCGCCGTGCTCACGAGCAACCCTCTGCCGAAAGGTGATCGCGTTGCCGTTGTCACCGTGTCCGGGGGCGCCGGCATCTGGGGCACCGATGCCGTGGCGCTGCAAGGCCTGCAGGTGCCGGAACTCTCGGAGCCGATCCAGGCGGAGATCAAGGCGCTGATGCCGTCCTACGGCACGGCGCGCAATCCCATCGACGTCACGGCGCAGGGGGTCACATCAGGCGGTCTTCAGAAGAGCGTCGATCTGCTGACGGTCTCGGACGAGATCGACGCGATCCTGGTCGTGCTGTCGCTGTCGAGCGAGGTGCGCAAGCCGTTCAAGGAGCCGGAGTTGACGCCGGTGCTGGCGGCGCAGCACAAGCCGGTGGTGTTCTATTCCTACACGGTGCCGTCGGAGTTCGCGCGGCGCGAGCTTGCCAAGTCCGGCGTCGTGGTGCTCTCGGGCCTCACCCATGTCGGTGTCGCGATGCGACGGCTCGTGGACTACGCGAAATTCACCCTGTCAACCCCAGCGGGTGACACGCGGCTGCCGGCGCGCGATCTCTCCGCGCACCTGCTCTCGCCGGTTTTGTCCGAGGCCGACAGCAAGGCCTTGCTCCGTGCCGCCGGCATCGCGCTGCCGGACGAAGTGCTGGTTCAGGACAAGAGCGAGCTGGACGCTGCCACCGCGCGTGTCGGCTTCCCCCTGGTGATGAAGATCCAGTCACCCGACATCGCGCACAAGAGCGAGATCGGCGGCGTTCGCGTCAACATCACCACCAAGGGCGAAGTATTCCTGGCGTTCGAGGCGCTGCTGAACAATGCGCGCAAGCACCGGCCGGAGGCGAAGATCCAGGGCGTGCTGGTCGGACCGATGGCCGGGAAGGGCATCGAGATCATCGTCGGCACCATGACGGATCAGACGTTCGGGCCGATGGTGATGGTGGGCCTTGGCGGCATCACCACGGAGCTGTTCCGCGATGCCGTCTACCGTCCCGCCCCAGTCAGCGCGGAAGAGGCCGGCGCGATGCTGGCGGGATTGAAGGCTGCGCCGCTGCTGAACGGCTTTCGAGGGGCGGCGAAGGCGGATGTCTTGGCCCTTGCGCAGTTGATCGCCGACATTTCCGTACTCGCCGCGCGGCATGCAGGCGAGATCGCGGAGATCGAGCTTAACCCCGTACTGGTGCATCCGGAGGGGCAGGGTGTGACGATCGTGGATGCGCTGGTGGTGAAGCTCATCTCCCCCTGAAATTCGCCACGCGCCGTTCTTCCGTGGCCTTCACGCCTTCCTTGAAATCTTCCGTTGCGCGCAGGCGCGTCTGTTCGGCGAGCTCGTGGTTGGTTGCAGCCATCACGCGGTCGGCGAGGCCGGCACGCATCGTGGCCCGGGTGGAGAGCAGGCCGAGCGGCGAGCATTCGGCGATTTCGGCGGCGAGCTTCATTGCTTCCGCCTTCACCTGGTCCTGCGGCACGAGCACATTGGCGAGGCCCCACTTATACGCCTCTTCGCCGGTGACGCGGCGGCTGGTGTAGAACATCAGCTCGGCGTTGTTCTTGCCGATCAGCTCGGGCAGCGTCGTCGTCAGGCCGAAGCCGGGATGAAAGCCGAGTTTGGTGAAATTCGCGGAGAAGCGCGCCTCGGGACAGGTGACGCGGAAATCGGCCGACACGGCAAGGCCGAGACCGCCGCCGATGGCAGCGCCCTGCACGGCAGCGACGATCGGCTTCTTGGCACGGAAGATGCGCACGGCCTGGATGTAGAGATGATTGATCGGGCCGAGGCTGTCGGCCGGATCGCCCTTGGCTTTGTTCTCGGCCTCCTTGGCTTCCTGCGCCTGCCGCGCCGGATCCTGGAAATTGGCGCCGGCGCAGAACGCCTTGCCCTGCGCCGAGAGAACGGAGGCGCGGATCTCGATGTCGCGGTCGAACTCGTCGAGCGCATCCGCGATCTGGTTGATCAGCGAGATGTCGAAGAAGTTGAGCGGCGGCCTGCGAATCTCGATGGTGCCGACGTGTCCGACCTTCTCGACGCCGATATCCTTGTAAGTGGTCATTGCTAGTCTCCAATATCTCAGTAGCGAAGAACCACCTCTCCCAAGGGAGAGGTGATCGGAGCGAGCCGCGACAGCGGCGTCCATCCGCGTCAGCGCAAGCCCAGCCCGCGCGCGATGATGCCGCGCAAGACTTCGGTGGTGCCGCCCTGAATGGTGAGTTTCGGCGCGGTCTTGATGGCGAAATCGAGTTGCCGCTGCAGCGTCTCGCGGTTGGTCGCGGTCTCCTCGACGAAGGCGGCGAGATCGCGCACGCGATGCGGAAGCTGCTGCTCCCAGACCGTGCCGATATCCTTGACGATGGAGGCCTCCACGACGGGCTCCTTGCCCGCCTGCAGCATGCCGGCGACCGACACCGACATGCGCCGCATGGTGTGAAGCTGTGCGACCAGGCGACCAATGCCTTCGGCGCTGCGCGTGTCCGGGTTGGGGCCGACGGCGCGGACCAGTTCAGTCAGCACGTAATAGGTTTCGAGGAAGCGCTCGGGGCCCGAGCGTTCATAGGCAAGCTCTGAAGTCGCCTGCTTCCATGCGCCATCGACTTCGCCGAGCACGTGATCGTCGGGGATGAAGTGATCGGTGAACACGACCTCGTTGAACTCATACTGGCCGGTGATCTGGCCGATCGGGTTCACCTTGATGCCCGGCTGCTTCATTTTCACGAGGAACTGGGTGAGCCCGTGGCGGCGGTTCTCCTTGGTCGGCGGCGATGTCCGGAAGATCGCGATCATGTAGTCGGCGATATGCGCCGACGAGGTCCAGATCTTGGTGCCGTTGATGAGATAGCCGCCGTCGGTCTTGGTCGCGCGTGTCTTCGCCGCGAACAGGTCCGAGCCGGAGTTCGGCTCGCTCATGCCGATGGCAAAGCACACTTCGCCTTTGCAGATGCGCGGCAGGATGTCCATTTTGATGTGCTCGGGTGCATATTTCAGCAGCACCGGGCCGCTCTGACGGTCGGCGACGAAGAAGCGCCGCGTCGGGGCGTTGGCGACGCGCATCTCCTCGGTCACAACATAGCGCTCGAGGAAGGAACGCTCCTGGCCACCATACTTCTTCGGCCAGGTCATGCCGATCCAGCCGCGTTCGCCGACGCGGCGGCAGAATTCCGGCACGTCGGTGTCCTCGCGGTTGGGTTTGCTCGTATCGAAGGTACCGCGGGCGGCTTCCTCGGCGAGGAAGGCGCGCACTTCCTTGCGGAGTTGCTCGCACTTCTCGGGCAGGCGGATCGGATCGAAACGGAGGGCAGCGGTCATGTGTTTCTCTCCCGATCAGCGCGATGCCACGAGCGGCCACAATTCGTCGGCGCCTCTGGAGGCGATCAGCTTGCCGAGTTCGACGGCCCAGTAGCTCTCCGAGCCGAAATCGTCGCGCCAGGCCAGCGCGCGCAGCGAATAGCGGTGCAGGATGTGCTCCATCGTGAAGCCGATCGCACCATGGACCTGATGCGCGATGCCGCCGCCTTTCTCCGCGGCTTCCGCGCAGCGGATCTTGGCCGAGGCGGCTTCGAGATAGATCTCGTCGTCGAAGGACTTTGCGTTTGCGATGGCATCGGCGGCAGATGTCGCGGCCGCAAGCGCTGCGGCGGATTCGCCGGCGAGGCGGGCGAGATTGTGCTGCACCGCCTGGAATTTCGAGATCTTCTTCTCGAAGGCGACGCGCTCGTTGGAATAGCGCACGGAGATGTCGAGCATCGATTCCAGCGCGCCGGCGATCTGAAGGCTGCGGGCGACGCCGCCCATCAGCATCAAGGTGGCCTGGGAAACGCCATCAGGCGCGGGCTTGATGGTGACGGGCTGCACCTTGTCGAGCGTCACGGTATCGCTGTGGTCGTAGCCGACATTGAGCCCGGCTTCGATCCGGGCCTTGCCCGCATCGACCAGCGCGATCGAGACGCCGTCATTGCCATGCGCCAGAACCGCAAAATGCTTCGCCGCCTTGGCAAAGGGCACGCCGCGGCAACTGCCGGAGAGCGCGCCGTCGGCATCGCGCGTGATGCGATCCCGCGGGTTCGCCGGCAGCACCGTCATCTCGCCTTGGGGCGAGGCGATCTTCCCCTGCGCCAGCAGCCAGCCGGCCAACATGGTTTCGGCGAGGGGAACCGCGACGGCGAAGCGGCCGGCGGCGTTCAGCAGAGCAAAGCCGTCGGCAAGGCTCGCACCCGAGCCGCCAAGATCGTCGGCCACCCAGGACAAGGGGAGGCCGGCTTCGCTCAGCGCCTGCCATAGCGGCGCCTGCCACGCACCTTTCTTGTCGTTGTTGATGGTCTGCGGATCGGCGAGATCGGCGAAGATTTTTTCCGCGGTCTCGACGACGATGTTGTCACTCTCCGCCACAGCGCTCCCCGTATTTTGCCATTGGCGCGTCCTGCTGTCGGGCCGGCGCGCGGGTTTCTTCTTGCGCCCGATGATCCGAAAAAGCCATGGCTCTGACAAGCGTTGATCGCAGGCCCATCTGCACCTTCGGCATGGGGCAAGAACCGGCCTGGACTAATTCCGCTTAGCGGAGTTTGCTTGATTTGCAGGGCGCGTCAAACTCGCTAAACAAGGTGCCGATATTCAATCAAGGGGAAGGAAATCCGGATGGCCAAGGACAATTTGTGCGCAATCGTGACGGGGTCCGCATCCGGGCTTGGCGCAGCAACCGCGGAAATTCTCGCAGCAAGCGGGGCGCGGCTCGTCATCAACTACTCCTCGAGCCAGAAGGAAGCCGAGGCCACGGCAGAGCTCTGCCGCAGGGCGGGTGCGGCGGAAGTGCTGGTCGCGCAGGGCGATGTCTCGAAGGACGAGGATTGCCGCAAGATCGTCGCGGCCGCGAGCGGCTGGGGCAAGCTCGACATCCTCGTCAACAATGCCGGCACCACCAAGCACGTCGCCCATGCCGATCTCGACGGATTGTCGGCGGAGGACTTCCAGCGTCTCTATGGCGTCAACACCATCGGCCCGTTCCAGATGGTGCGCGCGGCGCGGAGCCTGCTCGAGGCTGGCTCCAAGGCGTCGGGACGCCCGTCCGCCGTGGTCAACGTCTCCTCCGTCGCCGGCCTCAGCGGCGTCGGCTCCTCGATCGCCTATGCCGCGAGCAAGGGCGCGCTCAATACGATGACGCTGTCGCTGTCGCGCGCGCTGGCGCCGCTGATCCGCGTCAACACGGTCTGCCCCGGCTATATCGACACGCCCTGGTTCACCAAGGGCCGCGGCGAAGCCGGCGCCAAGCAGGTGCGCGACAGCGTGATTGCCAAGGTGCCGCTGAAGGTCGCTTCATCCGCCGAGGACATCGCGCAGCTCGTCTGCTTCCTGGCGATGCCGGCCTCCAGCAACATGACCGGTGAAGTCGTGCGCATGGATGCAGGGATGCATTTGATCACGTGAGGTCGTCATTGCGAGCGTAGCGAAGCAATCCAGACTGCCTCCAAGGCAACATTCTGGATTGCTTCGCCGTAAGAACTCCTCGCATTGGCGACGAGGAGGCAGATGGCGTCCTCGCGCGACGGCTAGCGCCTACCCCTTGATCACCCCGCTCGCGACCAGCCGGTGCCAGATGAACAGCACCACCACGGCGCCGATCGTGGCCATGATGAATCCTGCGCCCTGATCCGGACCGTAGTGGCCGATCGCCTGGCCGATGAAGGTCGCCAGGAATGCACCGGCGATGCCGAGGATGGTGGTGAGGATGAAGCCGCTCGGATTGTTCGGTCCCGGCGCCAGGAAGCGTGCGATCAGTCCTGCGACGAAGCCGACCACGATGATCCACAACAGGCCGCCCATGCTCATGTCAGTGCTCCCCTTGTCGAACGCGAAGACCTCGATTGATCAAATCCGTCCCGCGATCTCGTTCTCGGTCGGCAGCCGGCCGTCCGGCGTCAAATGATCGACCACCCGCGGCAGGTACTGGCTGAGGCCGGAGAGCAGCTCGTCGCGCGACAGCCCGCTCTGGGCTGACAGGCTGTCGATCTGGTCGGCGCCGAGCGCGTTGGCGAGATCGCCGGGTGCGATCGGCTTGTTCTCGCCCTTGCTGACCCAGGAGTTCGCAGTGTCCCCGTGGCCGCTCTGCTGCAACTGGTTGAGCAGATCACCGAGTCCGCCGCTCAGCACGCTGCCGGCGGCGCCGCCCGCGAGCAGGCCGCCGAGGCCGCCCTTGAGCACGTCACTCAGACCGCCGCCCGTGCCTGCATTCACGGGCGGAGGTGCCGGCGCCGGCGATGGCTGCGGCGCGGAGCCGGATTGGGGCGCGGTGAAATGCTTGAACGCCTTCCAGGCGAGCAGGCCGAGGATCGCCATGGTCATCGGCGACATGCCGCCGGAGGATTGTTGTGAGCTCGGGGTGCTCGGGCCGCGGGGACCGTTCTGCATGCCGTTGAGGACGTCGAGTAGACCCATGGTGCTCTCCTTTGGCGTTCTCGTCGGCGAGCTCTCGCCGGTGACAAGCCCCCGGACAAAAACATATGGGGCTCTCATGACGGTTACAAGGCAGATGCGCCTTGGCCGCGGTGAGCAGACGGCCTCGCCTCTGCGTCCCGGCTCTGCTATCGGAAGCCGGGCATTCAGGGAGCAAGTCAGGTGGTGACGGATCGACCGATCGTGGTGGCCGGCGCAGGCGCCATCGGCTGTTTTGTCGGAGGCCAGCTGGCGGCCGCCGGTCGTCGCGTCGCCCTTCTGGTGCGGCCGCGGGTGAAGACCGAGATCGAGCGCTTCGGCCTGCGGCTCACGGATTTCGACGGTTCCGAGCAGAAACTGGATGCGGGCCGGCTGGCACTGTCCGAGGATCCTGCGATCTTTCACAGCGCCGGCATCGTGCTGGTCACGGTGAAGAGCGCCGACACGGCCGACATCGCGGATCAGATCGTCCGGCATGCGCCGCAGGATGCGGTCATCGTGTCGCTGCAGAACGGCGTCGGCAATGTTGCTGTGCTGAATGAGCGGCTTGGCGGCCGGCGCGTGCTCGCCGGCATGGTGCCGTTCAACGTGGTGGCGATGGGGGAAGGGCGTTTTCACCGCTCGAGCTCCGGCGACATCCAGATCGGTGAGGATGCGAGCAACACTGCTGCTGCGTTGTCGGTGCCCGGTCTCACCATGCGCGCGAGCCGCGACATCACCGGCGTGCAATGGGGCAAGCTGATCATCAACCTCAATAATGCGCTCAGCGCGCTCTCCGACATGCCGCTCGTCGCGCAATTGGCGGACCGCGACTGGCGGCGGTTGTTCGCGGACCAGATGGCGGAGGGGCTTGCCGCGCTGAAGGCTGCCGGCATCACGCCGGTGTCGGCAACGCCGATCCCGATGAGCTGGACGCCGAGCTTGCTGAGATTGCCCGACGTGATCTTCAACGCGATCCTGGGGCGTACAATGAAGATCGACCCCGAGGCACGCTCTTCGATGTGGCAGGACCTGAAGCAGGGCCGCACGACCGAGATCGACTATCTGCAAGGAGCCGTCATTGCGCTCGCCGAGCAGAACAGGGTCGCAGTGCCGCTGATGCGCCGCATTGTTGCGCTGGTGAAGGAGGCGGAGACATCAGGCAAGGGGGCGCCGGCGCTTTCGCCACAGCAGATCCGCGGCGGGGCTTGAGAACAAAGGAGAGGCGCAATGAAGCGTTGTTTGATGATCGGGCTCGCGCTGGCCGCACTCTGCGGCGCATCGAGGCTCGCCTACGCCCGGCCGCCGACGGTCATGAACTCTCCCGGCTATGATGCGCGCCTACAGGAGAGCAGGAAGGCGCTAGGCAACCCGCCGGCGGCGCCTGAACTCGCAACTCCGCCGGTGTCCGGACATAAGCACTCGAAGAAGAAGCGAACGCACTGACGGACGTGAAGACAGCTCAGCTCTTCTTCGCCGGCTTGCTCGGCGTCGGGCTGAACAGTTTCTTGATCTCGTTCAGGCCTTCCGACAGCCGCGGCCATTCGCAGGAGAACGAGCCCTTGGTGCAGGCGCCTTTTGGTCGCGCACCGACGGTCTGCTGCACCTTGGGCCGCTCGACCGGAACGGGGACGCGCTCCACCTCGCTTCGCAGCACGACCTGCTGAAGCTGCTGTGCTTGCTGCTCCTGCTGCTCGCGTTGCTGGCGTGCCATCGCCTGCGCCGCCTCATTGCTGCGGCGCTGATCGGCGAGATAGGCGGTGTACGATTCGTCGATCTTCTTCTGCTCCTCCGGCGTCGGATTGGGACCTGCGATGTCGAAGGTGCGATCCTGGAGGAAGTCGTAATAGGTGTAGCCGCCGCCCGGCTTGCGGCGGCCGGCGAATTTTGCGTTGCAGTCCGCGAGTGCGGCGGTCTTCTCGGCCTTGGTTGTGGATTTCTCGGCAGCGTCGGCGCATTCCTCGAAATCAACGGGCGCGCGCTTCCACCATTGCGCGTGGGCATGCGAAGAGATCAGCAGAATGAATCCTGCTGCCGCGATGAGAAGCGGCGCTGCACGGCGCGATGCAACCAAGTCGGACATTCTACGGGAGCATTCCTTGCAAAACTCAACCCGAACTGAGTCGAGGCCGATTTTTGCCCCTTTATCGCCAACTTGTCACCCATGGAACCCATCAATTTCATGACTGCGCTGCTGACATTTTTTGCTTGACGTGGCTCGGACGTCACAGCCGCGCGCTGCACTCTATCGGTTTGATGCCATGAGGAAATATTCGTCGTAGGAGCGCTGAGCTCCCCGGCCGCAATTCGATTGAAGGACCAGTTCCGCCTGTTACACTTCGTCTCGCGAGGCGCCTCATCCTGAGGCGACGCCAAGAAGACGAAGTGGAAACCCCTGATGCTGCTGCCCCTGTCTGACGTGCCGCGCTGGTACGCTGAGCGCAAACCCGAAGGCATGATCGCCGTCCAACATGGGCAGAACAGACTGACTTGGGACCAGCTCGAGCGCGGCGCCAACCGGCGCGCGCGGGCATTCGCGGCGAAGGGTGTCAAGCCCGGCGATTTCGTCGCGATCGGATTGCCGAACGGCAATGCCTTCTTCGAGACCACGTTTGCGGTGTGGAAATGCGGCGCGACGCCGACTTCGCTGTCGTGGCGGCTGCCGCGCGGCGAAGCGGCCGCCGTGCTCGACATTCTCAAGCCTGCGCTGGTGGTCGGCGGCGAGGCCGACTGGAATGCGCCGAACCGCCTGGCGGCGGATTTCGCGCCGGACGGATTCTCCGACGAGCCGCTCGATCCACCGGTGGCGCGCTACTGGAAGGCCATGACGTCGGGCGGTTCGACCGGCCGGCCGAAGGTGATCCTCGATCATCATCCGGCCGTGACCGACACGGCGGCCGCGCTGCCGCTCAACATGCCCTTCGGGGCATCGCTGCTCAATCCCGGTCCGCTGTATCACAATGCGCCGTTCATCGTGTCGCATTACGCGCTGTTCGGCGGCGGCAAGCTCACGGGTCTCGTCAAGTTCGACGCCGAGGAGACGCTACGGCAGATCGAGCGCGAGCGCGTGCAATGGATCAATTTCGTGCCGACCATGATGCACCGGATCTGGGCGCTGCCGGACAGCGTCCGCAATGCCTACGACGTGTCGAGCCTGGAGACCGTGTTCCACATGGCCGCTCCCATGCCGCCCTGGCTGAAGGAGAACTGGATCGCCTGGCTCGGGCCCGAGCGGGTGTGGGAGCTCTATGGCGGCACCGAGCGGCAGGGCGCCTGCATCATCTCCGGCACCGAGTGGCTGACGCACAAAGGTTCGGTCGGCAAGATCGGCGAGATGGCGCGCTTGCGCATCATCGGCGAGGACGGCAAGGACGTCGCGCCCGGCGAGACCGGCGAAATCTATTTCCTCAACAACGACGGCAAGGACGCCACCTATCATTATCTCGGCGCCGAGCCGAAGCGGCGCGCCGACGGCTGGGAATCGCTCGGCGATATCGGCAGGCTGGACGCCGAAGGCTATCTCTATCTCGGCGATCGACTCGCCGACATGGTGCTGCGCGGCGGCGCCAACATCTATCCTGCCGAGGTCGAAGCTGCCGTCTCCGAATGTCCCGGCGTGCGCTCCTGCGTGGTGGTGGGCTTGCCGGATCCGGAGCTCGGCCAGCGCGTCCATGCGATCATCGAGCCGGAGGCGAACGCGAACGGCCAAGCCATCGCGGACAGCATGGCGGACTTCCTGAAAGACAGGCTCAGCCGCTACAAGCATCCGGAGAGCTTCGAGTTCGTCAGCGCGCCCCCGCGCGACGATTCCGGAAAGGTTCGTCGTACCCTGTTGCGTGACGAGCGCGCGGCGTGGATGAAGGAAGGACGCGCGTTTCGCATCATGCCCGCGAAGGCGCGGGTGCACGCCGAATAGCAGAAGGACTGAAATTGATGACCATCACCATCGCAGCGAACAGCGTGCCGAAGCCGTCCGCCGAACTCATCGAAGGCTTCAGGAATGCGCCGACCTCGGTCATTTCAGACAATCTCAGCCGCCTGCCGGGCGCGGTCGGGCTGAAACCCCATCACCGCAGCGGCAAGCTGGTGGGCGCGGCCTTCACGGTGCGCACCCGGCCCGGCGACAATCTCGCCATCCATCGCGCGCTCGAGATGGTCGGTCCCGGCGACGTCATCGTGGTCGACGGCGGCGGCGACGAGACCCGGGCGCTGGTCGGCGAGATCATGAAGAACATCGCGCAATGGCGCAAAGCGGAAGGCTATGTGATCGACGGCGCGATCCGCGATGTCGCGGCGTTCGCCGCCGACGATTTTCCCTGCTTCGCCCGCGCCGTGATCCATCGCGGTCCCTACAAGAACGGTCCCGGCGAGATCAACGTGCCCGTGACGATCGGCGGCACCGTGATCTCGCCCGGCGACATCGTGGTCGGCGACGAAGACGGCGTGGTGTCGTTCCCCGCCGCCGGCGCCGCAGCGCTGCTGGAGGCGGTCCGCGTCCAGGTCAGGCGGGAAGACGAGACCCTGAAAGCGATCCGCGAGGGCCGCTATCAGGGGGCTTACGGCAAGTCGTGATCCGCCCTGCTTGTTGCTGAGCGAAGGGCTTCCGATTTGGCCCTCGCTTTGATATGTACAGCTCCAGGCAACCCGCCTAATTGGCGGGTTCCGCGGTCCCGTAGCTCAGCCGGATAGAGCGGCGGTTTCCTAAACCGTAGGTCGCATGTTCGAGTCATGCCGGGATCGCCATTACGGCTGCAGCACGCTTGAGAGAAAGTGTGAGGTCGCCTCGCGCACGTCCGGCCGGTTGAGGATGGTGTGTACGTCCGCTTCCACGACCAGGACGACCGCCTGGGGATTCCCCTTCAGCGCGCCAGCGCAATTGCCGGTTACGGCGTAGTCGCTGTTCCAGGGATTGCTCGGCGAGAAATAGGGGTCGCGTGCCGAGATGGCGTTGAAGACCGGCTCCTCGGGGCCGAAGCCCAGGCGCGGGCGTTCGACGAAGTAATTGGCTTCGCAAGACCACGAGTAGATGAGGCGCGCGGCGCTCTCCGGACCCGCATAGCGGCTTGCCGCAACCGATCCCTCGCTGGTGCCGGCGATCACGATGCGGCTGCGGTCAACCCAGGCCCATGCCTTCGAGGCTTCCAGCGCATGCGTGAGTTCGGCAAGGCGCAGCGCGTGGACGCGTTCGTAGATCTCGACCGAGACCGGCGAAACATAGGTCAAGCGGTCCTGGATCGCGAGGCTGTCGGGAGCAACTGAAGCGAGCCCCATCGTGTCGGCCAGCCAAACCTGAAAGTCCTTCACGGCCGGCGAGACGCCGCTCGATCCATGCAGCAGCACGACAAGCGGCGCCTTGCCGGTCACCTCGGGCGCAGCAGATGGAATCCCTTGCCAGCGCTCGCGGCCGGTCAGCGAAGCCGGCAGCACGAGATTGGCCTTGCGCCAAGTCGCAGCGAGGTTGTCCGCCGTGGGATCGAGCGTGGTGCCCCTGATGTCGCCGGGCTTGTCTTCGGCCGCGACGGCGGTTGTGATCGCCGCAAGCACGCAGGCCAGGCCCGCGAAGCATGCGAACCGCACAGATCGCTGCCAAATCGTGGTCATGATGAAGCCCCCCTATCCGCGGCAGCGTCGCCGCTTTGCGGCGCTGTCGACGGCAATTTGCCTGCTCCGCGTAAAAATTGCTACACGCGGTGAGCAGCCATTCTGGCAGACCTTTGCAAGCCCTATCCGCGAATCCGGAGACGATGATGCCTTTCGATTTGATCCTGCGCGGCGGGCGGGTGATCGACCCCTCGCAAAAGCTCGATGCGGTGACCGATGTCGCATTTTCGGGTGGCAAGGTTGCCGCAGTGGGCAGTGGGCTCAAGGCGGATCCGGCGACCGAGGTTCGCGACGTCTCGCAGTTCATCGTGACGCCGGGGCTGATCGATCTCCACACCCATGTCTATTGGGGCGGCACCTCGCTCGGCATCGATGCCGAGGAATTCTGCCGCGCCTCCGGCGTCACCACCTCGGTCGACACCGGCAGCGCCGGCCCCGGCAATTTCGCGGGCTTCCGCAAGCATGTCATCGAGCCGAGCCAGGTCCGCATTCTGGCCTATCTGCACGTTTCCCATGCCGGCATCTTCGGCTTCTCGCACCGGATCATGGTCGGCGAGAGCGAAGAGCTGCGGCTGATGAACCCGATCGAGGCGGCCAAGGTTGCCGATGCCAACCGCGATGTGATTGTCGGCATCAAGGTGCGCGTCGGGCTGCATTCTTCGGGCACGTCGGGCGCCGTGCCGCTCGATATCGCGCTTCAGGTTGCTGACGAGGTCGGCATGCCCTTGATGGCGCATATCGACCATCCGCCGCCGACCTATGAAGAGGTGCTGGCCCGCCTTCGGCCCGGCGACGTGCTCACCCATGCTTTCCGCCCGTTCCCGAATTCACCGGCGACGGCGCAGGGCACGGTGAAGAAGGCGGTGCTGGATGCGCGCGAGCGCGGCGTGCTGTTCGATATCGGCCACGGCAAGGGCTCGTTCGCGTTCAAGACCGCGCGTGCCATGCTCGCCAACGGCTTCTATCCGGATACGATCTCATCGGATATCCATCAGCTCTGCATCAATGGCCCGGCCTTCGACCAGGTGACGACGATGTCGAAATTCCTCTGCATGGGCATGTCGCTGCCGGACGTGATCGCCGCCTCGACCGAGAATGCCGCGATGGCGCTGCGGCGGCCCGAGCTCGGCAGCCTCAAGCCGGGCAGCATCGGCGATGCCACCCTGATTTCGGTCAGGCAAGGCCAGTTCGACTATGAGGACGTCGTCGGCGAGCACCTGATCGGCGATCGCAAGATCGTCTCGGAAGGCGTCGTCATCGGTGGCCGCTGGTGGCATCCGAACTAGCTTTGCTCGCGATAGAATTGCAGCAGCCGCGCGCCTTCCGGTGAGAGCCAGTCGGGTGCGCCCGCGATGTAGCCTTCGACGCGACCGCTCGTCCCAATAAGGTAAGTGATGGGCATGCCGATGATAGGGAACATCTCGGTCGATGCTTGCGCCGCCGCACCATAGGTGTCGACGTAGCAGGCGAGGTCTTTTACGGCGAGGTTGCCTAAGAACGCGCGGACCTTGCTCAGATCCTTCGTGTCCGTGCAGATCGCGACGATGTCGAGCCGGTCGGGCCGTGATCCCGCAAGCCGCGCCAGCGTCGGCAGGTCGAGCCGGCAGGCCGCGCACCATGTGGCCCAGAAGTTCACCAGGGTGATGCGGCCCGCCCTCGGCGATACGATGGTATCCCGGCCGTTCGGCTCCTGAAGCCGCATCGGCGGCATCACGGCGCGAGGCCGCACGACCGTGAACTGGCTGCGCCCGGCTTCGAACACCGGCGGCCAGCTATCCTGGGCGCGGCTTGCGCGCAGAGAGGTGAGAAGCATCGGCGCAGCCATCAGGAGCGATCGCCGCGACAATGCCGGAGACGTCTCACGCATGGATGTAGGCCCAGCCCTTGAGTTGCAGGTCGACCACGCGTCCGATGCCGAACGGGACCAGGTTCGCGCCCGGGATCAATGGGATCGACACCTGCTCCTTGGCTTCCGCGATCGCTCTCGACGACGCGCACATGCTGTAGGCGAGATCAGGAAGCGATTGCCGCAACGTCGCGAGTGGCCCGGCCAGCGGAGTCTTGTCCGCGCGGAAGACGTCGATACCCTTGCCGTTGGCGACGACCTCGATCAGCAACCGCGCGCCCTTGTCGGCGAAGTGTTTTGCCAGATTGGCTGAATAGCTGATGGCGTGTCCCATCACATAAGGCTCGTTGCTGTCGATCAGGATCACGACGCCGTCGGTGAGACGATCCTCCTTGGCCGCGGCCGGGGCGCCGGCCGCGAGGATCGCGGTGCTTGCGAGCAGACCCCTGCGGGACCATCCGTTGAAAGAGACCATAGCCGCCGCACCTCACCGGTCAAAGCTGACGCGGCCTGATCGGCGCCTTGCTGTTGCGACCCCACAGCACGAACAGGCTGAGCGCCAGCAGGACCAGGTTGAGCGGCGTCACCTCGGCCTCACCGCGCGAGAGATGGAAAACGAGCGCAAACACCTGCAGCACCGAGCAGCCAAGCGCGGCGAGCACGGTCAGCCGCGGCAGGATTCGTGTCAGGGCCGGCAGCAGGATGCCAATTCCGCCGGCGAGATCGACCAGTGCGATGGAGCGGACGAAGGTTTCGGAATGCTGGCCGGTCCAGGGCATCGCCGCGGCGAGATGGGGAATGGGGGTCAACAGCTTGTACAACCCCGCCGAAATGAAGACGAAGGCGAGAAGGATCTGCGCGGCCCAGAGGCCGATGCGAATGGCGCGGCCGAGAGTGGCGGTCTCAAGGATGGTGGTCGACATGGCGTTATCCGAAGTGTGAGGGTTCTCACCATTTGATAGTTTCACCATTTTTGATCATTATGCATTTCAGGATTAGTTCATTTCCTCTGCGTTGATGATCTCATGGATTCCCTGGTCAGCATGAGGGTGTTTTGCCTGGTAGCCGAGCTGAGGAGCTTCGCGACCGCGGCGCAGCGCCTGCGCATGTCCCCCGCAATGGCGAGCAAGCACGTGGCGCAGCTCGAGAAGCGGCTCGGCACGCGGCTGCTCAACCGGACCAGCCGGCGCGTCAGCCTGAGCGAGAGCGGTGCGCTCTATTTCGAGCAGGCGCGGCAAATGCTGGACTCGCTCGACGAGGTCGAGGCCGCCGTCAGCAACGCCACGGTCGTTCCGCATGGCACGCTGCGACTCACCGCGCCGGTATGGATGGCGAATTCGATCTTCGCGGGCGTGCTGGCGGACTACCAGGCCCGTTATCCGGAGGTGCGGCTCGACATCGATCTCAGCGGACGGCTGGTCAATCTCGTCGAGGAGGGATTCGATCTCGCCTTGCGCGCGACCGGCACGCCGGACGAGGCGCTGATCGCGCGCCCGATCACCAGCGTTCCATTCTACGTGGTGGCCGCCCCCGCCTTTCTGAAACGCGCCGGACGTCCGGAGACCCTCGCCGATCTCTCCGGCATTCCCCTGTTGCATTATGCGCTATATCCCGGCGAGAGCTTCTCCTTCGCCGGCGAGCACGGTCCGCAGACTGTCAAGCTCAACCCGGTGCTGCGCAGCGGCAATGAAACGCTGCTGCATCTGGCCGCGCTCGAAGGCATGGGCCTCGCTTTCCTGCCGAAATGGCTGGTCGCGGATGACATCGCCAGCGGCCGCCTCGAGCATCTCATGCCCGAGCACATCGTCTTTGCGGGCAAGCTGTTTGCGGTCTATCCCAGCCGCAAATATCTCTCGGCGAAGGTGAGGACCTTCATCGACTTCATCGCCGCCGACAAGCGGATGAAATAGCTGACTACAGCGACCTCGCGATCAATAGCTTCATGATCTCGTTGGTGCCGCCATAGATCTTCTGGATCCGGGAATCGATGAAGATGCGCGAGATCGGGTATTCCTGCATGTAGCCGTAGCCGCCGAACAGCTGGAGGCATTCATCGGCGGTCTGGACCTGCTTGTCCGAGCACCAGTATTTCGCCATCGACGCCGTGACAGTGTCGAGGTCTTTGGCCACAAGGCGTTCGATGCACCAGTCGACGAAGACGCGCGCGATCATCGCCTCGGTCTTGCGCTCGGCGAGCGTGAAGGCGGTGTTCTGGAAGTCCAGCAGCGGCTTGCCGAACGCCTTCCGCTCCTTGGTGTACTCCGTGGTCAGCTTGACAGCGCGCTCCATGGCGGCGACGGCACCGACCGCGAGCGCAAGGCGCTCCTGCGGCAATTGCTGCATCAGCTGCACGAACCCCTGGCCCTCCTCCTTCCCGAGCAGGTTTTCCGGCGGGACCGTGACATTGTCGAAGAACAGCTCCGACGTGTCGGAGGCGTGCAGGCCGATCTTGTCGAGATTGCGCCCGCGCTTGTAACCGTCAGCGCCCGCGGTCTCGACCACGATCAGCGAGATGCCTTTCGCACCTTGCTCGCCGGTCCGTGCGACCACGATGACGAGATCGGCGGCCTGGCCATTGGTGATGAACGTCTTCTGGCCGTTGATGACGTAGGAATTGCCCTGCTTCTTCGCCGTCGTCTTCACAGCCTGCAAGTCAGAGCCGGTGCCGGGCTCGGTCATCGCGATGGCACCGACCATCTCGCCCGAGGCCATCTTCGGCAGCCAGCGCTTCTTCTGCTCCTCCGAGCCGTAATTGAGGATGTAATGGGCGACGATGGCGCTGTGCACGGAGACGCCGGTCGTCAGCTCCGGCACCGTGCTTTCGAGGTCGTCCAGCACCGCGGCGTCATAGGCGAAGGTGGCACCCAAGCCGCCATATTCTTCCGGCACGCTCGCCAAGAGCGCCCCCATCTCGCCGAGCCCGCGCCAGGCGAAGCGGTCGACCATCTTCTGCTCGCGCCATTTTTCGGCATGCGGCGCCAGATCCTTGGCGAGATATTTCCGGAACTGGTCACGGAAGACGTCGAGCTCTTCGGTCATCCAGGAGGAGCGGTAGGACATGATTACCTCGATTGATGCGGCTTGCCGGCTTGGTAAGCTAGTGACCCCAGGCAATTATTGTGTTTTCAGGCTGCGTGGGTGAGGCTACCAAGGCCCCGGGAAACGCATCTGTTGGATGTTTGATTGTGGCCGTCAAAACCAGAGAGCTCAAGCTCGACATCGCGCGCATCGGCACGGTCTCGGCACTCCTGACGCAGCCGGATCATGCGCGGGCCTGTTACGTGCTCGCGCATGGCGCGGGCGCCGACATGCGGCATTCCTTCATGGCCAAGGTTGCGGAAGGTCTCGCCGGGCGCGGCATCGCCACGCTTCGCTTCAATTTTCCTTACATGGAAAACAAGTAAGGACGTCCCGACCAGCCGGCGGTCGCGCATGCGGCCATCCGCGCGGCGGTCGAGGAGGCGGCGCGATTGTGCCTCGGCATGACGCTCGTCGCCGGCGGAAAATCCTTTGGCGGGCGTATGACGTCGCAGGCGCAGTCGAAGGCCCCCCTACCCGGCGTCAAAGGACTCGCCTTTCTCGGCTTTCCGCTGCATGCCGCCAAGAAGCCGTCGAGCGAGCGCGCTGAACACCTTTCCGGCATCGCGATCCCCATGCTGTTCCTGCAGGGCACGCGCGATGCGCTTGCCGATCTCGGTCACCTCAAGCCCATCATCAAGGCGCTTGGGGCGAAGGCGACGCTGCATGAGGTCGAAGGCGGCGATCACTCCTTCGCGGTGTTGAAGAAATCAGGCCGCACGAATGACGACGCGTTGGCCGAGGTGGTCGACACGCTTGCAGCCTGGATCGACGGGATCTGAAAGTTCAGGCCGAATAGAGCCCCTTGTCTCGCGCCTTCTGGATCGCGAGCGCCGCAATGAGGTCGAGCGTCGGCGTTGACAGGTCGGCGGTGCGCGCGAAGGCCTGGGGCGCCCTCACCAGCACGTCGATCTCCATGGCGCGGCCGAGCTCGTAATCCTGCAGCAGCGACGGCTTGTGGTTGGGGGCAGGGCCGCTCCGCGTGACGCGCTTGACCTCCGGGATGAAGTGCTGCGCGATCTCGTTGGCCTCGTTCAGCATGCGCGGGATGACGTCCGAGAACGCCGGATCGTCGCGCACGCCGCGCGCGGTCTGGCCGGTGAGCAGGCACAGCACTGAGAGCGACATGTTGGTCAGCAGCTTCGACCAGATCGCCTCGCGGATATCGGCCACCGCCGGCGATTCCAGCCGCGCATCGTTGAAGGCGCCGCGGAGTTTCGTGATGCGCTCGCTATTGCGGTCGTCGCATTCGCCGATCAGGAGACGATTGCGGTCCGGCGTCAGGTTCTGCACCACGCCGGGCGCGATCACCTCATTGGAGGAGAAGACGACACCGCCGATGATCCGCTCCTTCGGGATGCAGGCGCGCAGGCGCCCGCCGGGATCGAGGAAGGAAATGTCCGGCGGCGTCGGGTGTCGCGGCGGCAGGCCGATACCGTACCACCAGGGAATGCCGTTCTGGGCGAACACGATCGCGGTATCGTCCTGCAGCAGCGGCTTGATGCTGGAAACCAGCCCCGTCAGCGCAGTGGCCTTCAGCGTCGAGATCACGACGTCCTGCGGGCCGAGCTGGGCCGGATCTCCCGAGGCATTCACCTTGGCGGAAACCTCGGAATCGCCGACGCGCAGCTTGAGGCCATTGGCACGCGCCGCCTCCAGATGTGCGCCGCGCATCACGCACGAAACTTCATGACTGGCGCGTGCCAGCCGTACCGCAAGATGGCTGCCGACGGCGCCCGCGCCGAAAATGCAGATGCGCATAATGATTCCGTCCCTGACCTCGAAGTGCCGCCCGGCGCCACCATGACACAAGCCGCCATGCGATGGACGCGGCCGCCCCACGCCGGAAAGATATGGATCAAGGCGTGCGGGCTCGGCCATAGTGCACGGCCAACAAACGACCGGAGGGATCGCCGATGACTGCCAACCCTGTGCTGTGGAGCCTCGATGAGCGTGGGGTTGCGACCGTCACGTTGAACCGGCCGGAGGTCAACAATGCCTATGACGGTGCCCTGATCGCGGGCGTGCTCGCGGCCATGGACGAGCTTGGGAAGAAGCCGAATCTTCGCGTCGTCGTGCTCAGGGGCAACGGCAGGCATTTTCAGGCCGGCGCCGATCTCAAATGGATCAACGGTGTGCGGCCGCAATCGCCCGAGGCCAACGAGGCGGCCTCGCGCGCGACGTTCGAGGCCGTGCAGCGGCTCAACACGCTGCCGATCCCGACCGTGGCCCTGGTGCAGGGCGGCTGCTTCGGCGGCGGCACCGGCGTGATCGCCGCCTGCGATGTCGTGATCGCCGCCGACAACGCGCTGTTCTCCATTACCGAGGTGCGTTGGGGCCTGACCGCGGCGATCATCATTCCGCAGCTCTGCGATGCCATTAGTGCTCGGCAAGTCCGCCGTTATGCGCTGACAGGCGAGCGTTTCGGCGCCGAGGACGCCCGCCGCATCGGCCTCGTCCACGACGTCGTGCCGCTGGCTGATCTCGATGCCGCGGGCGCCAAGCTGGTCGAGCAACTGCTCTCCAACGGCCCGGAGGCGATGGCCGAGACCAAGCGTCTGGCGCTGGAGAGCTCGTTCGGCGGAATGGCGGTGGATGATGCCGCCTACGCGCGGCTCATTCAGCTGCATTCGCTCAAGCGCCAGAGCGCCGAGGCGGCGGAGGGATTGGCGTCGTTTGCCGAGAAGCGCGCGGCCAAGTGGGGCGCCGGAAAGGACTGAGCGCTCGCCGCTCAGTAGCCGCGTAGCCCGGATGGAGCGAAAGCGCAGTCCGGGGGCGGCGTCCCCGCATTCCGCTGCGCTTCATGCGGGCTACGGCATCCCAATTCACAGCGACGGCGCGAGCGACGTCTTCAGCAAAGTCAGCAGCGCCTGCACCGCGGCGGCATTGCGCCGCCGCTCGGGGATGGCGGCCTTGACCCACAACTCCGGAATTGGAAAGTCGCGCAGCACCTGTTTCAGCGTGCCGTCGCGCAGCGCGGCCGCAACGAGATAATGCGAGATCAGCGTGATGCCGTTGCCGACGATCGCGCTGCGCGCCAGCACATGTCCTTCGTTCGACGACAGCAGCGGACTGACCTGGATGCTGATGCGGCCGCGCGGTCCGTCAAACACCCATTCGGGGCCAGTCGGCATGAAGCTGAGACAGCGATGCTCGACGAGGTCGCGCGGATGTTTTGGCGTGCCGTGCTTCTTCAAATAGGCCGGCGAGGCGCAAAGCAGCCGCTTCAACGGGACCAGCGGCTCGTCGACCACGCCGCCGAAGGCATGCGGGAAGGCGCCGATCGCGATGTCGAAGCCTTCAGTGACGGGGTCGACCGGGCGGTCGATCAGCACGATCTCGAGCTTCAGCCGCGGGTTCTGCGTCTGGAACGCACTGAAGGCATCCGCGAGCCGCGCCACCGTCAAGGAGGTTGGCGCCTTGATGCGGAGATGATCGACGAGATCGTGGCCCTTCTCGCCCATGCGCGACAAGAGATCGGTCGCGTCAGCGACGACGCCGCGGGCGCGATGGACGTAACGCTGCCCGGCCTCGGTCAGCCGCAATTGCCGGGTTGAGCGGTGGAACAGCGGCGTGCCGATCCGCGCCTCCAGCTGCGTGACGCGTTTCGCCACCACCGAGGTCGAGACATTGAGTTTTCGTGCGGCCGCGGAGAAGCCAGCCGCGTCCGCTGTGGCGAGGAAGGCCTGAAGGTTCACCAGGACGTCCATGTCGACCCTTCTCGATTCGTGAAAGCTGATCGCATATTTTGATGGATTGTAGGCCCTCTCGCGTTAATTCATAGTCGTTCTCAAGCAAAGGATTTTGGGAAGGACGCGCGATGCGGGTCACGGTGATCGAAGAACCGGCACGTCAGGTGCCGCTCTATGGCGAATACGAAGTCGTGGTCCTCGGCGGCGGCCCGGCAGGCATTGTCGCTGCAGCTTCAGCCGCGCGCGCCGGTCGCAAGACGCTGCTGATCGAGCGCTACGGTTTTCTCGGTGGCATGGGCACCGCGGCCGGCGTCACCAATTTCTGTGGCCTGCATGGCAATGTCTACGGCGAGGCCGTCAGGCTGGTGCAGGGCATGGCCTCCGACCTGCTGGCGCGGATCGATCATCTGAACGGCCTCAACGCGCCGCATCTGATCCTCGGCAAGGTCTTTGCCCAGGCCTACGACACCGCCGCCTACAAGATCGCGGCCGACGAATTGCTCGCCAGCCACAAGGTCAACATCCTCTTCCACACCCTCGGCGCCGGCGTCGTGATGGGCGCAGACCGCCGCATCGACGCGCTGCTGGTCGAGACCAAGGCGGGCCGGCAGGCGGTGCGCTCGGAGATCTTCATCGACTGCTCCGGTGACGGCGATCTCGCGGTCTGGGCCGGCGCGCCGTTCGAGATCGGTGACGCGCACGGTCATCCGCTGTATCCGTCGATGATGCTGCGCCTCAATGGCATCGATCCTGAGAAGGCGGGCGAGGCTTGGCGGACCATCCCGCAGCTGATGGAAAAGGCGACTGCGGCCGGCACGCACAATTTCCCGCGCAAGAGCGCGATCGTGCGGCCGCAAAAATCCGGCATCGAATGGCGGGTGAACTTCACGCAGGTGGCGCGAGAGGATGGCCACGCCATCAATGGCGTCGAGCCTGACGATCTCACCCGCGGTGAGATCGAGGGCCGCAAGCAGGCGCTCGCCGCGTTCGAATTCCTGCGCACCGTGCCGGGCTTCGAAAAGTCCTACATCGTCGACCTGCCGCCGCAGCTCGGCATCCGCGAGACCCGCCGCATCAAGGGCGGCTACCAGCTCAGCGGCGAGGACGTGCTCGGCTGCGCTTCGTTCGAGGATTCGATCGGCGTCAATGGCTGGCCGATCGAAGCCCATGTGCCCGGCGACGTCGTCTTCACCTTTCCGCCGATCCCGGAATCGCGCGGCTATAACGAGCTGCCGTACCGGATGCTGGTGCCCGAAGGCGTCGACAATCTCCTCGTCGCCGGCCGCTGCGCCTCGATGACCCATGAGGGCCAGTCCGCGGCGCGGGTGTCCGGTGCCTGTTTCGTGATGGGCGAGGCCGCCGGTTCCGCCGCCGCGCTGGCGCTCGCCGGAAACCGGATTCCACGCGAAATCCCCATTGAAAAATTGCAGGAAACGTTGAAACAACAGGGCGCCTTCATCGGGCGGGATCAGCCCGTGCCAAAGGGCTTGTAAGCGGACTGCAAGAAGAACCATTGGAGGGAGCGGGATGATCGGGATTGCGCGGCTCGCGGTTGCCGGCCTTTTGGCAATGATGGCGATGGGCACGGCGAGGGCCGAAGACGCACTGAAGGCCAAGGTCGGCGTGCTCCGCCTGTCGTCGTCCGCGCCTGTCTTCATCGCGCAGGACAAGGGCTATTTTCGCGAGGCCGGTCTCGACATCGAGCTGAAATTCTTCGACGCGGCGCAGCCGATCGCAGTCGCCACCACGTCGGGCGATGTCGATTTCGGCGTCACGGCCTTCACTGCCGGCCTCTACAATCTCGCCGGCAAGGGCGTGCTGAAGGTGATCGGCGGCATGAGCCGCGAGAAGCCTGGCTATCCCCTGATCGGCTATTTCGCCAGCAACAACGCCTACGCCACCGGCCTGAAGACGCCGAAGGATCTCGCCGGCAAGCGCATTGCGATGACCCAGGTCGGCTCGTCCTTCCATTATTCGCTCGGCCTGCTCGCCGACAAATACGGCTTCAAGCTTTCGGACGTGAAGATCGTTCCGCTGCAATCATTGTCGAACGCAGCCGCTGCGCTGAAGGGCGAGACCGTCGATGCGGCGCTACTGCCGATCTCGACGGCGCGAAAGCTGATGGATGATGGCGGCGCGAAATTCCTGGGCTGGGTCGGCGACGAGACGCCCTGGCAGCTGGGCGCGGTGTTCGCCTCGCCGAAGACGCTGACCAACAAGGCGCTGGTGACGAAATTCCTCGGCGTCCTCGCGAAAGCCGACCGCGAATATCACGACGTGATCCTGGCGTCGATGAAGGATGGCATCGCCCCGATCAACGACAAGACAAAACCGCTGCTCGAGATCATCGCGAAGTACACCAACCTGCCGGTGGAGCAGGTGGTCGGCAATTGCGCCTATATCGATCCGGACGGCAAGCTCGACGTCAAGAACGTCGACAATCAGATCAAATGGCTCCAGGAGCAGGGTTTTGCCGACAAGGGCTTTGACGCTGATACGATCATCGCCAAGGACTATGTGAAGGCGGATTGATGCACCAGGCCGGGACGACACTGAGGCCGCATTCATGGACCTGATCGCCAACCACATCTCGCACCATTTCGGCGATCTTGCCGTGCTCGACGACGTCTCCTTCACGGTGAACGCCGGCGAGGTGGTGGCGATCGTCGGGCCCTCCGGCTGCGGCAAGAGCACGCTGCTGTCGATCCTCGGCGGGTTGTTGCAACCGACGTCGGGCGCGCCCGAGCTGCGCGGCGCGCCGCCGGCGGACAGTCTCAATCCGCTGACCTTCGTGTTCCAGGATTTTGCGCTGCTGCCCTGGGCCACCGTCGAGGAGAACGTCGAATTCCCGCTACTGCACACCCGGCTTTCGACCGCGCAGCGCCGCGCGCTGGTCGAGGATGCCCTGCGCCGCACGGGACTGACCGATTTTCGCGCGACCTATCCAAAACAGCTCTCCGGCGGCATGCGCCAGCGCGTCGGGATCTCGCGCGCGCTTGCGGTCAAGCCTGCGATCCTGCTGATGGACGAGCCGCTGTCGGCGCTGGATTCGCAGACCCGCGAGTTGTTGATGGAGGATTTCGTCGGCCTGCTCGCTGACGGCGGCATGGGCGCGGTCTATGTCACCCACAATCTCGAAGAGGCGGCGCGCCTCGCCGATCGCATCGTGGTGCTGTCGCGCCGGCCCGGGCGCATCCGCGAGGTCGTCAGCGTGCCGATGACGCGTGCCGAGCGCGGCGAGGCGGCGGCGCGCGAAAAGCTGCTGGCGCTGCAAAATCAGATCTGGTCCCTGATCCGCAACGAGGCGATCGATGCCGAACGCGAGGTTCAGCATGCTTGATCGCGCGGGTCTGTCGGCAAAGGACGAGACGACGCGGCGCGTCCGCTTCCGCGGCGCCGGCTTCGTGCCCGCATCGAGCCGGTTCGGCGGCTGGATCGCGCTCGCGCTGGTGATCGCGATCTGGCAGGCGGCGGGCAGCGCCAGGCTGGTCAATCCGTTGTTCCTGCCACCGCCCTCGGCGATCGTCCGGGCGATCTACGAGCTCGCGATGTCGGGCGCGCTCTGGCAGCATCTGTCGGCCTCGCTGCTGCGCATCGGCGTCGGCTGGGTGCTGGGAACGGCCGCTGGCGTCGTGGTCGGCTTTGCCATCGGTCTGTCGCGGCTGGCGCGCAGCGTCGGCATCACCTTCATCTCGGCGTTGTTCCCGATCCCGAAGATCGCGCTGCTGCCGCTTTTGATCCTCTGGCTCGGCATCGGTGAAGAGCCGAAGATCGCGACCATTGCGCTGGGCGTATTCTTCTCGACCGCGATCTCGGTCTATAGCGGCGTCGATGCGGTGCCGCGCAACCTGATCCGCATGGCGCAGAGCTTCAACGTTCCGTTCGCCACCATCGTGCGCAAGGTGATCTGGCCGGGCGCGCTGCCTGCGATCCTCGCCGGCTTCCGCATCACGGCGTCGGTCGCGCTGCTCCTCGTCGTCAGCGCCGAGATGATCGGCGCGCAATACGGCATCGGTGCCTTCGTGCTGCAGGCCGGCAATCTGATGCAGACCGATCAGCTGCTCGCCGGCGTGGTGATCCTGTCGGTGTTTGGCCTCGCGGTGGGAAAGGTGATCGGCTGGCTCGAGGTGCGGTTGTTGCACTGGCGGTAGCCACAATCCGCGCTGCCGTAGGGTGGGCAAAGCGCAAACGTGCCCACCATTCGTTGATGACTCGCGACGACGTGGGCACGGCGCAAGTGCGCCTTTGCCCACCCTGCGAGACCTGCGCCTCTCACGCGTTGCCGCGGTCCTCGCGGAACAGATCCAGTTTCTGCTGCACCGGCCGGTCCGAGAAACTGAACAGCACGGCATCGTCGTCCGCCTCGTGCGTCACCCGATGCCAGCTCGGCACGACGAACAGGTCGCGCGGGCCCCATTCGAAAACCGCGTCGCCGATGCGGCTGCGGCCGCGGCCCTCGATCGGGCAGAACACGGTCGCATCGGTCGAACGATAGCGCGCGGTCTTGAACCCCTTCGGCAGCAGCTGGATGAAGGTGCCGATGGTCGGCATCGCGAAATCGCCGGTCTCGGGGTTGCTGAACTTCAGCTTCAGCCCGTGGCAGGCGTCCCACTCCTGGCTCATCCTTGCTTTCTCCAGCGCCTCGCGGGTGTAGCTGTAGGGGTAGCTGAAGATCGGCGAGGTCTTGGACGTCCGCTTCACGTCGACCGGCAGCAAATTGTGGCCGTAGCGCGCAAAGCTGTCGCCGGCGGGCTTCGTGATCTTCTGCTGGTCTTCCTTGGAGCCTTCCGCGAAGGAACAGTCGAAGAACTGCACCAGCGGAATGTCGAGCCCGTCGAGCCAGAACATCGGCTCGTTCGTCTCGTTGGAATGATCGTGCCAGGTCATCGACGGCGTGATGATGAAGTCGCCAGGCTCCATCGCGGTGCGTTCGCCGTCAACCGCGGTGTACGCGCCCTTGCCTTCGAGCACGAAGCGGAGCGCCGACTGGCTGTGCCGGTGCGCGGGCGCGACGTCGCCGGGCACCACCATCTGCACACCGGCATAGAGCGAGGTCGTGATCTTGGATTGTCCGCGCAGGCCGGGGTTCTCCAGCACCAGCACGCGGCGCTCGGCTTCCTTGGCAGTGATCAGCTTGCCGGCTTCCGTCATGTAGTCGCGGATGATTTCGAACTTCCAGAGGTGCGGCCGGCAGCCGCTCTTCGGCTCCGGGGTGATCAGATCGCTCATCACCGTCCACAGCGCGGTGAGATTCTCGCCGTCGATCTTCCGGTAGAACGCCTCGCGTTCCGGCGTCTTGGTCACCGCTTCCATGGCGCGTCTCCTGCTCGTTTCTATTTGACAGTATACTTACGATCTGACTAGCGTCAACGTGACGAACGACGTACAAGCAACGGGAAAACGGGAGGGTTCCGATGAAGCTGCATGGCTATTTCCGCTCCAGCGCCGCCTATCGCGTGCGGATCGCGTTGAACCTGAAGGGCCTCGGTGCCGAGCACCTGCCGCACCACCTTCGCAAGGGCGAGCAATGCACGCCAGCTTATCTCGCCATCAACCCGCAGGGCCTGGTGCCGGCACTGGAAAACGATGCGGGTGCGGTGCTGACCCAATCGGTCGCGATCATCGAATGGCTCGACGAAACCCACCCCAGCCCGCCGCTGCTGCCGAAGGATCCGCTGCGGCGCGCCAAGGTGCGGGCGTTTGCGCTGGCGATCGCCTGCGACACCCACCCGGTACAGAATCTGAAGGTGCTGGCACGGCTCCGCGAGCTCGGTCTGCCCGAGGAGAAGGTTCAGGACTGGGCGGCGTGGGTCAACCGCGAGGGGCTGTCGGCCTGCGAGACACTCATCAAGGACGAGCCCGGGCCGTTCTGCTTCGGCGATGCACCGACGCTGGCCGATCTTTGCCTGGTGCCGCAGCTCGCCAACGCCCGGCGATTCGGGGTCGATGTCTCGGCCTATCCGCGCCTGCTCAAGGCAGAAGCGGCAGCCAAGGCGCTGCCGGCCTTCGCCAACGCCGCACCGGAGAAGCAGCCCGATGCCGAGTAAGCTTTCTCCCCCGATCACGATGGACGCGGTCTATGCCGCGCCGGGCTATCTGTTCCGGCGCATGCAGCAGATCGCGGTCTCGATCTTCATGGAGGAGTGCAAGGCGTTCGACCTCACGCCGGTGCAATATGCGGCGCTGATCGCGATCCACACCCATCCCGGCATCGATGCGACGCGGCTCTCGGCCGTGATCGCCTTCGATCGCTCCACGCTCGGCAGTGTGATCGAGCGTCTCGAGGCCAAAAACTATATCGAACGCAAGCCGGCGGCCGAGGACAAGCGGATCAAGCTGCTCTATTTGACCAAATCGGGGGCTGCGATCCTGCGCGAGATCATTCCAGCGGTCGAACGCGCCCAGGCGCGCATGCTGGAGCCGCTCAGGCCTGCGGATCGCAAGGCGCTGATGGGGCTGATGGCGCAGCTCGTCGACCTCAACAACGAGGCCTCGCGCGTGCCGCTGCGGGCCGAGGATGCGCTGGAGCATCTGGGCAAGGCGGGGTGAAGGGAGAAGTGGGGCGGTGCTGTCGCCTTTATCTCCGCTGTCGTTCCCCGCGAAAGGGGGGAATCCAGTACGCGGCGGCTTCTCGGCTCAATCACAGCCGCCTCTGGAATACTGGATCGCCCGGTTGAAGCCGGGCAATGACAGCGGTGGTCACATCCGCAGCAGCGCCTGCCGGTCGATCTTCCCTGTGCCGGTCTTCGGCAACTCGTCGATGAAGATCACTTCGCGCGGATATTTGTAGGGCAGCAGCTTGCCCTTCACGTAGTCCTGTAACCGTCGCGTCGCCTCGCTCTGATCCGTGGCACGGTTGTTCATCACCACCACCGCCTTCAGCGTCATGCGACGATCCGGCAGCTCGGCGGCAAATACCGCGCATTCGCGGATGTCGGGGTGATCGGCGAGGCACAGCTCGACCTCGAGCGGGTAGACCCACTGGCCTGAAATCTTGATGAGATCATCGGCGCGGCCGCGGAAGAAGTGAAAGCCGTCGCTGTCGCGCACGAAGCGGTCGCCGGTGTAGATCCAGCCCTCCTCGCGGATCGTCTCGGCGGATTTGTCCGGCCGGTTCCAATACAGCGGCGTGTTGGAATCGCCGCGCACCCACAAGATACCCTCTTCGTTGTCGCCGACCTCGCGGCCGTCCTTGTCGCGCAGCGCGACCTCGTAGCCGGGCACACGCAGGCCCGCGGCGCCGAGCTTCTTCTGCTCGGGGCTATTGCTGAGATAGATGTGCAGCACTTCGGTCGAGCCGAGGCCTTCGACGATCTCAAGCCCGGTCAGCGCCTTCCAGCCGTTGAAGACTTCCGCCGACAGCACTTCGGCGGCAGAGAGCGCCATGCGCAGCGACGAGAAGTCAGTCCTGGCTGCGCCATCGGCCTTGGTCAGCGAGGTGTAGAGCGTCGGCAGGCCGAAGAAGACGGTCGGCCTGTACTGCTCGACCGCCGCAAAGATCACTGCCGGCTTCGGCTGACCCGGCAGCAGCAACGTCGCGGCACCTGCCGAGAACGGGAAGGTGACGGAATTGCCGAAGCCATAGGCGAAGAAGATCTTCGGCACCGAGAAGCAGATATCATCCGGCGTCAGCTTCAGCACATTCTGCGCAAAGGCGGCCTCGCTATAGGCCATGTCGTGCTGGAGATGCACGATGCCCTTGGGCCGGCCGGTCGAGCCGGACGAGTACATCCAGAACGCCATCTCGTTGCGATGCGTCGCCGCTTCCGCCAGCTCGGCGGGGAATTGCGAAAGCCACTCCGCGGCAGCGATCGCGTTCGGTACGGCGTGATCGGCGACCGTGCCATTCGCGACGATCAGCGTGCGCAGCTCCGTGTCCTTGCAGGCCTCGGCATTGAACCGCATGCAGAACTCGGCATCCGCGACCGCTACCGCCGCACCGGAATCGGCAAGATAAAACTGCAGGAGATCCGGCGGCGTCAGCGTATTGATCAGCAGCGGCACGAAGCCGGCGCGCACCGCGCCGAAGAAGGCGGCGGGATAGGCCGGCGTGTCGTCCAGGAACAGCAGCACACGGTCGCCGCGCTTCAGGCCGAGCGATGCAAAGCCGTTGCCCCAGCGGCAAGCCTCCGCGCAGAGCTCGGCATAGGTCCGCGTGCCCACCGGGCCAATCAACGCGAGCTTGTCGCCGCGCCCCTTGGTGAGGTTGTCGAACAGCACGCGGCTGGCGTTATAAGTTTCCGCAACGGCAAAGCCGATCTCGCGGGCGCCCGCGCTGTTGGCGGGCACCATGTCGCGTATTTCGTTGCTCATGCCGCGTCTCCGGCGTTCTTCTCGGCCTCGTAGCGGGCCATGAAGGCCGGCGACATCGCGCGCAGCCGCGAATCGTCGATCCGACCGGAGCGCGTGATGTAGCTGTAGGCAAAATCCATCAGGCCGAGCTGCATGTGCTGGGCAAAGTGCTCGTACCAGAACGCGCTGGTGCGGGCCGCATTGACGAGCTTCTGTACCACCGGCTTGCGCGCGGCTTGATAGCGGTGCAGCGCAGTCGCCAGATGCGCATCGGATTCGAGCGCCTTGACCAGCGCGATCGCGTCCTCGATCGCGAGCCGCGTGCCCGAGCCGATCGAGAAATGCGCCGAGTGCAGCGCATCGCCGATCAACACCATGTTCTTGAACGACCAGTGCTCATTCCACACCCAGGGGAAATTGCGCCAGACCGATTTGTTCGAGACCAGGCAATGGCCACCGAGCGTGTCGGCGAACACCTCCTCGCACACGCCTTTGGACTGCTCGACGTCCTTGTAGGCGAAACCATAGGCCTGCCAGGTCGCATGGTCGCATTCGACCAGGAAGGTGCTCATGGTCGGCGAGTAGCGATAGTGATGGGCGTTGAAGGCGCCCCGGTCAGTCTTCACAAAAGTCTGCGACAGCGTGTCGAAGCGTTTCGAGGTGCCGTACCAGACGAACTTGTTGGAGGAGTAGGACAGCGAGGTGCCGAAGTCGCCTTCGAAGGTACGACGGACCAGCGAGTTGAGCCCATCGGCGGCGACGATCAAATCGTGACCATTGAGCTGGTCGATGGCCTGGATCTGGGTGTCGAACCGCGGGATGACGCCGACCGCGAGCGCGCGCTGCTGCAGGAACTGCAACAATTCGAGCCGGCCGATCGAGGAGAAACCCACGCCGTCGATGGCGACGCTGTCGCCGCCGAGGTTCAACGTGATGTTCTGCCAGCTCTCCATATGCGGCGCGATCGCGTCGACCGTCTCGGGGTCGTCGGCGCGCAGGAATTCCAGGGCCTGGTCGGAGAATACGACGCCAAAGCCCCAGGTCGCGTCGGCCGGGTTCTGTTCGAACAGGTCGACCTGATCCTCGGGGTGACGCTTCTTCCAGAGATAGGCGAAGTAGAGCCCGCCGGGCCCCCCACCAATCACGGCGATCCGCAACGTCTGCCTCCCTAATTGACAGTATACTTACTATCTCAGGGTAGACTAATGGGCTCCGGCTTCCCACGCCAGCGGAATTATCGTCAAGGCGAGGTGCACCGCAGCACAGCCGCGGACACCGGCTTTCCACGTGTCCGAAACCGTCAGGTGGGAATCATAGCCAAACCACGCCGGCTTGACCACTCGCGCGTCAGACGCAGCGCTTCACGTAGACGCCGTTCACCAGCACCCGCGTGCAGCGGACGACCGGCACGGGGTGGCGGACCACGACGGCGCCGTTCGGCCCGGCGCAACCGGCGCGATAGACGCCGCGGGCACACACCACCGCATGGGCATCGGAGGACTCGAACGTCAGGGATACCCCGAACGCGATAAGCGCAGAAGCAACCAGCAGCAATGAACGCATAGTGTCCTCCCGGTCTTGACGTGATTGAAATCGGACGTCGCAAAAGGTTGGTCGCGGCAGGCGCGCGAAAATTCATTTGCGCGCGCCGTTCACACTTGCGTTGGACGCGTCATCGCGCAGCAAACGGCGCCAGCACATCCTTGCAAGCGGGCGACAGCGCCGCTGCGTTGCTGGCGATGCACTGCACGATGCGGCCACCGCCTGGAGCGACTCCGGCGCAGAGCGAGCGGATATCGGCGCTGCAGGCGGAGCGCACGATGAACAGCTCTTCGCGCGGCCGCAGCGGGCGGAGAACGATCACGGCAGGCGCGGCCGCCGGAGCCGCTCCTGCGGCCGGTGCAGCCGCCGCTGCTGGTGCTGCGGCCGCCGCCCCGCCACCCGCCGCAGCCGTCAGGGCCTTCTCGCAAGCCGGCGAGACCTTGGCTTTGTTCTTCTCCAGGCACTCGAGCGCGGGCGCGCCGCCCGGCGGCACGCTGGCGCACACCTTGGGATAATCTGCGCGGCAGGCGCTCTTGACCGCGGCAACCTCTGCGCTGCTCGGCTTGGCTGCGGCGGCTTTCGGAGCGGCGCTGGCGGCCGGCTTCGCCGCGGGAGCGGCCGCGGGCGCCGCTTCAGTTTTTGCGGGTTCTGATTTGGGAGGTTCAGGCTTCGGCGGTTCAGACTTGACCGGTTCAGATTTGGCAGGTTCGGGTTTGGCCGGCGCCGCTTCGGTCTTCGGTGCTGCGGCCGGCTCGACGGCGCGGACCGCACTCTGGCACCCCGCTGACAGGCTCGACATATGGCTCTGCAAGCACTGATACGCTTCGACCCCGCCGGGCGTCACGCTGGCGCAATGCGCCATGAAGTCCGAGCGGCATGCGGAGCGGATGGCGCTCTTCTGAGCCTCGGTCGGCGCTTGCGCGACTGCGCTTGTTGCAGTTGCGAAGAGTGCTGCGGCGAGCAACGCGTGACGCCTTGATGCACGTTTCAACATGTTGAACATTTGAATGAATCCTGCCCTGTCGGGAACGCCGACGCATTATTAAAAGGGATGCAAGCAATCTCGCGGGCGATGCCGCACACGACATCCTTGGTCGCTTTCGCCACCACCGCAAATAGATCATACGCGCAGAATTACGACGTAACCAGATCGTCAGAGCCTGACCATGCGCTTGCCGCGGTTCTCGCCGGCGAGCAATCCGATCAGTGCCTTCGGCGTGTTCTGAAGGCCATCGATAATGTCTTCCTGCACCTTCAGCTTGCCGGACTTCACCCAGGCCTGGAGATCGGCGAGTGCGCGCTGACTGTCCTTCATGTAGTCCATCACGATGAAGCCCTGCATCACGAGCCGCTTCACCACGATCAGGCCGGGCACGCCGCGCGGACCGTGCGCCGACGGCGTGCCGTCATATTGCGAGATCGCGCCGCAACAGGCGATGCGGCCGTAATTATTCATCTGCGGAAGACAGGCTTCGAGGATGTCGCCGCCGACATTGTCGAAATAGACGTCGATGCCTTTCGGAGCCGCGGCGCGCAACGCCTTGAACACCGCGCCGTCCTTGTAGTCGACGGCCGCATCGAAGCCGAGTTCGGAGGTCAGCCAGTTGCATTTGTCCGCGCCGCCGGCGATGCCGATGACGCGACATCCCTTGATCTTGGCGATCTGCCCAACGATCGAGCCGACCGAGCCCGCGGCCGCCGAGACCACGACCGTCTCGCCCTCCTTCGGCTTGCCAATCTCGAGCAGGCCGAAATAGGCCGTGAGGCCGGCGATGCCGAACACGCTGAGCAGATGCGTCATCGGCTCGAGCTTCGGCATCTTCGTCAAATGTTTTGCCGGCACCGCGGCATATTCCTGCCAGCCGGTGTCACCGAACACGAGGTCGCCGGGCACAAGCCCCTCGGCCTTGGAGCTGATCACCTCGGCGATGGCACCGCCAGCCATCACGCTGTTGGCCTCGACGGCCGAGCGATAGGTTGCCCCGTGCATCCAGGCGCGGTTGGCGGCATCGAGCGAGATGTAGCATACGCGTAGCAGGGCTTCGCCGTCCTTCGGCTCCGGCACTGCGCTCTCCACCATCTTGAAATGCTCGGGCCCGAGCTTGCCGCTGGGTTTTTCCACCAGAAGAATTTGACGATTGACGTTCGCGGTCATGGCGTTTTCCCTCATCGCTTGGCGATTATTGATGCAGGCGCCGCAAAGAAAGCGTGCAGACTGCATCGTTGTGCGTTGCACGAAGGCTAGATCGCCGCGTTTCCCGGCACAACGGGAACATCCGGCCAACGCCGCCACACGCAAAGCGTGTTGCGTCGCTCTGACAACTGCGACATCATGAAGCGCCGGTGTACGTGGGGGTAAGCGATGTCGAACAGGTTTACGCAATACATTCTAGGCGCGATGGTGCTCGGCATCATCATGGGCTCGGCGATCTACAATTTCCTGCCCGATACCCGCGCCGAGTGGGCCTCCGCCATCAACCTGATCGCCATGATGTTCCTCCGCCTGATCAAGATGATCATCGCGCCGCTGGTGTTCGCCACCCTGGTCGGCGGCATCGCGCATATGGGCTCGGGTGCCAAGCTCGGCCGCATCTTCGCCAAGACCATGGGCTGGTTCATCACCGCCTCCTTCGTGTCGCTGATGCTGGGCCTGATCATGGTCAATCTGCTGCAGCCCGGCGCGAACTTCCCGGGCACGCTGCCTGCGGCGGGGCAATCGACCGGGCTGCCGGTTTCCGCCTTCTCGATCGAGAAATTCCTGACCCATCTGATCCCGACCTCGATTGCGGACGCGATGGCGCAGAACGAGATCCTGCAGATCGTGATCTTCGCCGTGTTCTTCTCGGTGGCGATGGGCGCATTGCCCGAGCGCTCCAAGCCGATCCTGGCCCTGATCGACGATATCAGCCACATCATGCTGAAGGTGACCAGCTATGTGATGCTGTTCGCGCCGCTCGCGGTGTGGGCCGCCATCACCGCGACCGTTGCCAAGAACGGCCTGCTGGTGCTCTGGAAGCTCGTCGTGTTCATGGGCGGCTTCTATCTCTCGCTGTTCCTCCTCTGGGGCATCCTGGTGATCGTCGGCTTCATCGTGATCGGGCCGCGTTACAGCCATCTGCTGCGGTTGATCCGTGAGCCGCTGATGATCGCATTCTCCACCGCGAGCTCGGAAGCGGCTTACCCGAAGACGCTGGAAGGGCTCAACCGCTTCGGAGCCTCGTCGCGGATCTCGAGCTTCGTGCTGCCGCTCGGCTATTCCTTCAATCTCGACGGCACGATGATGTACTGCACGTTCGCCAGTATCTTCATCGCGCAGAGCTACCACATCGACATGCCGCTCGGCACGCAGCTGGCGCTGCTCGCGACCTTGATGATCACCTCGAAGGGCGTCGCCGGCGTGCCGCGCGCCTCCCTCGTCGTGATCGCCTCGACGCTGGCGCAGTTCAACATCCCCGAGGCGGGCCTGCTCATGATCATGGGCATCGATACGTTCCTCGACATGGGCCGCAGCGCCACCAATGTGATCGGCAACACGCTGGCGACCTCGGTGGTAGCGAAGTGGGAGGGCGAGCTCGGGCCCGAGCATGCGATGGGACCGGCCGACGTCGTGCCCGGCGACATGGTGCCGGGCGAAGTGCCCGCGATGGCCGGCCATTGACGGGAGTGCGTCATGCGCCCTTTGACGGCGATTTCGAGCGGCCTGTTGCTGGCAGCGTGCCTGCTGGTGACGGACGCTTTGGCCCAGACCGGCGGCAGCGAAGGGCTTAGCCCGACGCTGTCAGCCATCAAGAACGCGCACACCGTGCGGCTCGGCTACCGCGAGAGCTCGCCGCCGTTCTCTTTCCTCGATCAGGCGAACAGGCCGATCGGTTACAGCCTCGAACTCTGCGAGGCGATCGTCGAGGAGATCGGCGCCGAGGTCGATGATCCCAATCTCAGAATCGATTATGTCAAGGTCACCTCGGACGACCGTATCGACGCGCTGCTCCAGAACAAGATCGATCTGGAGTGCGGCTCGACCACGGCCAACTCCGAGCGTGGCAAGCGCGTCGCCTTCTCGCCGCTGATGTTCGTCGCCGGCACCAAGCTGATGGTGCCGAAGGCCTCCAGCGTCCAGCAGCTGAGCGATCTGAAGGGCAAGACCATCGTGGTGACGAAGGGCACCACCAACGAGCAGGCGATCCGGGCCGCCGACCAGAAGTTCTCGCTCGGACTGACCATCGTCGTCGGCGCGGATCACGAGCAGTCGTACCAGATGCTGGTCGACGGCAAGGCCGATGCGTTCGCGACCGATGACATCCTGCTCTCGGGCCTGATCGTCCGCCACAAGGCGCAGGACAAGTTTCGCGTCACCGGCGATTATCTGTCCTACGACCCCTACGGCATCATGTTCCGCAAGGGCGAGCCGCAACTCTCCGCCGTGGTCGAACGCGCCTTCCGCAAGCTCGGCTCCAACCACGATCTCGTGCCGCTCTACAACAAATGGTTCATGGCGCGGATGCCGACCGGCGAGCGGATGAACGTGCCGATCTCGCTGCAACTGGAAGAGGCCTTCAAGGCGATGGACGATTCCGCGAGCGCGAACAATTAGCTCTTACTTCCTTCTCCCCTTGTGGGAGAAGGTGGCGCGAAGCGCCGGATGAGGGGTTCTATCTCCGAGCAAATCTCTTGCGGTTGAGTTCGCTGAGAGAATCCCTCACCCGAGTGAGCCTGTGTCGACCAACTGAGCTGCCCTCTCCCAAAGGGGCGAGGGCACAGCAATGCAGACCGCTCTTCGCTAGGCCGGTTTGCCGAACACCCGGTCCAGAGCGGCATCATACGTCGCCTGCACCAGCTCCGGATGCAGCTTGCCCAGCGTCTCCATCATCACGCCGGAATTGATTTCCAGCACTTTCCAAACACCCTCGACGCGGACCACGTCGATCGACGCGAAGGTGATGCCGATGGCGCTCGCGGCGTCGACCGCGAGCTTCACGCAGGCTGCGCGATCCTCGCCATCCTCCAGCAGCAGCGGCTTTGCGCCAGTCTCGAGATTGTGCCGCCAATCCGAGCCGCGCTGCTTGCTGTAGACGATGCGAGGGACGTCATCGAGCAGGATCACCCGGATCTCGTCCTGGATCGCGACATACGGCGAGATCACGAGCCCGGTGCTCATCGAGAAGACCTCCCCGGTCGCGCGATCGAGCTCCGACCCGGTCGTCACCTTGAACACGGAGCGGCCCGACGTTCCCTCATTGGGCTTCACCACCACGCCTTGCGGATTGTCACCAAGCAGGGCGAGCATCGCCTCTCGCCCAGCGGGCCCGGCGACGTGTGCGCCAAGTTTCGGATTGAGGAAGAGATGGTGGGGAATGCAGGGCACGCCCGCCATCTCCAGCACCTCCGCGGTTGCCGACTTGTCGTTGGCGAGCCGGTGCGCGATCGCACTGTTCAGCCCGATGTCGTAGCCGAAGGCGAAGCGGCTGATCTCCCTCCTGCGCATCCTTATCAGCCAGCCGCCGGCGCGCACGTCCACCGAGATGTCATGACGTGCACAATAGTGCCGTATCGCCGTTACGAAGATCCGTTCACGCGGGGGCATTGTCGAACCATTTTGCCGGATCGCCGACGAACGTGTCGCGGCCTTGCGACATCCTTAATGACTTTTTCGCGAGGGCCGACGGAAATTAAGTGCTGTTCCATCAGCGATTTGAGCAAAGAAATTGCCGCAATGCGGCATGGAAGAGAAAAACGTTAATTCTTTAGTGATTTCAAGCCGAAATGCGCCTTTGATCGGCGTCAATTGCATGCCGTTTCAGGTTGATTATTGGTCTCAATGGCGTAGATCACACACGCGAAATCCTCCGCCACGGCAATGGTGTCCGCCCCCGTTTTCTGGGCCGGGCAAGTTTTTTGCCTGAAAACCGCAGACATTCGGAATATCGAAAATCATGAGCGCGTTTTACCGAGAGAAGGTCCTTTCCGTCCAGCATTGGACGGACACGTTGTTCAGCTTCCGCGCCACGCGCGATACCGGCTTCCGCTTCCAGAACGGCCAGTTCGCCATGATCGGCCTCGAGGTCGACGGCCGTCCGTTGCTGCGTGCCTACAGCATGGCGAGCGCCAACCACGAGGAAGAGCTCGAGTTCTTCTCGATCAAGGTTCAGGACGGCCCGCTCACCTCGCGTTTGCAGAAGATCAAGGAAGGCGACACCATTCTGGTCGGCCGCAAGGCGACCGGTACGCTGATCACCGACAATCTGCTCCCCGGCAAGCGGCTGATGCTGCTGTCCACCGGCACCGGCCTTGCGCCCTTTGCGAGCCTGATCAAGGACCCCGAGGTTTACGACCAGTTCGAGAGCATCGTTCTGGTGCACGGCTGCCGCCAGGTCTCCGAGCTCGCCTATGGCGAGAAGCTGGTCGCGAATCTGCGCGAGGACGAGCTGTTCGGCGAGCTGCTTGCTGACAAGCTGGTGTACTATCCGACCGTGACCCGCGAGCCGTTCAAGAACCGCGGCCGCATCACCGACCTCATCAACTCCGAGCAGATCTTCAACGACATCGGCCAAGGCCCGCTCGACATCGCGACCGACCGCATCATGATGTGCGGCAGCCCGGCGATGCTCGAAGAGCTCAAGGTGATGTTCGAGAGCCGTGACTTCGTCGAGGGCTCGGGCAACAAGCCCGGCCATTTCGTGATCGAGAAGGCCTTCGTCGAGCGGTAAGCGCCACGCGCTCGTGCCCCGGACGCAGCGCTGCGCCTTTTCGGCGGTGCGCTGCAGAGCCGGGGCCCATCTCACTGTGCCGTACGGTGTTGCATTCTGAGTCCCCGGGTCTGCGCCGACGCTTGCCCGGGACACGGCTGCCCAGCTTGCCCGCCGCTTGCAAGCTAACCTCCTACCGCCCCTGCTGCACTGCAGCAGCCCTATCCTCTCGGCGGATTGATCTGCGGCCGCCGAATTCGCTAGCCTGAAACAAGGACCGCGTCATATCCGTATGACAGGCGCAGGCGTATCGTAGCGCCTATGCTGGCGAGAGGATGGCAATCGTGGCCGACGACAACAAGACGCAGCAATCTCCAAAACGGCTGCCGCTCGCGGAAGAGGGGATTGCCGAAATCCTGCTGCTTCCCTTCTCGCCGCGCTTCATCGTCCTGACGATCTGCGCGGTCGTCACTGCGCTGCTGGTCGGCATCGGCATCGCCGACCGCAAGATCTTCGACATCCTGCTGGTCCCGATCCTGATCTTCGGCGCCCTGACGCTGCTCGGCGTCCGCGATCTCATGCAGAAGAGCCATGCGGTGCTGCGCAACTACCCGATATCGGCGCATATCCGCTTCCTGCTCGAAGAGATCCGTCCGGAGATGCGGCAGTATTTCTTCGAGAGCGAGAAGGACGGCATGCCGTTCTCGCGCGACACCCGCGCGGTGGTCTATCAGCGCGCCAAGATGCAGCTCGACAAGCGTCCGTTCGGCACCCAGGAGGACGTCTATCGCGAGGGCTACGAGTGGATGCATCACTCGGTGTCGCCGAAGGCGCATGCCGAGGAGAAGTTTCGCGTCACCATCGGCGGGCCGGACTGCGAAAAGCCCTATTCGGCCTCGGTGTTCAATATCTCGGCGATGAGTTTTGGCGCGCTCAGCCCGAACGCGGTGCGCGCGCTCAATGCCGGTGCGAAAAAGGGCGGCTTCGCCCATGACACGGGCGAGGGCGGCTTCAGCCCCTATCACGCCGAGATGGGCGGCGACATCATCTGGGAGATCGGCTCCGGCTATTTCGGCTGCCGCCATCTCGATGGCACGTTCGATCCTGAGGCATTCGCGCGCGTTGCGAGCCAGGACCAGATCAAGATGGTCGAGCTCAAGATCAGCCAGGGCGCGAAGCCCGGCCATGGCGGCGTGCTGCCGGCGGCGAAAGTTTCCGAGGAGATCTCCAAGATCCGGGGCGTCTCGATGGGCGAGGATTGCATCTCGCCGGCCTCGCACCGCGCCTTCTCCACGCCTGTTGGCATGATGCAGTTCATCGCGGAGATGCGAAAGCTCTCCGGCGGCAAGCCGGCCGGCTTCAAGCTCTGCATCGGCCATCCGTGGGAGTTCCTGGCGATCTGCAAGGCGATGCTTCAGACCGGCATCTATCCCGACTTCATCGTCGTCGACGGCAACGAGGGGGGGACCGGTGCCGCACCGCTGGAGTTCATGGATCATCTGGGCATGCCGATGCGCGAGGGCGTCAATTTCGTCCACAACGCGCTGGTCGGCATCAACGCGCGTGGCCGCATCAAGATCGGTGCCTCCGGCAAGATCGCGACCGCCTTCGACATGGCCCGTGCAATGGCGATCGGCGCCGACTATTGCAATTCAGCGCGCGGATTCATGTTCTCGCTCGGTTGCATCCAGTCGCTGAGCTGCCATACCGACCGCTGTCCGACCGGGGTCGCGACGCAGGACCCGACCCGGGCACGCGCGCTCTACGTGCCGCTCAAGATCGACAGGGTGCACAACTATCACCACGCTACGCTGCACTCGCTGACCGAGTTGATTGCCGCGGCGGGCCTGGAGCATCCTCAGGAGCTGCGCCCGATCCACTTCACCCAGCGCACCTCGACGACCGACGTGAAATCCTTCGCCCAGCTCTATCCGGCGCTGCGCCCGGGCGAGCTGCTTGAAGGCACCGAGGACCCGCGGTTTCGCGACGCCTGGCGGATGGCGCGGGCGGAGACGTTCCAGCCGGCGCTATGAATGCCCGTGTTGCATAAATTCATCGCGAGCGGGTTGGCGCTTAAGGTTTGGTTCAACTTTGGGTGTAGATTACGCCTATGGACGAGCGGCGCAACAAACCCAGGCATCGCGTACTGAAAGCCGGAACCATCGAGTTCGGCGGCGGCGCGATCGATTGCACGGTCCGCAATTTCTCCGACACCGGCGCGGCGCTCGACGTCACCAGTCCGGTCGGGATTCCAGAGCACTTCACCCTCGCCATCAAAGCCGACGGGGCGCATCTCGCCTGCACGGTGGTGTGGCGCAAAGAGAAGCGGATCGGGGTCCGGTTCGGCTAAACGGGCTGGGCTCGCTCACCCCGTCTCGACCTCCCCCAGCCGGGTCGCCAAAATCTTGTCGATCCTGCGGCCGTCGAGATCGACCACCTCGATATGCCAGCCGCCGAAGTCGAAGGCGTCGCCGACATCGGGCAGCGCGTTGAACTGCTGCAGCACGAGGCCCGCCACCGTGTTGTAGCGGTGATGCGGCGGCAGCTCGATGCCGAGCAATTCGCCGAACTCGTCGACCGGCATCCAGCCGGAGACGAGCAGAGAGTCGTCCGCGCGCTTCACATAGGCCGGCTCCGGCGGGCCTTCCTCGGAATGGAAGGCGCCGACGATCGACTCCAGGATATCGGCGGCCGTCACCACGCCCTCGAAGCCGCCATATTCGTCATGGACGAGGCCGATATGCACCGGCGCTGCCTTCAGGATCGCGAGCACGTCGCGCGCATCCGCGGAGGCGGGGATGATCGGCGCCTCGCGCACCAGCGCGCGCAAATCGGGCGTGCGCTCGCGCATATAGGCGACGAGTAGATCCTTGGCCTGCAGTACGCCGATCGGCTTGTCGCGATCGCCGTCGCAAACCGGAAAGCGCGAATGCGGGCTCTTCGCGATCAGCGCCTGGATCGCTTCCCGGTCGTCGTTCAAATCGACCTCGTCGACATCGGTGCGCGGCGTCATCACGGCGCCGACCGGGCGGTCACCGAGCCGCATCACGCCGGCGATCATCTCCTTCTCACCGGGCTCGAGGACGCCGGCGCTCTCGGCCTCGTTGACCAGATGATGGATCTCGTCCTCCGACACTTTGTCCTCGGCTCTGCCGCCACGACCGAGCAACGTGAGGATCAGCTTGCCGGAGACGTCGAGCAGAAACACCAGCGGTAACGAAACCCGCGCCAGCACATGCATCGCGGGCGCGACCTTGACCGCAATGCTCTCAGGGTCGCGCAGCGCCACCTGTTTCGGCACCAGCTCGCCGACGATCAGGGTCGCATAGGTGATGATGGTGACGACGATGCCGACGCCGACGATGTCGGCAATGCCGGCGGACAGGCCGAGCTCGGCCAGCCATTGCGTCAGCCGCTGCCCCAGTGTGGCGCCGGAGAATGCGCCCGAGAGCACGCCGACCAGCGTGATGCCGATCTGCACCGTCGAGAGGAATTTGCCGGGATCCGCGGCCAATGTCAGCGCGCGCTCGGCGCCGCGCACGCCCTTGGCGGCAAGCAGCGACAGCCGCGCCGGACGCGACGAGACCACGGCCAGCTCGGACATGGACAACAGGCCGTTGATGACGATCAGGACGACGACGATGATCAGTTCGACGGAGAGCATGGATTTCCAAGGTAAGCGAGTGTGGCTGCGGATCGCAGCACACGCATTGATATAGGTATTCTGCGAGGAAATGCCGGGAATCCTGTCGCATTCGCCACCGCGACGGAACCTCAACGATGCCAGCGTCCGGCCGGCCCCGCGACGACCTGACACTCCGCGGAACTACGGATTGTTGCTTAACGGGCTCTTAGTGGCCGCCAGTTAGGTTTTCCCACAATTTGTACAAGTCTATTCGGGGACCTGAGGATGCGGATCGGGAAGCTCTTTGCACTGTCGATGCTGACGGTGACGGTTTTTGCAGTCGTCCTCGGCGCCGAGGCGCTGATACCGCAGGCGCGTATCTTCACCGGCCGCTCCGACGCGATCAAGCGGGTCGATGCGTTCGGCGCCATCCTGATGGTCAGCCAGCAGGTCGCCGGCCTTCGCGCGCCCTACATCTCTCCGATCTTTCAGGAGGGAGTTGCGACGCAGGCTCAGACCGATGCTGCGACGAAGGCCGCGAAAGCGGCGGAAGCCTCGTTCGAGAGCGCAAGGCGCGTCCTCATGGTGCTGGATGACGGCGCAGCGATGGCCGAAAATCTCGACCGTGCCGCGCGGCGGCTGAAGGATATCACCACGGCTGCGGATCGCGCGATGAGCGTTCCTCTGGCGACGCGCGATACCGCTGTGATCAAGGGCTTCCTGCCCGGCGTGGCCGAGGTCATCGCCGACATCGAGCCGATCATGAATCGGCTGGAGGGAAGGGTCGTCAATGCCCATTCCTCGCTGGCGGCGCTGTTGAGCCTGGCGCGAACGGCGCAGGATCTCCGCGTCTCTGCCGGTAGCCGCGCGGCGACGTTGTCACCGGCGCTGAGCGCACGTCGTCCGCTCATGCCGGCCGAATTCTCGCTGATGGACCGCATGCAAGGCCGTGTGGAGGCTGATCGCGAACGCATCGAGGCCGGCATCGATCAGCTCGGCAATCCGTCCCGCATTGCCACGACGTTCAAGGCGGCGACGGAGTCCTATTTTGGAAAAGCCGCGCCCGTGGTCGACAAGGAGATGCCCGCTGCGCGCGCCGACGGCAAGTACGACGTCACCGCCGATGAGCTGGCGATCGTGATCGTGCCCGCCATCCAGATGTTCTACGGCGTGCGCGACGCCGCGCTGGCGGAAGCGGCCGAGCGCGCCTCGGCCGCGCGCGATGGCGCGCTGGCGATGCTCGCCCTCGCGGGTGTTGCCGTGCTGGCCCTGCTCGGCACGCTCGGCGGCGTGACCATGATGCTGCGCCGCCGGGTGGTGACGCCGCTGGCAAGGCTTGCGGATGTGATCGGTGCGCTTGCCGCCGGACAGCATGACGTCGAGATTCCGGCGACGGGCCGTGACGACGAGATCGGGCAGGTCGCGGGTTCGTTGCAGCATTTCAAGGATTCGCTCCTTGCCCAGAAGTCCGCCGATGCGGCGGCTGCGATCGAAGCCGAGGCGAAGCTCAAGCGCAGCCAGCGCATGGACCAGATCGCCCGGGATTTCGAGGCCATGATCGGCGACGTCATCAACACCGTTTCGGCGGCCTCCTCGGAGCTGGAGGTCTCGGCGGGAACGCTGACGAGCGCCGCCGATCAATCGGAGAAGGTCACTGCGACCGTCGCGGCCGCCTCCGAACAGGCGTCCACCAACGTGCAGACCGTCGCCGCGGCGGCGGAGGAGATGGCGTCCTCGGTCGACGAGATCAGCCGGCAGGTGCAGGATTCCGCGCGCATCGCCGGCGAAGCGGTGCAGCAGGCCGGACGGACCAACGATCATGTCGGCGAGCTCGCCAAGGCGGCGGGGCGGATCGGGGACGTCGTCGAGCTCATCAGCCAGATCGCGGGCCAGACCAATCTTCTGGCCCTCAACGCCACGATCGAGGCGGCGCGCGCCGGCGAGGCCGGCCGCGGCTTTGCCGTCGTCGCCTCCGAGGTCAAGGCGCTGGCCGAGCAGACCGCCAAGGCGACCGGCGAGATCAGCCAGCAGATCACGGGAATCCAGAGCGCGACGGAGGATTCCGTCGGCGCCATCAAGGCGATCGGCGATACCATCACGCGCATGTCGGAGATCGCCGCCGCAATCGCCTCGGCGGTCGAGGAGCAGGGCGCGGCCACGCGGGAGATTTCCCGCAACGTGCAGCAGGCCGCGCGCGGCACCCAGCAGGTTTCCGCCAGCATCGTCGACGTGCAGCGCGGCGCGAGCCAGACCGGATCGGCTTCCGCCAACGTGCTGGCCTCGGCCAAATCGCTGTCGGGCGAGAGCACCCGTCTCAAGGCCGAAGTCGGCAAATTCCTGGACGCGATCCGCGCGGCGTAAGTCGCACAGTAAGCTGGCTCGATGCGAGCCAAGGAGAAGAACACCTCTCCCCGATGGGGAGAGGTGAAGCAAGCCGACCACGATTCAGATTCGCCGCGCCCGAACGTCGCTCAGAACTCGCCGTGCAGGCGCCCTGAGAACACCGACACCGGCCCGCGGTCGGCGTTGTAGGCGGGATTGACGATGAACTGATAGTCGGCGGTGAAGGTCAGCGCCTTGTTCAGCGCGTAAGCGTAATAAGTCTCCAGTACGCGTTCCCGCCGGTAGTTGAGCGCACCGTCGCCGATCAGCGGGCCGAGCCCGCCGGCCGCGATGAAGTCGCGATGGTCCTGCGACAAGGCGTTGACGGCGCCCGCAACACCGACGACGTCGTCGGGACGGCCCCATTTGGTGCCCTTGACCGAGACACCGCCGGACAGGCTGCGATCGATGTCGGTGAACGCCATGATCTCGTTGTGGCCGTCGTTCCAGCTCCAGCGGCCGAACAGGCCGATGTCGTCGGTGACGGCCTGTTCGAGGTTGAAGGCATAACCGTATTTGAGCCGGCCGCGGCGGGTTTGGGTGATGTCGACGCCGAAGGCTGGGTTGTCCAGTGTCTCGCGATAGCTGCCGGCATAGGCGCTGTTGACGAAGCCGAGCGTGCGCAGCTTGCCGGGCTGTCCGAACAGCGAGTAACGCATCTCGAGCTCTGCGACATACTCGCCACGGCGACCGATATTCATGTCAAAATTGTTCGAGTTGGACGTGGCATCCATCAGGAAATAGCCGGCGCGCAGCGCCCATTGCTTCTGGTTCAGTTCGGCGGTCGCGCCATAGCCGAGGCCGAGCTTGTCGGCGGCATAGTCGAAGGCGCCGGAGGCCCAGACCGACCAGTTCATGAAATCCTTGCGCGGGTCGTGCGCGTAGGAATTGCCGTCGAAGACGTCGACCACGGAGAACTTGCCGACCTGCAAGGTCAGGCGCGACACGTCAACCTTGCTCGCGAGCTGCATCTGGCCGCTGGCAAGCTCCTCCTGCTCGCCGCCGAAGCCGAACGTCTGGCGCACAAACAGCCGCGAGGCATTGAAGTGCGGATAGGGGAAGCCGGATTTCTGCGCTTCGCCGTTGGGGAAGCCTGCAGCACCCGTCGTGTTGTTGAAGCCAAAGCCCTGCAGCAGTTCGGGATTGAAATAGACCTCGCCGCCGTCCCACAGCCGCGCATTGAGATAGAGCGAGTTGCTCCAGGTCTCCTGCAAATCCGGCGACGTGGTCAGGCTGTTCGGTCCGGTATAGGGCGCGTTGAACGACGGATGGCCCTGCGGCAGGAACGTCGACTGGCCGTGGATCTCCCAGCGGCTCGACTCAGTGTCCGTCACATCCGACTTCGGATTGGTGGTCGGCACATCAGGCCAATCGATCTTGCGGTTGAGGCCGACCCTAAGGCTCTGGAAATCCATCGACGACGAATATTGCGCGCCCGAGGGGAAGCTGACGGCCGCGTTCTCGAACTTGCTGTAAAGATATTCGAGCCGCGCGCTCCAATGCGGCGCGAAGGCGTATTCGACGCCGCCGCCGGCGGTCCAGCCGAAGCGCGTGTTCAACACCTTCTGTTCGTTGCCGCCTGTCGGCGTCGCGAGAAAGCGTTCGCCGGTAAAGGCTGCGCCACCGGTCGCATAGAGCAGCCAGTTGCCGGTGGCGTAACCGAGCCGCGCGCGCAGGCTCGCGACATAGTCCCACCGCTCCTCGGCGCTCGACAGCGCGGTCGCCGCCGACGACACGACGTGGTTGGACGGCAGGTAGTTCGGGAAGGAGATATCCCCTTCGACGCCGAGCAGGAGGCCCGAGTTAAGGCGCCAATTGTAGCCAACCTGGACACCGCCGGTCGCGCCGGTGAAGACGTTGCGGTCGGTCGCGACGGTGGGGTCGGTCAGCGTTGCGGACGAGGAGCCACGGGTTACGCCGGTATGCGCGCCGATATAGAGGCCTGTCCAATCATAGACGGCTTTCAGCGCCGGCGCCTTCAGTGGCAAATCGGCGGCGCGGGCGGAAGCGGGCAGCATGAGCACGCCCGAGGTGATCACCCCGGCGGTCCGCAAATACCTGTAACGGCGAACTCTCAACGTCAAAACCACGCCCCCAGAAGCGACCGCCCCCAATCGCTCCAACATCCCTGCCAATTCGCGGCGATCCTGTCATCAGGTCTTGGCTATTCAGGCGACCGGGCGAAATGATCTCGCTCCGAGGCGCTTGCATCCCGAGGTCTTGCCAAGTTCCTGTTCTTCTTGCGAATCTTATTGCTATTCATTCGCAATAGCAAATACTGCAGAATGTCGCAGGGAATGGTTCGCATTCTTGTGTGACGTGACTGCAACAAGCTTTCCGATGCCCAAAAAGGATGACCCGCCCGGGGGGACAGCCGGGCGGGTCGGGGGCCACGACACGGGGTGGATGAGGCGCCCGTGTCGGATGCGGGATCCACGTAAGATCGGCCTCAGAACCTCAAATCAGTAGCAGGTACGAACGCGGCCGATGTACTGGCCGAAGGCGTTGTACTGGGCGACCCAGCCACAGCGGTGATAGCCGTAGGAATAGGGGTCGTTGCTGGCGGCGACCGCAGCGCCAACCACGGCTGCAGTGGCGATGCCGGCACCGACACCCCAGCCCCAGCCGAGCGGCTTCGCCTCGGCCTGCGAGGTGGTGGCGGCGATGCTGCCGGTGACCGCGAGGGTCGCGAGAGCGAGTGCGGCAAGCTTGGCCTTGATCGACATGTGAAACTCCATCCGGGTTGAGGCGGTACGTTGGGATCCGCGTGCCCAGTTGGACGGAGGCTCGCCGCACCAGGTTCGAAAGCGCCTATGGGAGACTGAGGGGTTGGATATTCCCTGAACAATTCCCGGAAGATAAAGCCTAGCCGAGGGGGCCCTTGGCGAGCCTGTTCACGTCGAAGTTATCGACCTCGCCCAGCAACTCGCAGAAGGCGCGCGCTCCCTGGTCGAGGAGCTGCTCGCCCTTCGCTCCCACGGCGAGCGTCGCGTTGCCGACGGCGCCGCTGGGGTTGAGATCCTGCGCCTGCCAGGCGAAGGGCGCGGGCCGCTGCGTCGACAGCCAGCGATATTGTCGCTCCATCGCGATGCTGTTTGCGGGAAAATCCGCGATCGCATCCGTGCGCACCTGCTCGGGATAGCGCGCCAGCATGATCGAGGTCTCGACGGCACCGCCGTGAATGCCGTGGCGTACTTCGTCTGATGGGAACAATTTGTCCGCAGCCGATAGCCGCGACCACGACGTCGTCACGACGAACAGGTTTTGGTGCGCGCGCAGATCCTGCGCCACCAGCATCATCGCCGCGCTGTTGCCGCCATGGCTGGTGATGATGACGAGCTTCCTCACGCCGCGCTGCGCGATCGCCTCGCCGATGCCCGTCCAGCGCTTCAGCGCGACGTCGGTCGGCAGGGTCTGCGTGCCCGGATAGTCGATATGCTCGGTGGAGATGCCCACGGGTTCGACGGGCAGGAACGTCGCCGGGACGGATACGGGCAGCATCTCCCGCACGCGCGCAAGATAGGCCTCGGCGATCAGCACGTCGGTCTCATTAGGCAGATGCGGGCCGTGCTGCTCGGTCGCCGCCAGCGGCAGCACCGCGATCCAGCGTGCGGCGTCCGCTGGTGCGGCGTCGGCCCAGCGGATCTCGGTCCAGTCGCGGGAAGGCGTCATCAAGGTTTCTTTGCCCGAATTTGTCACGTAATTTGGGGTTATCAGGGGACGCGGGCCCGGCTGGGCCGGCGTCCCCTGATATGTTGAGGTTTTATCGCGTTGTTTTCACATCGGCTAGAAGCGATCGACGGAGTGCATTCATGAGCCCCTCTCATCGGCGGCGAGCGTTAACGGCGGGCTTGATCGCTACGGTCCTGTCGATCCTGCCGGCGCACAGCGAGACGCTGGACAAGGTCACATTCGGTACCAATTGGGTCGCCGAGGCCGAGCACGGCGGCTTCTTCCAGGCGGTTGCCGACGGCACCTACAAGAAGTACGGGCTCGACGTCACCATCGTTCCGGGCGGTCCCAACGAGAACAACCGGATGCTGCTGATCGCCGGCAAGATCGACTTCTTCATGGCCGCCAACACGCTGATGTCATTCGACGCGGTCGCCAACAACGTCCCCGTCGTGACCATCGCCGCGGTCTTCCAGAAAGATCCGCAGGTGCTGCTGACGCAGCCGGATGCGAAGGTGACCAAACTCGAGGATCTCAAGCCGCTGACGCTGTTCGTCTCGAAGGAGGGCATGACCAGCTATTTCCAGTGGCTGAAATCCGAATACGGCTTCAGCGAGAAGAACGTCCGTCCCTATAATTTCAATCCGCAGCCCTTCATCGCCAATCCCAAGAGCGCGATGCAGGGCTACGTCACGTCAGAGCCCTTCGCAGTCGAGAAGGCCGCAGGCTTCAAGCCCAACGTCATCCTGCTCGCCGATGCCGGCTTCAACACCTATTCGACCCTGATCGAGACCCGCCGCGAGCTGGTCGAGAAGAAGGCTGACCTGGTGCAGCGCTTCGTCGATGCCTCCATGATCGGCTGGTACCATTACATCTACGGCGACAATTCAGCCGGCAATGCCATGATCAAGCAGCTCAATCCGGAGATGACCGACGAGCTGCTCGCCTACTCCGTCGCCAAGATGAAGGAATACGGCATCGTCGATTCCGGCGACTCCGTGAAGAACGGCATCGGCGCCATGAGCGACGATCGCTATACTTCCTTCTTCAACAAGATGGTGAAGGCCGGCGTGGTGAAGGGCGATCTCGATTTTCGCAAGTCCTACACGCTGCGTTTCGTCAACAAGGGCGTCGGGGTCGAGCTCCGCCCCGCCAAGCCGTAACGCATGCCGGTGTCAGGCGGACAAGTGCGGCTGGCTCCCACCTCTCCCCGATGGGGAAAGGTGAAAGGTGCCCGAAACACAGCACCCCACCCTCAATGGTAGAGAGCAGAACCTCGCCCGTGATCGAGGCCAGCCTGACGGCGCTCGCCGTCAGCCTGCGCGGCGTGACGAAGGCTTATGACAACGGCGTTACGGCGCTCGGTCCGCTCGACCTCGCGGTGCGCAAGGGCGAGTTCATCTCGCTGCTCGGCCCCTCCGGCTGCGGCAAGTCGACGGCGCTGAGGCTGATTGCGGGGCTCAGCGCAGCATCATCGGGCACGGTGCGGGTGGCGCGCCATGAAGGTGAGATGCAAATCGGCCACGGCATCGGCTTCGTGTTCCAGGAGCCGACTCTGATGCCGTGGACCAGCGTGCGCGAAAACGTGCGGCTGCCGCTGAAGCTCGGCGGCATCCCGAAGGCCGAGGGACGCGCGCGGGCCGATGCGGCGCTCGCCAGCGTCGGGCTTGCCGATTTCGCCGATGCCTTTCCGCGCGAATTGTCCGGCGGCATGAAGATGCGCGTGTCGCTGGCGCGTGCGCTCGTCACGGATCCGGACATCCTCCTGATGGACGAGCCGTTCGCGGCGCTCGACGAGATCACCCGCTTCCGCCTCAACAACGATCTGCTCGCGCTGTGGCGCAGCCTCGGCAAGACCGTCATCTTCGTCACCCATTCGGTGTTCGAATCCGTCTATTTGTCACAGCGCGTCGTGGTCATGACGGCGCGGCCCGGCCGCATCCAGGCCGATATCCGCGTCGAGACCGTCGAGCCGCGCGGTGAGGAGTTTCGCACCTCGGCCGCCTATTCCGATTATTGCCGGCGCGTCTCCGCGGCATTGGCGCCGTCTTATTCAGGGCAGTCGACGCTATGAACGCGCAAGCCCCCGTCACCGCAAAGTCGTCAGGCCCGCAAAGCGCAGTGCGCTTCGTGCTGCCCGTCATCGTGTTCGCAGCCGGCCTCGCCGCTTGGGAGTTGGTGGTTAGGATCCGGGAGATCCCGCCTTACGTGCTGCCGGCGCCGTCGGTGATTTTCCTGACGCTGATCAAGGACTGGTCGGTGCTGTCGCAATCGCTCGTGACCACGCTGCTGACGACGCTGGAAGGGTTTGCCGCCGCCAGCATCGGCGGTATCGCGCTGGCGCTGCTGTTCAACCAGTCCAAATGGGTGGAATATTCGCTGTTCCCCTATGCCGTCGTGCTCCAGGTGACGCCTGTCATCGCGATCGCGCCGTTGCTGCTGATCTATCTGGAGCAGCAGACCGCGGTCGTCGTCTGCGCCTTCATCGTCGCCTTTTTCCCGGTGCTGTCGAACACCACGCTCGGGCTCAATTCGGTCGATCGCAACCTCGCCGGCCTGTTCCAGCTCTATGGCGCTTCACCGCCGCAGACCCTGCGCTTCCTGAAGTTGCCCGCCGCATTGCCGTATATCCTGGGTGGCCTGCGCATCGCAGGAGGCCTCTCGCTGATCGGCGCCGTTGTGGCCGAGATCGCCGCGGGAACGGCGGGCGCCGGTTCGGGCCTTGCCTACAGGATCGCGGAGTCAGGCTATCGATTGAACATACCCCGCATGTTCGCAGCGCTGCTTTTGTTGTCACTGGCCGGGATTGTCATCTATGGGGTGCTGGCGGTAGTTTCCCACCTCGTTTTACGGCGCTGGCACGAAAGCGCGCTTGGAAAGGAAAACTGATGACCGCCGGTTCGATTTCGTCCGACAAGATCGACCTTCTGATCTATGGGCCGGTGCGGCCGATCCTCGAGAACGGGTTTTCCGATCATTTCGTCGTGCACAAGGCCGAGACGCGCGGTGACCTCGAGCGGCTGACGCCGGCGATCCGCGACAAGATCCGCGGCGTCGCCGTGACCTATCACACCGTCCGCGCCGACAAGGATTCGCTGTCGCAGCTGCCCAAGATCGAGATGGTGGCAAGCTTCGGCGTCGGCTACGATCATATCGATGCCAAATACGCCGCCGAGCACAACATCATCGTCACCAACACGCCTGACGTGCTGACCGAAGAAGTCGCCGACGTCGCGATGGGCCTTTTGATCTCCACCTTGCGCGAATTCATCAAGGCCGATCGTTACGTCCGCTCCGGCTTGTGGCAGACGCAGAACTATCCGCTCAGCGTCGGCTCGCTGCGCGACCGCAAGGTCGGCATCGTCGGCATGGGCCGGATTGGCCAGGCGATTGCGCGCCGGCTCGATGCCTCGCTGGTGCCGGTGGTCTATCACTCGCGCAACCCGTCGAAGGACGTTGCCTACAAGCACTATCCTGATCTGATCGAGATGGCGAAGGCGGTGGATACCTTGATGGTGATCGTGCCCGGCGGCGCCTCGACCAACAAG
>NZ_JADFUE010000217.1:0-593 GCF_054967145.1 Bradyrhizobium sp. UFLA06-24
GCGCCGAAGTCGCGGCCTTTGGAGAATACGTCTCCAGTGCCGATCGCGGCCACCATGGCGCTCGAAATGATCAGCGCGATGCCAGGCAGGCGTGGCGACAGGGCATCGGTGCGCGTCGCAAGGATGGTGAGCAGTTCTGTACGCAAGAAGCCGATACCCTGGCGTACGGCGATCCCGCGTTCCAGCATGAAGGTACGAACTTGATTGATGATGCCGGTGCGTTGACACCAGCCGCTCGCGCACCCGGTGCAGCACCTGCACATCCAGTTGCTCCGCGGTCTTGGTCGCAACGAACTTCATCGTCGGGCGCTGCACGGCTTCGGCAATCGCTTCGGCATCATTGAAGTCGTTCTTCTGCCCCTTGCTATAGGGGCGGACATATTTGGCCGGCATCAACCTGGCATCGCAAGCGATGCGAGTTTGCGGCTCAGGTGATGTACGCCGAGGCAGACCTCCATGCCGATCAGGCAAGGTGGCATATTTCCGAGCCGCGCTTCCACCTGGCCACGCGACCACTTTGCCGCAGCACGATGGCGCCGCGCGCATCGTGGCCCACGACGTGGAACGAGTTCTTGCCGATATCGATGCCGATC
>NZ_JADFUE010000218.1:0-588 GCF_054967145.1 Bradyrhizobium sp. UFLA06-24
GGAGGAGCCCATCGAGGGGGACACGGTGATCGCCTGGAGCAGGGGGAGGCTGGCGGCGTTCAAATATCCGCGTATCGTCGAGTTTGTGGAACGCTTGCCGATGACCAGCACCGGTAAGGTGTTGAAACGCTGTTTGCGCTGAGGAGAATCCGGCCTGCCGGGGCAGGCCGGGATACGGGCATCAACCTGGGTAGATGCCGCGCTCTTTACGTGCGGTCAGGATGCGCTCACAAGCCACGATGTAAGCCGCGGTGCGCAGGCTGCACTCTTTCTCTGCGGCCTTGTTCCAGACGTGGACCATCGCGTCGGTCATGATCTTGTCCATACGCTCGTTGATCTCGGACTCGCTCCAGAAGTAGCTCGCCATGTCCTGAACCCACTCGAAGTAACTGACCGTTACGCCGCCGGCGTTACAGATAACGTCCGGAACCACGGTGATGTTACGGGAGCGCAGAATGTCGTCCGCTTCTGGGAAGGTTGGGCCGTTAGCCCCTTCCAGCACCAGCTTGGCGCTGAGGATTTCGGCGCGTTGACGGGTGATCTGGCCTTCCAGCGCCGCTGGGATCAGAATGTCCATGTCAACCGACC
>NZ_JADFUE010000219.1:0-572 GCF_054967145.1 Bradyrhizobium sp. UFLA06-24
GGAACACCACCGCCACGCCCCTCATCGGATCATGGCCCAGCGTCTCCTTCGCCAAAAGCGCCAAGCCCTCCGCACCTTTTCTGAAGTCCACAGGTTGCGTCGCCACGTAAATCGCAAGGTTCCCGGGTGGCGTCAGCATGAACGTGTCCGTCGGAGCGCCAAGAACACATCACTCAACACAGCAAGGCCAGGCGTCCCCCGCACCTCAACTCGTGCCCCCTGGAGCTCAACCGTCACAACGGCTGCTTCCGGCGACCCGGTGGGCTCTGCAGCTGCCGGTAGCGCCGATTCCGACACCACCGGCACGAACGACAGCGTGTCCGCCGACGCCGGCAATACCAACTGGCCCAAACGTGCCAAGCGACGCCAGTCGTGCACCTGCTGGGGCCGGCAGCCATGGCGACGGGCGACGTCTGTGACAACCGCCCCTGGCTCGAGGCTTTCCGCGGCAATCTGTGCCTTCAAATCATCTGGCCACCGCTTGCGACCTGCGCCAGCGAACACTTCAATACGCGGTGACAACGGTCGTCTTATGTCGTCAGAATGGTCGTCCATTGTGAGCACCCTTCCAG
>NZ_JADFUE010000220.1:0-559 GCF_054967145.1 Bradyrhizobium sp. UFLA06-24
CGGCAGCGTCAGATGTGTATAAGAGACAGATGTGAAGGCGCGCGACATTGACGATTCCGGGGTCGTACTCGACGCCTAGCAGTGAAAAAAACTCTTCGGCGGACGAGGCTTTGTTGAGCCGATCCAGGATACCGGCTGCTGGGTGCGGATTACTCATCGAAAACTCCCTTTGAATTGGCACGTGGACGATTGGCGACAGCGCGGCATCGCCTGTGATCCTGCTGCAGCCAACCTCGCGCGACCATGCTGAGGCAGGCCGTCGTGGCCGTCGATTAACGATGCCCGATACCGTCCTCGCGGCGCTTGGTTTTCGAATAGCCTGTCCAGATCTTGCTGGGTACGCCTCTTCAGGCCGGGTGGGGCGACAAGTATCCGCACACATCGCGCCAGATCGCTGCTACTGTTTCGCGCTCGACCGGCACCTTGTGCTTTATGGCATGCTTGCGGACTTGCGTCAGGATCTGTCTGGCTTGGTCGGCGCTGGCGACGAGCTGTAATTCATTGAGCAACGCGGTGATCGCCGACACAAAGTTCACGCGCGAATTCGCGGGGTTGGTCG
>NZ_JADFUE010000221.1:0-521 GCF_054967145.1 Bradyrhizobium sp. UFLA06-24
CGCCCACCGTGACGCCGACCCGTCCGGTGATATCGGCAATCCATTTGGTGTCGTTCGTGCAGTTCAAGACCACAAAGCAGCCAGTGCGCCCCTTGATACCACTCCATAAAAAATCGCTTTCCACGCCGTAGACCATCACACCGGACTGGAAATTGTAACCGGCTTGTACGCCGCCGAGGAAGCCGTTCAGCTGCACCTGCGGCAATGGCACATTCAAATCGGCAGTGCCGCCGATGAGCTGGTTTACGGTCTGGTTGACGGGGGCGCCAATGAATGTATTGCCCACAGCGAGGTCGGTCTGGCTGGTACCCCAACCCGAGCCTACACTGCCGCCGATGTAACCTCCAGTCCAGCTGAAGAGAGGATAAACGGGAGCCGGCGCTTTGACGACAGGTGCCGCAGGCAAATCAGCAGCTAAACTTCCGCTCCCAAAAGCGATCGTCCCGAACGCAATGATGCTCGCGAGCGACAATTGCTTGTTGCACTTCATCCGAGAGTCCTCCTGCTGAGCACGGAAAAAT
>NZ_JADFUE010000222.1:0-511 GCF_054967145.1 Bradyrhizobium sp. UFLA06-24
GGTGGTTTCCAGACTGACGACGGAGTGGCAGCTCGAGTACGAGCGTTGGCAGAAGCGCGATCTGTCGGCGCGCCGGTACGTATACGTGTGGGCGGACGGCGTCTTCCTGCAGGCTCGCATGGAAGACCACAGCGAATGCATGCTGGTGCTGATCGGCGCGACGCCGGAAGGCAAGAAGGAACTCATCGGCTTCCAGGTCGGCGTGCGCGAGAGCACGCAGAGCTGGCACGAACTGCTCGTCGAGGCGAAAACCCGTGGGCTGAAGATCGCCCCGGAAATCGCCGTCGGTGACGGCGCGCTCGGCTTCTGGAAGGCGCTCGACGAGGTCTTTCCCGCCACGCGACATCAGCGGTGCTGGGTGCACAAAACCGCGAATATCTTGAACAAAGTCGCAGTGTCGGTACAGGCCAGCATGAAGAAGGATCTGCGCGAGGTCTATTTGGCGTCCAACCGAGCTTCGGCCGAAGTGGCGATCGATGTCTTTGCCGAGAAATACGGAGCGAAGTACGAC
>NZ_JADFUE010000223.1:0-503 GCF_054967145.1 Bradyrhizobium sp. UFLA06-24
ATCCTGATCGCCTTGCCCGCGGGGCCGTCCCAGCCCGAGATTGTTCAGCTCGCGGTCGATCCGCAGCTGCACGCGGCGGATCGCCAGCAGGTCGAGTTTCGCTTCGGTCTTGCCGGTGTAGACCCGATCGCCGATCTGGAAACGCCATTTCCAGACGCCGGCCGTGACCTGCGTGACGCTGAATTCGACGCCCTTGTGAATCATCTGGAACGGTTCCGCGAAGGAATGGCGGTCGTCGATATTTAAACCATTGGTTGTAGTAATGATTAGCGCCCGTAAAAAGATCGTGTGAAAGGCCGCGCCCGTTCGGGCCGTCGTTGTGGATTTCGGAAAGGATTCGTCCGCCGGCAGCGTCGCCACGGAACGGTCGCCAGCCATGTTGCCTGCCCAGCGCCGCGCAATTCGCGTTGCTTGGAGCAGGCCAATGTTACGAACACTGGCGGAACCCGAGTCTTCCGTCGAACGCTACGGAGTTTTTCCAGGGCTCAGGAGGGCTACGAAGG
>NZ_JADFUE010000022.1:0-113292 GCF_054967145.1 Bradyrhizobium sp. UFLA06-24
GCGCGATGTCGAGAGCGGGTTGTTCTTCGATCCCGCGAAGATGCATGTGCTCGACCACGACGGCAAATATCTGAAGGTGCGCGGCCCCCTCAACATCGCCCGCCCCGTGCAGGGCTGGCCCGTGATCGTGCAGGCGGGCGCCTCGGAAGACGGCAAGCAGCTTGCGGCCGAGACGGCGGAGGCCGTCTTCACCGGCGGCGGCAGCCTCGCCGACGGCCAGAAGCTCTATGCCGACATCAAGGGCCGCATGGAGAAGATCGGCCGCGACCCCGAGCATCTGAAGATCCTGCCCGGCGCTTTCGTCGTGGTCGGCGACAGCGTCGACGAGGCCAGGGAGAAACGGGCGCTGCTCGACAGCCGCGTGCACTATGACAGCGCCATCGCTTCGCTCTCGGTCATCCTTGGCACCGATGCCTCCGGCTTCGACCCTGACGGACAATTGCCTGATATCCCGGAGACCAATGCCAGCAAGAGCGGCCGCCAGCGCTTGGTCGATCTTGCGAGGCGCGACAAGCTCACGGTGCGCCAGCTCGCCCAGCGCGTCGGCGGCTATGGCGGACTGTCCTTCGTCGGCACGGCCAAGACGATCGCCGACCAGATGGAGGAATGGCTGGTCGGGCGCGGCTCCGACGGCTTCAACATCATGTTCCCGTTCCTGCCCCAAGGCCTCGACGATTTCGTCGACAAGGTCGTCCCGGAGCTGCAGCGGCGCGGGATTTTCCGGAAAGAGTATGAAGGGGCCACTTTGAGGGAGAATCTGGGGCTTCCACGGCCGAAAAACCGGTTCTTCGAGGCCTGATCGGTCCGATTTGGTTGGTTTTCCAGCCCTAAAACCTTGACATCAGGCGGTTTCTGGCTAGGTTGCCGTCCAACGCGGGCCGTTTGGCCGGCTCCAGATTCCCCTGATTTTCTGAGGTTCAGAACATGGCCAAAGCGGTCACCATCAAGGTCAAGCTCGTGTCCTCGGCCGACACCGGCTTCTACTACGTCGCCAAGAAGAATTCGCGCACCATGACCGACAAGCTGGTCAAGAAGAAGTACGATCCGGTCGCGCGCAAGCACGTCGAATTCAAGGAAGCCAAGATCAAGTAAGATCGGCTGATACGTTGAAGAATTTGCGGGGCCTTGTCGGGCCCCGTTTTCGTTTGTGCCCCCTCGTGTCCCGAACGCGATGCAGCGCGTAGCGTCGAAGTGACGCTCTTGGCCCGGCCGCGTCGCATGCCGATGCCGATTCTATCGGCAGACATCTCATCAACCCTTGGTTGCTCGTCTCCAAATGCATGTTATCGTGCACTTACCGGGACGGCATTTCCGGCCCGGATTGGGGAGGTCATGTCATGAGGTTGTCGTCAGGCTTGATCGTGCCTTCAACCATCGCTGCCCTGTCCACCGCCCTATTGTGCAGCCCGGCCTCGTCGCAGATCCCGACAGGTCCCGCCGCCACGCTTCCCGCCGTCTCGGTCGATGCACCGAAGCGGGTGGAAAGGCCACATCGCGTGGAGCGCGAGACAAATACGGGAGCGTCTCGCCGAGCGTCCCCGGCCACGCAAACTTCAGCCGCACGGACACCTTCCTATGCCCCGGGATCAGTGATGGGGAGGATTGCCCACCTGGAGAGCGTCGCAAGCAGCTGCAATGGTGGCTGTGCATCGAGCTTCGCACACGGCAAAGAGCCCTGGATTGGCTGCAGCGAGTCGGGCGGCAACATCAATTATGGCCCTCTCTCGCCAACCTGCCGAGACACCATCACCCATACGTCCTACGAAAACTGCGTCGAGACGAAGGTTTTCCTGGGCGAGTTTCGAAACCGAGCCCACTGGTTTTGCAGCAGTCTGCAGGTCGGCAACAGGTTCAAGGTCGCAGACCTCAAGCGAACGGCACGTCGCTGAGCCAGCAGCGATCTGAATCGCGGACTCGACCGACGACTGTCGCGGGGCCTCTCGGCCCCGCCCGAAGTTCGCTATACAAACAAATCGTGCGTGAGATGATGCTGGACGCCTCTCGCGTGATCAAAGGCGCTTTGCTCCGCATCTGAAGGGCCAACCAGGTCGAAAGCCGAGACTGGCGGCGGTCCCTCATGCGCGGCTGCGTGCAGACCATAGCCAATGAAATCCGGTCCGTGGCCACCATGCATCTCAGGCGTCGTTGAAGTTCCGGAAGCCGCATTTTCATTTTTGAAATGAAATGAATCTCCGAGCTCTGGGGCAGTTTCCTTTTGTGCTGGACCCGAGCGATCGGTCGCTTGGTCCTTGGCTTCAGCGTGCCCGCTCGAGCCCGCATGCGGATTTCCTGCAGCGGACTCGTGCAAGTCTCTCTCGGACTGGCCGGACTTGCCACCGCCGGCCGGGCCCGCCTCACCGCTGGCATGTTGTTCGGCAGCGGCCGAACCGTGACCGGACTTGTGTAAATCGCCCTGCGACTGCGCATCATTGGACTCGTCACCCGACGATGCGTGCTCGGAGTGCCCCTTGGCGAGCCCGGTGTCGTCTTTCGACTCCTGCACATCACCCTGCGATTGCCCGTGATTGGAACCGACCTCCGGTGAGCCTTGCTTGTCGTGCTGCTTGGAGGCTGGGCCGCCGTCCTCGTCGTCGTGCAAACCAGTTTGCGGCTGACCGGCATTGGACTCGTCTACTCCGGCCGCCTGCGTTCTGTCATGTTCGCTATTTCCCGACGCGCCGGTCGCGGCGGTCTGCGCAATGCCGCCATGATCGATTGGGGCGTCGACGGCTCCGGATCCGACATGCGGGGTGGCGTTGTTGCTTGCGCCGACTTCACCCGCATCCACACCCATGATCTGAACGGCATCGCCGTGTGCGCCGATGGTATCGCTTCGGGGACCCTCGAACGCAAACGATTGATGGTCAATGTCAGGATGCAGCCAAGCGAGATTGTCGAAGCTGCCGAGATTCGCATCGGCGTTGCCGCTCAAATTGAGCGCGGACGCCTCGCCTGCATCGTGTCCGGGAGCCGACGCAAGAACGGCATCAGCAAAATTGGCCGCATGCGCGACGCTGTTCAGCACCTCGCAGATCCAGATCCCGACCGCCGTCGTCAGGAAAGGAGCGTAGCTGCCCAGGGCAGCTCTTGCAGCGTTGGTGGTCTGCAACGCGAGCGTCCCGGGGACAATATCGGGGCTCGATTGGACGAGCTTGCCGGCCCGCCCCAGCGTCTCGGTGATGGGAGTTTCCCCGCGGACGGCTTTGAACGCGGATTTCGCCGCTTTGCCGGAGGCAGGCGTCGTCTTCTTGTCGTGGACCTTGATGGTGATGACCTCGGTGGTGCCGTCTGCGGTCTCCACCGTAAAACTATCGGTCAATGCATCGCCGAATCCGGTTGCCTTGGCGCCCCTGAAGTCTTCGAGCGCGGCATAAATCAGAGCTGCGAGCGCACCGATCCCGCCGTAAAGCCGCGACAGAGCGAACGCCGCCACCTCGGTCCGGCTCTTGATCTCGAGCTGCGTCGATACTTGATTGAGCCGCGCCTTGATCGTGCCTGTGGAGACCTTGAGTTGGCGCGCGATCTGTTTGTTCGACATGCCGCAAGCAACCAGGCGCATGATCTTGCGCTCCTGATCCGTCAGCGCGGCCAATCCAGTTTCGTCCAACGCTCCATCTTCTTGCTTGCCGGGCCTCGCCCGGTCGGAGGCGGGTGCCACCAGCCTCAGCGACTGCAACAGGTGTTTGGGTTCCTCACGCATCGAAATCGCACAGCAAGTGCCCGCAGCGATTGCGGCGGCAAGCTCGCCATGTGCGAGCGACGCGGTGTAGAACACCAGCCGTGTGGGAATCTTCTCGGCCTTGACGACGGCGAGCATCTCGGCAGCCGTGACGTCTGAAAATCCGTCCTCGACAAGCACGAGATCCGGCGCCAACATCCGAATTGCCTTCAGGCAGCCGGCTCCATCGGGACACGAAGCGACCACCGCGAAATCGCGCTCTGCCGCAAACAGCGAGGCAAAGCCCTGCAGAACGATCGGGCGGCGATCTGCTATCACAAGCCGGATGGGGCGCATGCGCGCTTTCGTCGCCAACATTATGCGCTCAAGGACGGTTTGAGGTTCAGCGGCATGCTACTTTCAAGAGCAGCGCAGCAACGCATGACGCCCCGCTAAGTTCCGGAGAAAACGCCGGTCGGAGGGCGTTCCTGCTTGCAGTGGACCCGCCGAAAGACTGGCCCGGACCTATGCCGTCCGCAGCACCGGTGCCGGCGGCTGCGAGGGGCGGATCAGCGCGAACGCGACCTGGATGATGCCACCGGCAAGACCGAGCGCCACGCCGATGCGCCAGGCCATGGTGTAGGAGCCGAGCGCGTCGTAGATCAGCCCTCCGCCGTAGGCGCCGAGGAAGCTGCCGATCTGGTGGCTCATGAAGGCGAGGCCCTGGATCATGGCCTGCCAGCGCAGGCCGAACATCTCGGCGACGGCGCCCGCGACCAGCGGGCCGACGCCCATCCAGAGGAAGCCCATGATGGCGCCGAACAGCAACGTCGAGAACGGCGTCGCGGGCAGCGTGAAGTACCAGGCCAGCGCGAGCGAGCGCAGGATGTAGATGGCGCCCAGCAGCGCGAGCTTGTTCCAGCGCTGGCCGGCCCAGCCGAAGAACAGCGAACCGAGCACGTTGAAGCCGCCGATCATGCCGAGCGTCTGCGCGCTCAGCATCGGATCGAGGCCGCAGATCGCCAGATACGACGGCAGATGCGTCGTGAGGAAGACGAGCTGCATGCCGCAGACGAGATAGGCGCAGGTCATCACCACAAAGGAAGCATTGCGGAACGCCGCCCTGGTCACGGAGGCAGCCGTGGCATCGCCGATGTCGTCGGCGGCCGGCTTCGGCAGCGGAATGGCGTCGACGCGGCCCGCGTACCATGCGGCGGGGATCATCAGTACCGACATGACGACGAAACCGGCGAGCCCGATCCGCCAGCCAAACCCCTCGTTGAGCATCTGCCCGATCGGTGCCGACAGCAGCGCGCCGAGCGAGCCCGCGCCGGAGACGATCCCGAGCACGGTCGAGCGCACCGTCGCAGGCACCGCGCGCGCCGCCACCGACATCGCGATCGCAGCCGCGGTACAGGCGAGCGAGGTGCCGATCAACACGCCGGCGCCGATCATGATGCTGACGAGCCCGCCCGCGGTCGCCATCAAGGCGAGACCCGCGATGTACATCAATGCGCCCGCGATCATGATGGGACGGAAGCCGAAGCGCACCGTCATCGCGCCCGCAAGCGGCTGGAGAAAGCCCCAGGCCAGGTTCTGCATGGCGAGGGCCAGTGTGAAGTCCGAGACCGACAGGTGGATGTCGTGCGTCAGCGGCTGCATGAAGATGCCGAGCGACTGCCGCAGTCCCATGCTCAGCGTCAGCATGATCGAGGCGCCGATCAGGATCGGCAATGTCGGACGCAGGACCTGCAACAGGGGCATTTTTTGTCTCCCTTTTGGGCGCGGCACGCGTGCCGGCGTCTGCTTTTGCCGCTGATTTTGATTACACAGACCTGTGTACTTAGGCTATAGATGGCTGCGACTGTCAAGCGAACAGGATGCGCGCGACCGCATGGCTCCCCCGCCCGCCCCACAGACGATGAAAGAGCGGATCCTCCAGACCGCCGACAAGCTGTTCTATCTGCAAGGCATTCGTGCCATCGGCGTCGACACCATCGCGGCCGAGGTCGGGATCAGCAAGCGCACGCTCTACAACCACTTCCCTTCCAAGGACGCGCTGATCGCGGCCTATCTCGAGCGCCGCTTCGTCCACGCCCGCCCCTCCGACAAGCCGCCGGCCGAACAGATTCTCGCGACCTTCGATTCGCTGGAGCGGCGCTTTGCGATGAAGGGTTTTCGCGGCTGCCCGTTCGTGAATGCGGTGGCCGAGCTCGGCCCTGCCGACCGCGCCGTGAAGAAGATCGCCATCGCCTTCAAAGAAAGCCGCCGCCTCTGGTTTCGCGAGCGGCTGACCGAACTCGGCGTTACGGAGGCCGATGCACTCGCCACCCAACTCGTGCTGCTGGTCGACGGCTCGATTGCCCAGGACTTGGTGCGTGACGATCCCGCGATGGCACGCGCCGCGAAGGAAGCCGCGAAGGTGCTGTTGCGGAATGCGGGCGTGGATGTGGGTGGTGATGCGAGGAAGCCAGCGCCCGTGAAGGGCAAGCGCTCACCCCAATGACCGCTGTCATCCCGGACAAGCGCAGCGAAGCGGAGCGCAGATCCGGGATCGATAACCACAGGCAGTTGTTTGGCGAAGACTCGGAGTGGTCAGCTCGCTCCCCAACCCCTCCCTGGGGTTATGGGTCCCTGCGTTCGCAGGGACGACAGCTGAGTGTTAGGCGCGCACCAACGCCCCTCGCCTCACGCGGCGTGCGACACCACGCGATTGCGCCCGTCGTGCTTGGCGCGGTAGAGCGCGGTGTCGGCGCGCTTGAGAACGTCGGAAACTGCCTCGCCCTTCTGCTCCAGCGTGGTCAGCCCGATCGAGATCGTGACCTCGATCCGCTTGGTGCCCTTGTGGACCGCGAACGGCTCGCCCGCGATCGAGCGGCGCAGGCGCTCGGCAACCATGCCCGCGACGTGGAGATCGGTCTCGGGCATCACGATGACGAATTCCTCGCCGCCATAGCGGCAGGCGAGATCGATGCCGCGGATCGATTTGCGCACGCGCACGGCGAATTCCCGCAGCACGTCGTCGCCGGCGTCGTGGCCATAGGTGTCGTTGATCGACTTGAAATAGTCGATGTCGAGGATCATGAGCGCCAGAGGCTTGCCGCGCGTCGCGGCCTGCTCGGCGAGCGTTGCCAGATGGCTCTCCATGTAACGGCGATTGTGCAGGCCGGTGAGCGCGTCGGTGATCGCCATCTCGATCGAGTTCTGCACGTTGTCGCGCAGATGATCGGTATAGCGGCGGCGGCGGATCTGAGTGCGGGCGCGCGCCAAGAGCTCGGTCTTGTCGATCGGGCGCAGCAAATAGTCGTTGACGCCGATCTCGAGGCCACGCAGCAGCCGCGTGGAGTTTTCCGCTTCCGCGATCGCGAGGATCGGCACGTGACGGGTGCGCTCCAGCGAGCGGGCCTGGCTGCATAGCCTGAGGCCGTCGAAATTGTTCAGATCGAGCGACACGATCAAGAGATCGTAATTGCCCTCGGCGGCATGGAACAGAGCTTCGGTCGGGTTGGGCTCGACCTCCACGGTGTGCTCGGCGGCGAGGATCGTCGCCAGCCGCTCGTAGGAGGACTCGCGGTCGTCGACCAGGAGGATGCGGCCGCCCTTGCCGGTGTCAGCCACCGCGCTCCGCTCCGGGGCCTGCATGCCGATCTCGAGCGAGGTGATGGCGCGCATGCGCAGCTCGTCGGTCATCATCTTCAACCGCGTCAGCGAGCGCACGCGCGCGATCAGCACCACGTCGGAGACGGGCTTGGTCAGGAAGTCGTCGGCGCCGGCTTCCAGGCCGCGGTTGCGGTCGGACGGGCTGTCGAGCGCGGTGACCATGACGACGGGGATGTGGTGGGTGGCCGGATCGGTCTTCAGCCGGCGGCAGACTTCATAGCCGTCCATGTCGGGCATCATCACGTCGAGCAGGATGATGTCGCATTCGGCGCGGCGGGCCAGCGCCAGCGCCTCGGTGCCGTTCGAGGCGGTCATCACGTCGAAATATTCGGCGGAGAGACGGGCCTCTAACAGTTTGACGTTGGCGGGAACGTCATCGACCACAAGGATACGCGCGGACACTTTGAACTCACTTCCTATCCGATAAAACGCCGGACCGTCTCAATGAATTTGCCGACCGAGATCGGCTTGGACAAATAGGCTTCGCAGCCGCCCTCGCGGATGCGCTCTTCGTCGCCCTTCATCGCGAACGCCGTGACCGCGACGACGGGAATGGCGCGCAGTTCCGGATCGTCCTTGATCCAGCGTGTCACCTCGAGCCCCGACACCTGAGGCAATTGAATATCCATCAGCACCAGGTCGGGCCGCATCTTGCGCACGAGGTCGAGCGCCTCGTAGCCGTTGCTGGTGCCGGAGGTCTGGTAGCCGTGCGCCTCCAGCAGGTCGCGGAAGAGCTTCATGTTCAGCTCGTTGTCTTCCACGATCAGGACGGTCTTAGCCATCCCGCCCTCCTGTTTGGTCCCGACGACCGGTGCATGTAAACGCCTCAGGCACCGCTTTCCGGTGCTTCGAAAACTGGATTCAAACTAGCCTCAGATTCGCTTGAGTTTCGTTAAACCCGAGCGGCCACTTTCTGCGATGTGGTTTCCAGTTGCTTGTCTGGGGCCGCAAGACGCAACGCCAAGACTCAGTCCCAAAACTCAACGCCAAAACTCAACGCCAAGACTCGGCGCCAAGACTCGGGCATAGTCCAAAGTAGACACCGAAAGTTAACGGAAAGGCAAACCTCGCCCTTGAAAAAGCCTGTTCACAACCCCCGCGAAGTTGCTGAAATCGTTGCGATTCAGGCGCTGTCTTTTGTTGCGGGCGCCCCCGAAAGGCTGGGCCTGTTCCTGGCCGAGACAGGGGTCGGTCCGGAGACCCTCCGGAACGCCGCCTCGGACCCGAATTTCCTGCTCAGCGTGCTCGATTTCGTGCTGCGTGATGATGAGACCGTGAAGGCCTTCGCCAAGGCCTCGGAACTGCATCCGACCAACGTTGCCGCGGCGCGGCAAGTGCTGGGCGATCCGCTCGGCGACCGGACCTGGGAGCGCGACGTGCCGTGACCGCCCCCGATCCGGCCGGGCCCCGCTGCTTCTGCCGGGATTGTCTGGCCGATCTGGATATGGGCGGGCGGCGCTGTTCCGCCTGCGGCTCCCCTCGCCTCGTCCGCCACCGCGGGCGCGCCGGGCTCACCATCGCCCATATCGACTGCGACGCCTTTTATGCGACGGTCGAGAAGCGCGACAATCCTGAGATCGCGGACAAGCCGGTCATCATCGGCGGCGGCAAGCGCGGCGTGGTCTCGGCGGCCTGCTACATCGCACGCACCTACGGCGTACGTTCGGCGATGCCGATGTTCAGGGCGTTGGAAGCCTGCCCGCATGCCACCGTGATCCCACCCGACATGGCAAAGTATGTTCGTGTCGGCCGCGAGGTACGGCAGGCCATGCAGGCGCTGACGCCGCTGGTCGAGCCGCTCTCGATCGACGAGGCCTTTCTCGATCTCTCGGGCACCGAGCGCGTGCACCGCATGATTCCCGCAAAGGTGCTGGCGCGCTTTGCCCGCGACGTCGAGCGCGACATCGGCATCACCGTTTCGGTTGGGCTCTCCTGCAACAAGTTCCTGGCCAAGATCGCCTCCGATCTCGACAAGCCCCGCGGCTTTGCGGCGCTTGACCAGGAAGAAGCGCGAACGATGCTCGCCGAGAAGCCGGTCGGCTTCATCTTCGGGGTCGGGCCCGCCACGCAGGAACGCCTTGCGCAGCGCGGCTTCCGCATCATCGCCGATCTGCAAAAGGCCGATGAGATCGAGTTGATGAGGCAATTCCCCAGCGACGGCCGCCGGCTGTGGCGGCTCGCGCGCGGCATCGACGACCGCCGCGTCGAGCCGGACCGCGGCGCCAAGACGATTTCGAGTGAAACGACGTTCGAAACGGACATCCGCGATTTCGCCTCGCTTGAAAAAATCCTCTGGCGGCTGTGCGAAAAGACCTCGTCGCGGCTCAAGAGCAGCGAACTCGCCGGCTCGACCGTCACGCTGAAGCTGAAGACCGCCGATTTCCGCCAACGCACCCGCTCGCAGTCGATCGCCGCGCCGACGCAGCTTGCCGCCAAGATCTTTTCGATCTGCCGGGAGATGCTGGCCAAGGAAATCGACGGCACCGCCTTCCGCCTGATGGGCGCCGGCGTCAGCGCGCTGCGCGACGGCTCCCCCGCCGACGACACCGACATGCTCGATCGCCGCGCCGCCCATGCCGAGCGCGCGGTCGACAGCCTGCGCAAGAAATTCGGCAATGCCGCGGTGATCCGCGGCATCGCGTATGACGGGCCGGAAAGGACGCAGGAGTGATCTGGCAGGCCGCTTCCACGCCGTCATTGCGTGGCTGGACCGCCTCCTGAAAGAAGGCCGCAATGACAGGCGAACGCGATCTCGACGTATTGCTGAACCACATGAAGCCTGAGCTTCAGCCCGGCATCTTCGTGTTCTGCACCATCACGCTACATCAGAACATTCCCGCAGCACTCAATCCACTGCTGACGTTCCGCGAGCACGAGGGAACGACGCTGGTCATCCCGCGTGAAGAGGCCGCAGCGGCAGGACTGGCTTTCGCGTTTGCCTCGCGCCTGATCACCTTGACGGTCCACTCCGCGCTCGATGCCGTGGGCTTCCTGGCAGCCATCACGGCGCGTCTCGCCGCAGCCGGCATCAGCGCCAATGCCGTGTCGGCCTTCCACCACGATCATCTCTTCGTGCCCGTGGATCGGGCCGACGATGCGATGGCCGTCTTGCAGGAAATCTCCAGGAACGGTTCGTAGCTCGCCGCTTTTTCGAGAATGTCAGCATGGCATCATGCCACTGTTTTGCCGACGCGTTAAATGGAATTCGCGAAATACGAAATCGATCTCGGACTTCTACTGTGCATGGGTTTGTTTCTCATTTTTTGATGAAGTCCGGGCCGGCACGCCTCAATCCGCCACTGCGATCGCCTCGATCTCGATCAGCCATTCCGGCGCGGCGAGCGCGGAGACACCGACGAGGGTCGAAGCCGGCGGCTCCATGCCTTCGAAGAAGGCCGAGCGGGCCTTGCCGATGATCGGGCGCAGCTCCGGCTTGTAGCCGACGACGAAGGTCGTGATCTTGACGATGTTGGCGTAGGTCGCGCCGGCCGCCTTCAGGGCATGGCCGAGATTCTGCATCACCTGCGTGGTCTGCGCAGCGATGTCGCCCTCGCCGACGATCCGCCCCTCCTCGTCTACCGACACCTGGCCGGAGATGTAGATCGTGCGTGCGCCGGAGGCGGTGACGACGTGGGAATAAGCGGGATTGTGGTGCAGGCCGCTGGGACGCAGATGGTCGAGCTTGGGCATGGGCTGGCTCCCGGAGTTGTGGTTGACGGGGAGCGTAGCTGGAGACTGTGTCGAGAGCTAGCCTCATCCCTTAATTGCAGGGCTTGCTGTCCTTGACGTCGAACTTGCCCATCGCTCCGGAGATGACAAAGTCGTTGTAGTCGAGTACGAGCCGGCGGGAGACGCCGTTCTCGTAGAGCTCGAACGACATCGCATAGACAGGCGTCTGCTCGCCTTCCTTCTGTTTGACGTCACGGTCGAAATAGCTGACGGTCACGGGCCAGCGCTTCAGCGATTTCATGTGCTCGTCGGAGGTGGACGGATCGGGCGAAGCGGTGTGGTCGGCCGGGATCGGCTGGCCGATCACCGTCAGCGTGTTGTAGACCTTCTGGCCGTCGTCGGAGCCGTCATAGACGGAGAGCTCCAGCAGCGATTTGCCTTCCTTGGCAGCCGCAATGATGCGCTGGATCTGCTCGGTGGGGAACACGATCTTGCCGTCGAGGGTGAAGGTCTTCGGCGCCGGCAGCTTCAGCTTGACGTTGATGTGATCGCCGTCGCGTTCAGCCGAGCCGTCGACGAGGCCAGACTCGGTCTCGTTCATCCGCGTCTCGATCTTGAAGCGATAGCTTTTTCCTGCGGCGTCCTCCCAGGAGTTGGAGCGGAGGTCGCTCAGCGTGACCTTGCCCTCGCCGCTGTCGAGTTCGGAGACCTGGCGGAATTCGGAGGTGTAGCCCTCGCAGGTGCTTCCGGTGAAGTTGTAGAGGATGCGGCCGCGCGCGCTGCTGATCGAGTTCGAGCGAGATTTGACCAGGCTGAGGTCATACAGCGCCTGATGCGCGAGGAAAGGGCCGCTGGCCGCCGGCGCCCCATTGGCGGGGCCGAAAGCGATCGCCGCGAGCGCCATCACACCGAGCGAAGTCCGGAAAAGGTGCACCATGTCTGTTCCTTGAGGATGCGTCCTTGGGGAAAGCGCAGATTCGACATTTTAATGACCGTCCCATTGCGCCGCAACTGAGGCCGGTTCACGTAAACTTGCGGCGCCGGCTTTGAACCGCCTGCTCGGTTACAACGGATTGCAGCCCCCTCCGGTTGCTTGCATGTGACAGCCCAATGAGCGAAACAGGGCGCCGCCCGGCGCCCCTCGGACGCGCACGGGCGGATGAATTCCTGAACGGATTTTAGACAACGAGGTCGAACATGGCGGGCACGGTCGAGCAGAAACTGGCGGAACAGGGCATCAAGCTGCACGAGGCCCCCACCCCCGTCGCCAATTACGTGCCGTTCGTGCGCACCGGCAATCTGCTGTTCATCTCCGGCCAGGTCTGCTTCGACCCCGCCGGCAAGCTGATCGCCAAGGGCAAACTGGGCGCCGGCGTCTCGCTCGAGGACGGTGCTGCAGCCGCGCGCGGCTGTGCTGTCAACCTGCTCGCGCAGGTCAAGGCGGCGGTCGGCGACCTCGATAAGGTGGTGCGCGTGGTGCGCCTTGGCGGCTTCATCAACTCGGCGCCGGATTTCCTGGATGGCCCGAAAGTGCTGAACGGCGCCTCCGATCTGATGGTCGCCGCCTTCGGTGACAAGGGTCGTCACGCCCGCACCACCGTCGGCGTCGCTTCGCTGCCCGCGGATGCGGCCGTCGAGGTTGAAGGCGTATTCGAAGTCGCCTGAGGCAACATCGTGCGTGCTCCGGATTGGCTGACAGCGCGGCCGGTCGCCCACCGCGGCCTGCATGACATTTCCCGTGGCATCGTCGAGAACATGCCTGGCGCGGTGCAAGCCGCGATATCGGGCAATTTCTCGATCGAGGTCGATATCCAGCTCTCGGCTGACGGCGAGGCCATGGTGCACCACGACCATGCGCTAGGCCGCCTCACCGAGGCGACCGGTCCGCTGGTCGCAAAGACCGCTGCGGAGCTGAAAGCCATCCCCTTCAAGGATACGCCCGAGCGGATGATGTCGCTCAGCGACCTCTGCGCCATCGTCGCCGGCCGCGTGCCGCTGGTGATCGAGGTGAAGAGCCGTTTTGACGGCGACCGCAAGCTGGTGAAGCGGATGGCCGAAGTGCTGGCCTCCTATGACGGGCGAGCTGTGGGCATGTCCTTCGATCCCGATCAGGTGCTGGCGCTACGCGACTTGCTACCCTCCCGTCCCCGCGGCATCGTCGCGCAGCGGAGCTATGAGGACGAGTACTGGGCCCACCTGACCAAAGCGCAGCGCGACAGCATGCTGCACCTGCGCCACGGCTTCCAGACCCAGCCGCATTTCGTCGCCTTCAAGGTCGATCACCTCCCGGCACCCGCCCCCTGGATCGCCCGCAACGTCTTCGGCTGCGCCCTGCTCGGCTGGACCGTGCGCACGCCCGAGCAGCGGTGGCGGGTCGCGCAATATGCGGATCAGATGATTTTCGAGGGCTTCGTGCCGTAGGGGCACACCTCCGGCCCCCTTGAAGTCGCTGCTGCAATGCACGATCTTGGGCTTAATGGTATCATCTGAAATTACGCTAGAGGCCGTCCCCTCCATGAGCGATGTCTCGCCCGAGGATTGGGACGCCTGCGCCAATCCCGCCGGCCGCTGCAAGGGCGGCGACAAGGGATCCTCATCCGCACTTTCAGGCGATTCCCTCACGCCCTTAAAACCTGCCTACAACCCCTTCGTCTCGCACGCATTTCTTTCTGCGGTCGAGAAATCGGGTTCGGCAACGATCCGCACCGGTTGGGGACCGCGGCATCTTGTGGCCAAGATCGACGGCCGCGTCGCCGGCGTCGTGCCCTGCTATCTGAAGTCGCACAGCCAAGGCGAATATGTCTTCGATCGCGGCTGGGCCGACGCTTACGAGCGCGCCGGGGGACGCTATTATCCGAAGCTCCAGGTCTCGGTTCCCTTCACGCCCGCCACGGGCCCCCGGCTCCTGGTCCGCGACGGCGTCGACCGCGAGCGCATCATGGAGGCGCTGGCGAGCGGGCTGGTGGCGCTGTGCGGCGTCAGCAAGGCGTCCTCCGTGCACGTCACCTTCGCGCGCGAGGCGGAGTGGAAGCTGCTCGCCCGGCACGGCTTCCTCCAGCGCACCGACCAGCAGTTCCACTGGCACAACGAGGGCTTTGCCAGGTTCGACGATTTCCTGGCCACGCTGAATTCGCGTCACCGCAAATCGATCAAGCGCGAGCGACGCGACGCGCTCGCCTCGGGGATCACCATCCACTGGCTCACCGGAAAAGACATCACCGAGGCGGCCTGGGATGCCTTTTTCGAATTCTACATGGAGACCGGCTCGCGCAAATGGGGTCGGCCGTACCTGACGCGCGAGTTCTTTTCGCTGATCGGCGAGACCATGAGCGAGGACGTGCTGCTGGTGATGGCCCGTCGCAACGATCGGTGGATCGCGGGTGCCATCAACTTTATCGGCTCGGACACGCTGTTCGGCCGCAATTGGGGTGCGGTCGAGCATCATCCGTTCCTGCATTTCGAGGTCTGCTACTATCAGGCGATCGACTTCGCCATCAAACACGGCCTCGCGCATGTCGAAGCCGGCGCGCAGGGCGAGCACAAGATCGCGCGCGGCTACCTGCCGCGAACCACCTACTCGGCTCATTTCATCGCCGATCCAGGCCTGCGCCGCGCCATCGACGACTACCTCAAGCGCGAGCGAGCCTATATCGCGGAAGCCGGACGAGAGCTGGCTGAGCTCGGGCCCTTCCGGAAAGGCATTGACGAGGCGCCTTGACGGTTTGCCGCCGCTGATGACAGTAAGCGGGAAAGTTTCGAGGGAGCCGCCGCCATGACCGCCTATGACACCAACAACATCTTCGCAAAGATCCTGCGCGGCGAGCTGCCCTGCCACAAGATCTATGAAGACGAGCATGTCTTCGCCTTCCTCGACATCATGCCCCGCGTCCCCGGCCACACGCTGGTGATCCCGAAGGCCCCTGCCCGCAACATCCTCGACGTTACGCCGGACGACTATGCCCATGTGGCGCGGGCTGCGAAGATGATCGCGATCGCCGCGATGAAGGCGTTCAATGCCGATGGCATCACCGTGCAGCAGTTCAACGAATCTGCCGGCGGCCAAGTCGTGTTTCATCTCCACATGCACGTGATGCCCCGCCATGACGGCGTTGCGATGCTGCCACCTGCAAGCCGCAAGGAAGACGCCAAGGTCCTGGAAGAGACCGCGACCAAGCTGATCGCGGCGCTCAAGGCGCTCTAGATCTCACCACCCGTCATTGCGGGCGTAGCGAAGCAATCCAGACTGCCTCGCAGGGACCGCCTGGATTGCTTCGTCGCAAGAGCTCCTTGCAATGACGGGAAGGCAGCGGTGTACCCTCATTCCGTCTGAAAGTCCCCCGACTGCGGCGCTGCCAACGGGGTGAACTCACAGCGATCCGGCTTGATGTCGATCAGCGGCGTGTCGTCGAGGCAGTCGAGGCCGCGAACCAGGATGGTGTTGCCCTCGATTCCGATCAGCTTGACGATCGACGTGCCGATCGGATTGGGCCTGACCGGGGAGCGCAGCGAGAACGTGCCGCGGGTCTTCTCATTGCTCTTCGGACTTTGCAGCACGATGTCGCGGCGCGACTTGTCGAGCCAATAGAGCACTTCGAGATTACTGTAGAAGTCGACGCCCTTGATCGCCGGCACGAAGGGCTCGAAAATCTCAAGGCGACAGACCGGGCCGTCAGTGCGCCCCTGCCGGGGCGTCTCCAGCCGCGAGGCCCAGGGCGTACGGATGCGGCCGATGAAGACGAGGCCGGCATCCTCAGTCGAAGGCAGCTCGATGGCAACCTCGCCTTCGCGGAGCTCGTTTTCGCGCACCATATTTCCAGTTCCTTGGCTATTCGAGGTGGTTTTAGCCCAACCAACACCTGCCGGCCAGCGTGAAGACTTCCCCGGCGAAAACGCCCGTGCATGCGCTCTTCTTACCCCCTCACGCCGCGGTTCTTCAGCACGAAGCACGCCCCGCCCGCTTTCCGGATGCGATTGCAGAGATCGTCCGCCTCGGGTCGCGTGTCGGCGCCGATGCGCACCTGGTAGAAGGCGTGCGAACCACGGCTTCGCATGACCGAGCTCAACAGGCTGGGATCGCGGTCACCGATCACGCCGCTCAGGCGCGTGACGGCGCGTGAGTACATCGCCAGCGCCTTGTTGCGGTCGAAGCCGGCGGCGAGCTGCACGCCCCAGATCTTGGCGGCCGCGAGCTCGACATGCTGCTCGAGCTCGGCGACGAACGGGTTCGGCGCGCGCTTCAGCAGCGCCATCAGGTCGCGGCAGCTCGTCGGCGGGGAGCTCGGCGGCCCCTTGCCGGTGCTGCCGGCCTTGGCCCATGTATCGACTGTAGCCCCAGTGATGGCATAGACGTAGTTGCGGGTCTGCTCCGGCATGCCACCGGTGCCGGCGAGCCATTCCTGCACCCGCCGCGGCCCGGCATTGTAGGCGGCGGCCGCGAGGCCAAGATTGCCGAACTGGTTGCGTAGCTCGTTCAAGAACTCCGCCGACTTCGGCAGGGCCTGCACCGGATTGAAGGGATTGAGCAGCCCCCGCTCGCTCGCCGTGCCCGGCATGAACTGCGCGATCCCCTGCGCCTGCTCGCCGCTGCGCGTCACGGGCCCCACCGCATCGGCCTGGAAGCGGCTCTCCTGCCAGATCACCCGGGCGAAGAATTCCAGCGGCAGATTCGCATCACGGGCGGCGGCCTCCACGATCAGGCAGATCGATTCCCGCGTATCGCTTTCGCGGTCGTCTGCAGGCTTCTCCGGTGGCTTGGCAGGTGGCGTCTCAGGCACTTGGACGCTCGGGGCCGCGGGTTCAATCGGGCTGTCCTCGGCCTCTCCCCGTGTCGCTGAGACCAGCAATGCGACAATGACGAGTGACGCTATCCGCGCCAGTCTTGCCCACGTATCATTGTGGTGGGCGCGGGCACGGTATGCAACAACATGGTCTGCCATATCGTGGCGTTGTGCCATAGTTCGACGAGTTGCCAATCGATGCTGAGTGACCTGCTTCTCCCAATGCTTTCCCCCGCCCGACGGATCCATAGCGTCCTTGTCTTCGTCTTCGCCGCGCTCATGTTCTGCGCCGCACCGACCAAGGCGCAAATCAGCCCGAACAGTACCGCTCAAACCGTCTGGCGGATGACCACCGAATATCCAGAGAACAACATATCCGGGATCGGGCTCGTCACTTTCGCCGATCGCGTCGCCGCGCGCACAAACGGTTTCGTGACCGTGACCAACGCCTTTGACAATCAGCTGAAGATCAGCTCGGGCGAAATGCCGCGCGCGGCGCTGGATGGCCGGATCGCCGGAGGCGATGCCTTCGCAGGCGCGCTTTCCGGCGTTGACCCCGTGCTCGGCCTTTCAACTCTTCCCTTCGTGGTACAATCGGTCGATATTGCCGCCGCGGTCAATTCGCGGGCGCGGCCGCTCTACGAGAAGGCCCTCGCCGCCCGCGGCCTCAAGCTGCTCTATCTAACGATCTGGCCGGCGACGGGCCTTTGGTCAGACCGATCCCTTGCGGGCGCCGATGATCTGCCGAAACTCCATCTGCGCGCTTACGATGCCAATTCCAGCGAGGTGATGAAGGTGGCCGGCGCGAACGCGCAATTCCTTCCGATGGACAGCGCGCTTGCCGGGCTCAGGGAGCACCGGCTGAACGCATTCCTCACCTCCGGTGACGGCGGCGCAGGACGCAAGCTATGGGATTTCCTGCCCTATTTCGCGGCCATCAACTACGCAATGCCGGTCTCGATCGCCTTCGTCCGGAACAAGGCGTTCGCCGCGCTGCCCGAGCCGATGCAGCGCGAGGTGCTGGCCGCCGCGGCCGAGACCGAGCAAACCCAGCTCGCGCTCCTAGCCCATCGATCGACCGAAAATTACGCCCGCATGCGGGACAATGGCGTCCACATTACCGAGCCCGCACCTGCGTCCCTTGTCGCGGCGCTGCGAACGGCCGCGACGGGCACGATCACCGCTTGGGAAGCGCAAGCCGGCGTAGATGCCGCCGCGATCGTCGAATGGGCGAGACAGCAATGACGCGACGGCTCTTGACTTGAAGTCCGATCCGACTAGCAACGGGCCGGCAGATTCAACCCGGGCCGCTCCTGATGGCAACAATCTTCTTCGACCTCGACGGCACGCTGACCAACCCAAAACCCGGGATCACGCGCTCGATCCAGTACGCCCTGGACAAGCTGAGCCTCGCCGTCCCCAGTGAGGATGAGCTGACCTGGTGCATCGGGCCGCCGCTGCATGCGAGCCTCCAGAAGCTCACAGGTAGCTCGGACCTGGCCGACCGGGCGCTGCTGCTCTATCGCGAGCGATTCAGCGATATCGGCCTGTTTGAGAACGAGGCCTATACCGGCATAGTGGATACGCTGGCGACGCTTGCAGCAACCAACCAGCGCATGTTCGTGGCGACCAGCAAGCCTGCCGTCTACGCCACCCGCATCGTCGATCATTTCGGTTTAAAGTCCTATTTCGAGCGTGTGTTCGGCTCGGAGCTCGACGGCACGCGCGTGGACAAGCGTGACCTCCTCCGCTACGCGCTCGAGGAGACCAAGGCGAATGCGGACAGCGCCATTATGATCGGCGACCGCAGCCATGATGTGGTCGGGGCCCGGACCAACGGCATGACGGCGATCGGGGTGCTCTATGGCTATGGCAGCGAGGCCGAACTGAAGGATGCCGGCGCCCATCACATCTGTGCCGCGCATCCTGAACTGCTCGGTCACTGCGTGACCTAGGCAGCGATTGTCTCGACAGCCGCAAGCATCCCTGTCTTCGGATGACAGTTGAGATATTCGAAGAACTGCTCATCGGCCGCTGCCACCGTGACCTCATGATAGAGCCGCAGCTTCGCTGACGGCCCCAGCGTCGACAGATACTTCATCGCCGCACCGAAGATCTTCACATGGGTCGGATGCGATTCCGCCCACCGCTCCAGCGCGGCCAAGCTCTTCCACCAGCTCTGACCATAGGATTTCTCGCTCGCGCTGCCATCAGCCGAGAGCACCTGCATGTAACGGTTGGCATAGCAGCCGATTGCAAGGCCGTCGTCGCGCAGAAAATCCATGCCTTCGCGCAGCACCGGCTCGACGTCGTCGAGATAGAGCTTTCGTTCCGAGGCCTCGGTATCGCTCCAGTCCTGCCCGGAGCGGATCAGGCAAAGATTGTCGTGCGCCTTTACGCGCATCCGTGCGCCGTCGCGGACCAGTTCGGGATCGCCGCCCGGCGACATCGGATCGGTCTGCGACAGCGGAATACGGTCGCGCATGCCGCCCCAATAGGCGTGCTCCTGCACCTCGCCGCTCATGCCCTCAGCGATGACCGCGACACCTTCTGGCCTGCCGAGCGAGGAGAACAGCGTCTCGTGCCGCGCCACGGTGGGACGCAGCACCTCGATGAAGGTGCCGATGTCCTCGCGTGTCTTTCCGGTCCACGCCTCGCGCGCGGGCATAAACCAGGCGTCGAAGTGCGGGATATCGTCCCAATAGGCCACCGAGACAATATTCACGTACCCGGCCTCGTCGACATAGCGCGCGCGATCCCAATGCGAGGGGCCGCCCTCATCGGCAAACAGCCGAGCGATTTCGGCGAGCGCTTCCGCCGCAGCCGCCGGTGATGTCCCACGATATTGCACGCCGAAATAAGCCAATACGACGCGGTTCACGCCGGGCTTGTAGCGCGCCACGAACGAGGGATATGGCGGCCGGTAATCATCGGGCACGCGTTTGTGGCGGGTACGCTGGATTTCGAGATGTGCAGGAATTGCGGATTCCATAATCATGTCCTCCCCTCGTCCCTGATGATCAACTCGCTGCCAGGGCAATATCCGCCGGCTCGACGGTGTCGACCGGCAGCGCGAACGGCTCGACGCGCTTGTAAGACTTCTTGTTGAGCAGCAGCCGCGTGACGTCAGGCCGCGAGTAGTGCCCGGCGGGATCGGCGGCGTTCTTGGCAACGCCGATGGCGCCGAGATCGATCTCAGCCATCAGCAGCCCCTCTTGGTCGGGTGCAAGCTTGTCGCCGATCTGGCTGCCGTCGGGACCATAGATCGCGGCGAAACCGCCGCCCACATGCAGCAACGCGTTCTTGTCCGGCCGGTCACAGAGCTCGTCGATCATCGCCTGCGAGACCGTCGCGCAAGGCGCCAGCACGAAGCAGGAGCCTTCAACCGCATAAACGCGCGAGGCGGCGTTGTTGACCTCAGCCCCGAGAGCCGGAGCGAAAGGATCATACAACGAGAAGCTCGGCCACGCCGCGACATGCACCTGCTCGTTCTGGGCATACATGGCGTATTTCGACAGTGGCTGGAGATGCTCCCAGCAGCACAGCGCACCGATGCGGCCGATGTCCGGGCGCGCATGAACCGCGAGATCGCTGCCGTCGCCTTCGCCGTAAACCGTGCGCTCGGCATGGGTCGGCCGCAATTTGCGGCGCTTGGCGATCGTCTCGCCGTCCGGCCCGATCAGCCATTGCGCCAGATAGAGGCTGCCGCCATCGCGCTCGGACAGGCCGATCACCGCCGTAAGCTTGGCCTTGCGGACAGCATCGCGCAATCGCTCGGCCTGCGGGCTGTCGTAGGACAGTGAATTGTCGAAATAGCGCTGCACAAAGCCGCGGCCGATCGCCCAGGCAGGCGAGTCCATCCAGATATGCCAGGGGTAGCCGGGGATGAAGGCCTCTGGGAACGCGATCAGCTTGGCGCCTTTCTCCGCCGCCTCCCTGATCAGCGCGATCGACTTGTCGATCGAGGCGTCGAGGTCGAGCCAGGCCGGCGCCGCCTGCACCACCGCGACCTTGTATTTCGGATGTTCAATGCCCATTGCCACCTCCTTTGCCGGTTGATCCAAGACCACGTCCGATGCAGTCTATTGGGCCAAGCTGTGCGGGCATGCGCTCGACCACGGTGGAACAAAAACTCGACTGGAAGGGATCGCGCGCCGGGTACGGAATTTGCCTGCGGGCGTGGTCTGGTTTTGCTGGAAGTAGAAAGGGAGGCCTGCCGATGACGATCCAGTTCACGACAGACGGCAGCCCCGGCTACCGGCGGCTCGCTCTCTGGCAGGACATCGTTTGCGACGTCTTCGTCGGGCTCGACTGCAAGTCGGATCTCGGCAGCGCCTTTCACGGCTCGGTCACGCAGATCCCGCTCGGCAAAGCCGTTTGCTCCGAAGTCCGCTCCGACCGCCAACACGTTTTCCGCACGCCATCGCGCATCGCACGTTCGGATCAGGACTATATCCTGGTCGCGCTCGGCAATCGCGGCGATGGCGGCGTGGTGCAGGACGGCCGCGAAACCGTGATTCATCCCGGCGAATTCGCGCTCTACGACACCACGCGTCCCTATGAGCTGAAGTTCAGGGACAGCTTCTCCCAGACGATATTCAAGGTGCCCCGCGAAATGTTGCAGCGGCGGCTGGGCGGCACCGAGACGCTCACCGCGATCACGTTCGGGGCCGATGTGCCGCTCGAACGGCTGGCCTGTGATTTCATCTTCAGGCTTTGCCAGAGCGCGGACCGGCTCGCGCCCAACAACGCCGCCGCTTTGTCCGAGCAGGCCGTCGACCTGCTGGCGATGGCGCTCAGCGAGCGACTCGGCAAGACTTCTCTGCCCTCCTCGACCCATCGCTCCGCCCTGCTTTGCCGGCTCAAGGCGCATATCCGCGCGCGCCTCGCCGATCCCGATCTCTCGCTGGCCGATACCGCCGCGGCGCTCGGGATCTCGTCGCGCTATGTCAATGATCTCCTCGCCGACGAGGGTACCTCGTTCCAGCGCCATGTGCTCGCGGAGCGCCTCGCCCAGTGCAAGCGCGACCTCGCCTCGCCCGTGCTCGCCCACCGCCACATCGGCGAAATTGCGTTTGCCTGGGGCTTCAACGACGTCTCGCATTTCGGCCGCGTCTTTCGCGAGCATTTCGGCATGTCGCCGCGCGATTACAGGCAAAGCCAGCTGCGGCACTGACGTCCGCCACGCGCCCGCCCTTGAGCTGAATCAAGTCCGCTTGCGCAGTTCATGGCATCCTGCGAGGATCGCGGGGGCTCCCGATGCGCCGATTTGCCATGAAGGCCCTGTTCACGGTTCTTTCGTTCGGAAGAGGGGAGCGAGAGAGGATCGATTGGGATCGCCGCATCCTGATCTTCTCCACAGCGGTAACGATCGCCTTGATTGCGCTCTACGTCTGGGCCAAGGCAACCGCGCGCTGGGAATGACGGGAGTACACGATGAAGAGGTTCGCGCCGATCCTGCTGGCCATCGGCGTTCTGTGGAGCACCGCCAGTCAAGCCCTGGACCTCGAGCAGCGGCGCGCCGGAGCAATGCTGCAGCGGATGTGCGCGCGGTGCCACGCCGTCGGCAGGACGGGTGCGAGCCCGAACGAACTGGCGCCGCCGTTCCGTTATCTCGGCGAGAACAAGCTCTACGATCCCGACTTCATGCAGCGCCTTCAAGACGGCTACAGCAGCATTCATCGCGCCATGCCGACGGCTCGATTCGGCCGTGACGATGCCGAGGCCGTGGTAAGCTACCTGAGGGCGATTCAGGAGCCGCGGAGGTCGAAATAGGGCTGAAATGCCCACGGCTTCGGCTGGAACCATCCCGGGTCGGACCAAGTTGCGGACCAGTGACCGCGCCTCAACCGAATTCGCTTTACGATGTCATCAACCACAATCGAGCACGTCGACGGCCTGCCGCAGCCACAACGCAACCAGGCGGTGCTGACCATTGCGCTCGGCATCATCATGGCCGTGGTCGACAGCGCCATCGCCAATGTCGCACTGCCGACGATCGCAGCCGACCTGAATGCGAGCCCTGCGTTCTCGATCTGGATCGTCAATGGCTACCAGCTCGCGATCACCATCTCGTTGCTGCCGCTGGCTTCGCTCGGCGAGATCGTCGGCTATCGCCGCGTGTATCTGGTCGGGCTCGTGCTGTTCACGCTCGCATCTGCCTTCTGCGCGCTGGCGCATACTCTGCCGTTGCTCACCATCGCACGCATCATCCAGGGGTTCGGCGCGGCCGGCATCATGAGCGTCAACTCGGCGCTGGTGCGCTTTACCTATCCGCGCAGCCTGCTCGGCCGCGGCATCGGACTTAACGCACTCGTCGTCGCCTTCTCCGCTGCCGTCGGACCGACGCTTGCTGCCGGCATCCTCGCAGTCGGCAGCTGGCCCTGGCTGTTCGCCATCAACGTCCCGCTTGGCATCGCCACGCTCGTGCTCGGCCTGCGCAGCCTGCCGCATACAACGCCGGCGAGTCATTCCTTTGATTGGCAAAGCGCGGGGCTTTCTGCGATCACCTTCGGCGTCGGCATCGCCGCGATCGATAGCGTCGGCCATGGCGAGGCGGCGATCACCTGTCTCATCCAGTTCGCCATCGCAATCGTCGCTGGCGCTTCGCTCATTTATCGCGAAACGCACATGAAATCGCCGCTCCTGCCGGTCGATCTGCTGCGCATCCCGGTGTTCGGGCTATCGATTGCCACCTCCATCGCATCGTTCTGCGGGCAAATGCTGGCCTTCGTGGCCATCCCCTTTTATCTCCAGAGCCGCTTCGGCTATTCGGCCGTGCATATGGGCCTGCTGATCACGCCCTGGCCAATCGCGGTGGCGTTCGCAGCTCCCCTCGCAGGCCGCCTTGTCGAGCACTATCCGGCCGGCCTGCTCGGCGGCATCGGACTCGCACTGTTCGCCTGTGGTCTCGCCGCGCTGGCCCTGCTGCCGGCGAGTCCGACGCCACTCGATGTCATCTGGCGGATGGCGCTGGCGGGGGCCGGCTTCGGCCTGTTCCAGACGCCCAACAACCGCACCATGATCGCCGCCGCCCCACGCGAGCGCGCCGGCGGCGCCAGCGGCATGCTGGGCACGGCGCGCCTGCTCGGCCAGACCACCGGAGCTGCGCTGGTCGCGCTGTTCCTCGGCCGCTATCCGATCGATGGGACCCGCATCGCGCTCCTTACCGGCGTCGGATTTGCCCTCTGCGGCGCCATGCTGAGCATGCTGAGGCTGTCGCCCGCGGGCGCCCGCGGCGCCGAACATGTCCGGGTGCAGGACGATCAACGCCTGCGGGGCGAATGAGGCCACCCGGCAGACGTGAAGCTGGAACAACAAAAAGGCCGGCTTTTCAGCCGGCCTTCCTGATTCACGATGCGCGGATCAAACCTTGACCAGCGGACCCTTCGAGGTCGGCCCCTTGGAGCCGCCGGGGCCGCCCGGCTTGTTGGGCTTGCCCGGCGGGCGCTTGCGGGCACCGGGCAGCTTTTCCTGCTTCGGCGTGACCGGCCCCTCGACGAACTCGAAACCGATCTTCTCCTTGGTCTCGTCGGCCTCGTCCTTGACCAGGACAACGCGAACGTGGCCACCGCTCTTGAGCTTGCCGAACAGCACCTCATCAGCCAGAGGTTTCTTGATGTGCTCCTGGATCACGCGGGCCATGGGGCGCGCGCCCATCTGCTCGTCGTAACCATGCTGGACCAGCCAAGCCTTGGCGGGGTCGGACAGTTCGATGGTGACGTCGCGGTCGCCGAGCTGCGCTTCGAGCTGAAGCACGAACTTCTCGACGACGGTGCCGATCACTTCGACGCTGAGATGACCGAACGAGACGATGGCGTCGAGACGGTTGCGGAATTCGGGCGCGAACTGCCGGTTGATCGCCTCGTGGTCGTCGCCTTCCCGCTTCGAGCGCGTGAAGCCGAACGCCTGCTTGGCGAGATCCGAAGCACCTGCGTTCGTGGTCATGATCAGGATCACGTTGCGGAAGTTGACCTGCTTGCCATTGTGGTCGGTGAGCCGGCCGTGGTCCATGATCTGGAGCAGCACGTTGTAGAGGTCGGGATGCGCCTTCTCGATTTCGTCGAGCAGCACCACGCAGTGCGGATGCTGGTCGACACCGTCGGTGAGCAGGCCGCCCTGATCGAAGCCGACATAGCCGGGAGGCGCGCCGATCAGGCGCGACACGGTGTGCCGCTCCATGTATTCCGACATGTCGAAGCGCAACAACTCGACGCCGAGGCTCGCCGCGAGCTGCTTTGCCACCTCCGTCTTGCCGACGCCGGTGGGACCGGAGAACAAATAGCAACCGATCGGCTTCTCCGGCTCACGCAGGCCGGCACGCGCCAGCTTGATCGATGCCGCGAGCGACTCGATCGCCTTGTCCTGCCCGAACACGGTGCGCTTCAGGGTCTGCTCGAGATGCTTGAGCACCTCGGCATCATCCTTCGACACGCTCTTTGGCGGGATCCGCGCCATCGAGGCGATCGTGGTCTCGATCTCCTTGATGCCGATGGTCTTCTTGCGCTTGTTCTCGGCCACCAGCATCTGCGCCGCACCTGATTCGTCGATGACGTCGATCGCCTTGTCGGGCAGCTTGCGGTCGTGGATATAGCGCGAGGACAGCTGTACGGCGGCCTCAATCGCCTCATTGGTGTATTTCAGACGGTGGTAGTCTTCGAAGTAGGGCTTGAGACCCTTGAGGATGGCAATCGCGTCCTCGACCGTCGGCTCGTTGATGTCGATCTTCTGGAAGCGCCGCACCAGCGCGCGGTCCTTCTCGAAGTGCTGGCGGTATTCCTTGTAGGTAGTCGAACCCATGCAGCGGATCGTGCCAGAGGCAAGCGCGGGCTTGAGCAGGTTCGAGGCATCCATCGCCCCGCCCGACGTTGCGCCCGCACCGATCACGGTGTGGATCTCGTCGATGAACAGGATGGCATTGGGGTGCGCCTCGAGTTCCTTCAGCACCTGCTTGAGGCGCTCCTCGAAGTCGCCACGGTAGCGCGTGCCGGCGAGCAGCGTGCCCATGTCGAGCGAGAACACGGTCGCGGCCGCCAGAACCTCCGGCACCTCGCTGTCGACGATACGCTTGGCAAGGCCCTCCGCAATCGCAGTCTTGCCGACGCCGGCCTCGCCAACGAACAGCGGATTGTTCTTCTGCCGGCGGCACAGCACCTGGATCGCGCGATTGATCTCGGAATTGCGTCCGATCACCGGGTCGATCTTGCCGTCGCGCGCCTTCTTGTTGAGGTTGACGCAGTAGGTCTCGAGCGCTTCGCCCTTCTTCTTGGCGTCCTCGCTGCCCTTGGTCTCGGTCTCCTCATCGACGCCGCGCACCGGCCGCGCCTCGGAGACGCCCGGCCGCTTGGCGATGCCGTGGCTGATGTAGTTGACGGCGTCATAGCGCGTCATGTCCTGCTCCTGCAGGAAGTACGCGGCATGGCTCTCGCGCTCGGCAAAGATCGCGATCAGCACGTTGGCGCCGGTCACCTCTTCGCGACCGGAGGACTGGACGTGGATTACCGCGCGCTGGATCACGCGCTGGAAACCGGCGGTCGGCTTGGCGTCGTCGGCTCCGTCAGTCACCAGGTTTTCGAATTCGGTCTCAAGGTAGTTGACGAGACTCGTACGGAGCTTGTCGAGATCGACGCTACAGGCGCGCATGACCGCAGCTGCATCGGAATCGTCGATCAGGGAGAGCAATAGATGCTCGAGCGTCGCATATTGGTGATGACGCTCATTGGCGATCGCCAGTGCACGATGCAGGGATTGTTCAAGGCTTTGGGAAAAAGTCGGCATTCGCGTCCTCTATGGCCCCCACCATCATGATCGCCATCGCCCGGTCAGGCAACAACAACCTTTGTCACATATAGTTATACAAGGTCGCGGCGAAAGACCGGTTCCGCGACTCGGCGGCTTCGATAGCTGCGGTATTCTCGATGCAAAACCCGTTCCGATTTGGGCAGGAGTCTTAGACAGAATCTCGCCGGCGGGATTTCCGTAGTTTTGCCGGTAGCTGCGCCCGGACGACACGCCAAAGCACCATCACGAGGCATCACGCGGCAAATCACGCTCCGCCATGTGCCAGGGTCGGCTTCGAACGCGCCGTGATGCGCCCTATTTCTTTTCCATCACGCATTGCAGCGGGTGCTGGTGCTTGCGGGCGAAATCCATCACCTGCGTCACCTTGGTCTCGGCAATCTCGTAGGTGAACACGCCGCACTCGCCGATGCCATGATGATGGACGTGCAACATGATCTTCGTCGCGGCCTCGACGTCCTTCTGGAAGAACTTCTCCAGCACGTGGACGACGAACTCCATCGGAGTGTAGTCGTCGTTCAGGATCAGCACGCGATAGAGGTTCGGCCGCTTGGTCTTCGGTTTGACCTTGGTGATGACGGACGTGTTCGGACCCGCCGGGCCACCGGAACGGTTCTCGTCATTGCTCATCCGGGGAGCGTGGCCGGCAGCGGCCGTGGACAGGTCTACTCTGGAAGTCAGTTGCGGCATGGCTCAGGCGTTCAAATTCCCCACGGAAGCGTATGACGGCTCACCGGCCGGCCCCGCCCTCGGGAGCCTCGCGCAGGCGCGCCGCCCTGATCGCCGCTTCCAACCGGTCCGGTCGGGCCGGAGCGATTACCGGGAATATGGGCCTGCCCCCGGCTCGCCGCAAGCGTGCAGAGGTCCAACCGATGCGGCCGCGGCGGTCCCGATTCCCGGTCCGGCGATCCCCACCAAGGTTAATCAATTCGGACCGATTTGACAAAGCAATCCGCTCCCGAGTTTCAGGGCCATTAACCAGAAACACCGTTCGGAACGGGAACGCGACCTTTTGCGCGGCACTAACCCCGGCTTTGTACGGTCGAGTTTACCTGGAATTCAACTGCGGGGCCTGAAATCGGGAGAAATTATTGATTTCGGGGAAAATCATGTTTCGCCTGCCCGTTGTCCGGTGCATTCGTCGATACCTAACGCGTTTTGCCGCCGCCGAGCAGGCCAACGTCGCCGTTCTCTTTGCGATCATGCTGTTCCCGACCATCTATCTGCTCGGCATGACGATGGATTACACCCAGGCCCAACGTCGCCAATCGCAGCTCGACGCCGCGGCCGACGCTGCTGCTATCGCGGCCGTGACGCCATCGATGATGGCCCAAACCACGACGGTCGCACAAACGACTGCCACCAACATTTTCAACGCGACCGCGAACGCAATCGCCGGCGGCCTGTCTGGGGCGCCGGTCCTGACGGTCACTGTCGGCAATGTCGGTCTGGTGCGCACGGCGACCGTGACTTACACCGCGAATTCCAGGAACGCCTTCCCGAGCGTGCTCGGCACTCCGGTGTGGCCGATCAGGGGCGGAGCGACCGCCAGCGCTTCCGGTGCGCCGAACATCAACTTCTATCTGCTGCTGGATGACTCGCCATCGATGGGCATCGCGGCGACGGCGAACGATATCTCCAACATGATAACGGCGACGAAGAACCAGCCCGGCGGCTCGGCAAATTGCGCGTTCGCCTGCCATGAAGCCCATCCTAACCTCGACAGCGGCGCAAACTCCTCGACCAAGGACAATCTTACCATCGCGCGCAACAACAATATCACGCTGCGCATCGATCTCGTCGCCCAGGCCACCGCAAGTCTCATGAGCACGGCGCAAGCCAAAGAGGCCGTGAACAACAACACTTACAAGGCCGCGATCTATACTTTCGACTACGGCTTCAACACGGTTTACGCGCCATCGGGGCTGCCATCCGCCGACCTGACGACTGCTGCCAGTCAGGCCGCCAGCAACATTTCTCTCCTCACCGTCGACCATCAGAACTGTGTGGTCTCGGGATGCGCCATCACCACCGACTATGGCACCGACATCGAGAATGCCCTCTCGAGCGTCAATGCCCTCATGCCCGCACCTGGCGGCGGATCCAACCAAACCGGGGACACGCCTCAGGAAGTGGTATTCCTCGTCACCGACGGGGTCGACGACAAGATCGTATCGCTAAGGTCGTCCTGCAGCGGCACGCCGATTGCCACCGGCTCCAAATACCGATGCCAGCAACCCATCGACACGTCGATATGCACGACGATCAAGAACAGGGGGATTCGCATCGCGGTGCTCTATACCGAGTACCTGCCGCTCACAAGCAACAGCTGGTATAATTCCTACATCTCAACATTCAACAGCCCCTCGTCGTCGAGCGGACAGATCGCGCAGAACCTGCAATCCTGCGCGTCGTCACCCGACTTGTTCTCTGACGTGCAATCGGGCGGTGACATCACAGGCGCGCTGAACAAACTTTTCCAGAAGGTCGTGGAAACGGCCCCTCACCTGACCAATTGAGAGAACGCATGACCGGCCCGCAGAGAAAATGGCGGCTGCGCGATCTCCTCGCCGCATTCCGCAAAGACACCAAAGGGGCGAACGCGGTCGAATTCGCCCTCGTCGCACCGGCATTCATCGCGTTGCTGGTTGGAATCATCCAGATCTTCCTGGTCTTCTTCGGTCAGCAATTGCTGCAGCAGGTCGTGCAGCAATCGGCTCGACAGATTCTGACCGGTCAGGTGCAAGGGGCCGGGATGACGCAGACCCAATTTTCGAACCTGGTCTGCTCGCAGGTCCGCATCATCTTCAACTGCAACAAGTTGATGATCAGCGTCCAATCCGCGAGCAGCTGGTCGACGTTGAGCGCGGCGGCTCCAACACTGACGTTCGATGCCAACGGGAATGTCACCAACAACTGGCCCTACAGCCCCGGAGGACCCGGCTCCAAGGTCATTCTGGAGGTGATCTACCAATGGCCGGTGTTCGGGGGACCGCTCGGCTTTACCCTCGCAAACCTTCCGAACGGCAATCGCCAGATCACGGCGTCCGCCGCATTCCAGAATGAGCCCTATCAATGATCCGCCGGTCGGTGCGCCTGAAGGAATTCCGAGCCAATGAAGACGCGGTGGCAGCGATCGAGTTTGCCATCGTACTGCCGTTCATGCTGTTGCTTTGCATCGGCGGGGTCGAGCTCGGCAACGCGCTCTCGATCAACGTCAAGGTGACGAATACGGTGCACACGATCGCCGACATCGTGTCGCAGAACAAATGCGTGACCACGAGCGACGTGACCGGCATCCTGAGCGCCTCATCCTACGTCCTCTCGCCTTATGACATCACCAAGGCCGTCGTAACCGTGTCGGAGGTGCAGCCGAACGGCGACAACGCCACAGCCAAGGTGATCTGGAGCCAATCGCTCAACGGCACGGCACGGACGGTCGGGACAACCGTCAATTTGCCGACAGCCTTGACGGGGGTGCCCACCACGAGTGGGCTCATCCTCGGTGAAGCGACGTATTTCTATACACCCAACCTCGGCTACACGATCAGCGGCACGGTTGCGCTCAGCGACAGCTATTACCTCTATCCTCGCCAGACGAGCTTCGTCCCCGCCATCACGAGCGGGACGACGCCGCCGGTGCCGGGAACCTCGTGTCCCACTTCTTGACCTGTTGCGCTCGCAAAAAAAGCCCGGCCGAAGCAGCCGGGCTTTCGATTCCAGGAGTTCAGAAAATTACTGGGCGGCCGGGGTAAACTTCGACACGACTGTTTCGACCGGCTTGAACGCCTGCTTGGCGAGGTCGCTGTAGAGCCCGGCGATCTTCTGCGATTCCGCGACGAACGTCTCATAGGCAGAACGGGCGAAATCGGTCTGCGCTTCCAGCGCCTTGTCCAGCGACTTCACACCGGACAGCTTCTCGACGAAGGACTTGGTGTCTTCGAACGACTTCTTCGTGTAGTCGCCATAGGCGCTGGCGATTGCCTGGAGGCCGTGCTGCACGGAGGTTGCGGAGGCAACGCAGCTCTCGAAATGCTCTTTTCCGTAGTTCTGAAAGTCTTCAACCTTGAACATCTTGGAATCCTTTTCCCTGGCTCGCGTCCGGAAGCCCCGGCTCCCCGACTGTCCCCACGATTAGTGCAACGCACAAAAAAGGTCAAGAATATTGTGCATCGCACAAATATCAATCCAAGTTACGGAAATTCTCGGGCTTTCCCGCAAGGGTTCCTTAAGCTTTTGGAAACCGCGGCCCCCTACCCTGATTCCCTGGACGTGTTCACATCCGCAGACGGTCAAAAGCCGTTCGAGAACATCACCTTAGCCAGAATAGCGGCTCAGGTCCAACGTCCCCCGCAGTGAGCACCAGCGGAGGGACAGCCTGAGCAGGTAATGATCCCGGGTCAGCAGGGCACAATTTCGCCTCACGAGCCGGTGATCAAGTCACAAACGGGGACGGGGTTCCATGCTTCGTAACAAGTGGTCTTCCTCGCGCTTGGCGCGGGTTGGCGTTTTCGGACTTCTCACGGTCACCGCGGCGGTCATTGTGACGACCGATGCGGCCGACGCGCGGCGCTACCGACGCCATTCCGCGCACCATCGGGTGCATCGCGACGTCTCCGAGAGCTACAGCCCGCAATTCGCGTCGATCATCGTCGACGGCAATTCCGGCGCGGTGCTGCAGGCAACCAGCCCCGATGGGCTGCGCCATCCCGCCTCGCTCACCAAGATCATGACGCTCTACCTGCTGTTCGAGCGCCTCGAGTCCGGCAAGATGAAGCTTGATACCGAGATGCCGGTATCCCAGCATGCCGCCGACCAGGACCCGACCAAGCTCAATCTGCGCGCCGGCCAGACCATCCGCGTCGAGGACGCGATCAAGGGTCTTGTCACCCGCTCGGCCAACGACGCGGCCGTGGTGATTGCGGAAGCGATCGCCGGCGACGAGGACGATTTTGCCGCGATGATGACGCGCAAGGCGCGCGCGCTCGGCATGTCCAAGACGGTCTATCGCAACGCCAACGGCCTTCCCAACGACGAGCAGGTCACCACGGCACGCGACCAGGCAACGCTCGGCCGCGCCATCCAGGAGCGCTTCCCGCGCTACTATCGTTATTTCTCGACTACCTCGTTCACCTGGCGTGGCGAGCAGATCCGCAACCACAATCACCTGCTCGGCAGCGTCGAGGGCGTCGACGGCATCAAGACCGGCTACACCCGAGCTTCCGGCTTCAATCTCGTGACCTCGATACGCCGCGGCAACCGCCATCTGATCGGTGTGGTGCTGGGCGGCCGCAGCGGCGGCTCGCGCGATGCCATCATGCGCAACCTGCTTGCGGAGAACCTCGACAAGGGCGCAACCACCCACACTGTTGCCGCAGTGACCGAGCGAAACAGCGCTGACGCCAGCACCGAGGTGGCCGATGCTTCGGAGACCTCGGCCCGTCCCGTTCCCCCGGTTCAGGTCGCGGCCGCTCCTGCCCCCGAGGCAGCCGCGCCGCGTCCCTCGCGTCTGGCGACGCTTGCCGCTGCGACCGCCGCGATGCCGCCGATGCAGCCCAAGCCAGAAGCCAAGGCCACGGAATCCAAGATTGAGCCCGCGCCGCTTACCAGCGGCGTGATCACCAGTCAGCCGCTCTCCCTGATCCCGGGTTCGTCCGAGCCGATGAAGCCCGTGCGGGTCAAGACGGTTCAAGTCAAGGCTGGTGCGGTGAAGGTCGCGTCCGCCGCCCCCACGCAGGTCGCGCCGCAAGTCACCAGCACGATTTCGCCCCGTCCTGACGTCGCGGAAACCTCCGGCGCGGTCGTTGCCAAGGCCGACATGATCAATAAGCCGGAACCGGTCAAGGCCGATGTCGCCCGTGCCGAATTGCCGCACCAGCCGGTGGGCTTCGGCACCGGCAACGGCATCCTCGGCGTGCTGCCGGCGGCCACCGCCGCTGCACCGGCGCCCGCGCCAGTCGCCAAGATGGCCTCCGCCGATCCGGCGCCGCAGCCGATCCAGATGAGCGCCCCCACCAAGCCGATCGTCACCCGTAGCGGCTGGATCGTCCAGGTTGGCGCGCTCGAGAGCGAAAGCGAAGCGCAGCAGCGCATTGAAGCGGCCCGCAGTTCGGCCCACGGCCTGCTCAGCAAGGCCGATCCGTTCACCGAGCCGGTCGTCGCCAGGGATAACCGCAAGCTCTACCGGGCCCGCTTCGCTGGGCTCGAGCGAGACCAGGCCGAAGCGGTGTGCCGGACGCTGAAGCGCGCCGACATCTCCTGCATGACGGTCCGCAACTGATCTCTCAGCCCCTTCCCAGCAAAATGCCCGCGCCTTGCGCGGGCATTTTTGTTTTTGGGACGCGGTGGCGCCGGTGGCCGTTCCGCGACAACCTCTCGTCAAGAATTTACGGTTAAGACTTTGCTCAAGGGATCGACCACGCCGACAATGGCGGGCAACGGCAAACAGAGCAAGCGGAGCTTACGCGGTACGGGCGTTTGTGGCGTGGTGCCGGAGTTAGCCGTTATGCGTACGAAGCAGAGTATCCTTGGCCTCGTTTACACGGGCAGCGAGGTACGTCGACCCCCCTTGGTCGGGATGCAGTTTCTTCATGAGGGACTTGTGCGCCCGGCTGATGTCGTCGCGCCCCGCTCCCGGCTGCAAGCCAAGGATCTGATAGGCTTCCTCCGTCGTCATTTTGCCGCTCGCCGCCGTGCGGCGCTGCCCCCCTGCCGCATCGCCCTGCGCGTTCTGACGCCAAGCGGGAAACCGGCGGTCCAGATAGCTTTCAAGTAAGGCCACGCTCTCGGCGTCGAACGCCGGGACCATCGCCAGCAGGCCCGCAAGATCGAACTCGTCGAGATTGCGCCCCGCGTAGGGCCCGGCGACGATCTGGCCCGAGAGCTGGCCGGAGTCGTGATCAAGCCGCATGTCCAGAAACTGCGAGCGCACGCGCGAGCTCTGTCCGGATGGGCGTGTTGCGCCACCGCCGAATAGACCGCCCATATTGCCGAACCCCGCATTGGCCAGCGGCGTCCAGCCGAGCAGTCCGGCACCGAATATCCCGAGCGGAATCGCGACTGCCAGCTCACCCCTCAACCCGGTGAAGGCGGCCACTGCGAGTGCGACCACGCCTCCGCCGAGCTTGATAGCGCGCGCCAGCACCGCCGGATTGGCGGCGCGGAACATCTGGAGCAACAGATAGAGTGTGATAACGGCGACGACGCCGGCGATCAGAGTCATTTCCGGAATATAGCCGCCCTTCCGGCAAATTGCATGGCGTCCGCCTCGGCACAGGCTGCACAGTTGAGCTGCTACTTCATCTGTCCAATCAGCTGCGCCGCACCGCTTGCCGTCTTCGCCAGCCTCAGCAGCGCCTCGCGGCCCCCGGCAGCGTAGGCTGCGGCGGCCCGCAACAGATCGCGCAGCTGCGCCGCCGCGCCTGGATCGAACCGGCACCAGGCGCCGCCGGTCAGACGCGCGATCTCCCGAAACGTCTGCTCGGCGCGCACATCATGGCCCTCCTGGAACAGGAACACCGGCACTTTCAACATGCCGAGCTCGCCGGCCTTGGCACAGAGCGCGTCAACCTTCTCCTCGATGGCGTCGCCAACGAAGACCACGGCACGCACGCCCGATGCGACCGCCTCGCGCCGCGCGTCGGTCAGCACCCTGCCGATCTGGGTGTCGCCGCCACGGCAATCGATCTTGCTCATCAGCGCCGCGAGCTTGCCACTGTCGGAAATCCACCCGGTGGCACGGCATTCGTTGTAGCCGCGGTAATAGACAAGCCTGATATCGAGACTTCCGAGCGCCGCAGCTTCGCGAAACATGTCGGCCTGAAGCGCACAGGCCATGTCCCAGGTCGGTTGCCGGCTCATCGTCGCATCCAGCGCAAAGATCAAGCGGCCCTTCGCGCCGGGTGCATGCGGCGACAGCGCACGCGCCTTGGCGACGAAGGCCGCGACGTCCGCCGAACTCGACGTCTTTGCCTGCGGCAGCGCGGCGTCGCTTTCGGTCCTCGCCGACACAGCATCATGATCGCGCGGTTTGATGGGATCGCCGGGCATCTGAGGTCACACTTGGGCTCGCGCTCCCAATGTGGATAGCGTGCCCTTCCCGGTCAATGCACAAAGCCTCCGCGGGCGGCAGCCGGCGGAGGCTTTGAAGTTTCCAACTATGGCCGAATGGGTCAGCGCTTTTTCGGAGCAGCTCTTCTTCGGATCAACTTTTCGCGGGCGCCATCAGGGCGACTGGACCGGGCTCCAGGATTTTGGGCGGAGCCGAAGTGGTGTCGACCGGCGCGATGGCGCTGTCGGTGTCGCTGAGGAATTTATCGAGCATGCCCTGGATCGAATTCTTGGCGTCGTCCGGACCGGTGTCGCGCATGTCGTTGTGCTGGAAGTCCGTCTTCACGACCTGAATACCGGCCTTCTCGCATTCCTCGTCGGTGGGGATCACGCCCGGATCGGTCTTGAACTGCGGATCATGAGAACGGAACGACAGGATCTTGAACTTGCCGGCGGTCACGAACGGCACGCGGAGATTATCCAGCGTCACGACTTTCTTGACCTCGTCCGGATACTGCTTGGCGAAATACATCGTGATGTCGCCGCCCATTGAGTGGCCGACCATCGTCACCCGGCTGTAATCCGCGTTGGGCTGAACCTTCCTCATTTCCTGCATTGCAAGATGAATGTTGGCGACACCGCGCAGGATCTGCGGCAGGCGGCCGACATAAAGCTCCCCGGGCTTGGTCACCATGGGCGGATCGGTCGGCAGATCGTGCTGCGGGCTGACCACGAGATAGCCGCGCGCTGCAAAGACGTTGGCCAGAAAGCCGTACTCGGTGTTCTTGACGGTATTGCCGTGATTGATAACGGCGACCGGCAGGGTGATCATGCCGGCATTCGCCTGCATTTCCTTGTCGCGACGAACCGCGATGTCGACAGGGACGGGACGATTATCGCGCGAAGCGTCGTAGAAGGTGATGGTCTCGTGCTTGATGGCCCACTTGCTCGCCGTGAAATAAGCGACACCGCAGAGGGCTCCGACAGAAACCAGAACGGCAATTCCACGCTTCATTTTCGTCCTCAGCCTCAGGTCTTTCGACCGACCTGATCCCTGTTGAAAATCGTGTTGTTCGAGGAGCTCTTCGGCTCCTTCGCGCCTATTCCCTAATATATGTCACAGGCGCGTGACAGGAAGGCTAAATATTGTGATCCGGCAGCCCTTTCGTTGTGCGGCGCACACGTTTCGTGAGCACCCTGTTCTGATACCGCTACGTCCGGATGCGGACCACCATCCGACGCAACCCACCGCCTTCGGGTTCAATTTCCCGATGAATGTCCGGTGAAAACGACTTCGGGTGCGCCGGGTTCCGGTGGGAACCGGCTGCCATGAACGACCAGAAGTAGCATCGTACCGCCTAAGCCCCGAGGATATCGTGAACCTCGAGCGGCTTATCCACCTGGTTGAACCACTCGGCGCGATTTGCCGCACGGCGCCGTCCGCGTTCGTCGAGCGGCAGCTTCAGCTGGCGAAGCAGGCTCGTGACCTCTTCGCGTGCAGTGAGATGGCCGAGATTGGGCCGCATCCCGAGCGTCGCCTCGTCGATCTCGTCCAGCGCCGTCAGGCCTCGCGGGAAGAACTCGCGATAGACGACGCGTTCGGCGAAGCCGTCGACGTAGCGGAAGCCGAGCCGGAGCGACAAATCCTTCAACCCCTCGGCGACGAGCTGCTTGTTGCGGGAGCCGAGCATCGACAGGCGGTTGCGGACGACGATCCAATCGGTGGTCGAGCCGTCGAGCTGGCGGCGCTTCCGCCTGACGTCGCGCACCATCTCCGCGTAATGGCTCTCACCCGTTACGGCATAGTTGGCGGGATCGACGGTGCCGAGCACGTCGAAATCGAGGAAGCTGTCGTTGATTGGGGTGACCAGTGTGTCGGCCATCGAATGGGCGAGCCGCATCAGGTAGCTGTCGGTGCCTGGGGTATCGATCACGATGAAGTCGAAGCTGCTCTCGACCGCCGAGACCGCCTCCATGAATTGCTGGAACTCGGAATTCTCATTCTCGGCGATCTGCATGGTCTCGCCGAGCTTGATGCAGCGATGCGCCGGTAATTCGAGGTCGAGCTTGGTGCGGCGGGCCCAGGCGGATCGGTTGTTGATATAGCGGGTGAAGCTTTGCTGGCGGCAGTCGAGATCGATGGTGGCGACGCGCTGGCCGGCCTTCAAGAGCGCAACCGCGATATGCAGGGCGGTGGTGGATTTGCCGGAGCCGCCCTTCTCATTGCCGAGTACGACGACGTGCGCCGAGCCGGATTGGCTTTGGCTGGCCTGCACAAGCATGGCGATCCTCAACACCCCTGAACAATATCTTCGAGTTGGCCGCGTCTTCGGTCAAGTGAAATGCGTGACAGGATGACGAAATCAGAATGCGCTGGTCATCATTATGAATCGTATCGCGACGTCGCGCCTATCATCCAGCTCACAACGGCGCGACATAATCGCTGCGGACGATTCTGTGCCTGATGTCGATGCATGGCGTCCACGACCGCCGCTTGTTAAGGTTAGCCGTCCGCGCCCTCCCAACCTTGCCGAGTCCTGATGTCATCAAGCCCCTTGATTTCCCGCACGGTGCCCGCTCTGCGACGCGCCGTCGACGGCCTTCGCAAGCGAAAGGCCACGATCGCGCTGGTTCCAACCATGGGGGCGCTCCATGACGGCCATGTGTCGCTGGTGCGCCTCGCCAAGCGGCGCGCTAGTCGCGTCGTGGTCTCGATCTTCGTCAACCCGACCCAGTTCGCACCGTCAGAGGATTTCGGCGCCTATCCCCGGACCTGGAAGTCCGACATCGCCAAGCTCGCGGCAGAGGACGTCGACATCGTCTGGCATCCCGGCGTCGAAGCGATGTATCCGGAAGGCTTCGCGACGCTGATCGTCCCGGAAGGGCCGGCCCTGGCCGGCCTCGAGGACCGCTTCCGGCCGCACTTCTTTGGCGGTGTCGCAACCGTCGTGGGCAAGCTGTTCACGCAATGCCGGCCCGATGTCGCAATCTTCGGCGAGAAGGACTTCCAGCAGCTTCGCGTGGTGACGCAGATGGCGCGCGATCTCGATCTCGGCGTCAAGGTGATCGGCTCCCGCACCGTGCGCGAGCGCGACGGGCTCGCGATGTCCTCGCGGAACGTCTACCTCTCGGCCGAGGAGCGCCAGACAGCCACCACCCTGTACCGCGCCATGAAGGACAGCGCTCACCGGATCCAGGCCGGCGAAGCCATCGCAGGCGCGATGGCGCGCGGCGCCGAGATCATCAAGGCGGCAGGCTTTGCGCTCGACTATTTCGAGGCGCGCCATGCCGCGACGCTGGCGCCGGTCGCCTCGCGCGAGGATGGACCGCTGCGAATCCTGGTTGCGGCCAAGCTCGGCAGCACACGGCTGATCGACAATATCGCGGTTTAAAGCAGCCCGAGATCGCGCAGCTCGCGCCGCATCGGCTCCGGCATCGCCGCGATTGTGCCTGCCGCCGACCTGCCGAGATCGGGCGGCACGGAATCGTCGGTGAGATAGCGCCAGCCCTGGAACGGGCGCATCGGCCGCGGCGACACCGAGATGACCTTCGGCTGCATCACGATCCGGCAGCGACCGATGCCGTCCTTGTCGCGGAACGGCTCGATGCCAATGATCTTTTCGCGCGCGGCGATCTCACCCTTGATGACCCAATAGAGCGATCCGCCCGCCAGAATCTCGGCGTCGCGCTTGGGCACCATACGGGTGACGTGGACGTGGTGTTGCGGCAGGCCTTTTTTCTTGGCCGTCTGCATCCGTTCGGCGATCCACCCCTTCAATTCCTTGACGGAGTCGCAGCCGACGGCGAGCTTGATCAGATGGAGTGGCATGGCCCAGCATTAGCGGGCCATGCGCAGCTTTTCAAAGCCGAACTAGTCGTTATCCGCAGCCGCGGGCGCCGAGGCCGGCGGCGGCGGAGCCAGCGGAACCGGGGCGGCGGGCGCGGCACGTGCAGCCTTCGGCGCGGGAGGCTTCTTGGCAGCAGGAGCTGCCGAGGTCGCAGCGCTAGCACGTGGCGCCGGCGCTGCTGCGGCCGCATTGGCGGCGGGCGCCTGGCGCGTAGCCGCTGTCGGTGGCTCCGGATTCATGATGCTCACCGGCGGGGTCGACGCGGCGCTCGGAAACTCGGCGTTGGTCGGCTTGCCTGTCGGCATCGATGGCGGCAGCACGGCGATCGGGTTGGGGGGCAGCGCTCCCGGCATTGCCGCGGGCGTATTCCAGGTCGGCGCATAGCGCGCGACCAGCTGATCGTAGAGATGAGAATCCATGTTGGCAGCGACCTGCTGCTGATCCGTCAGCGAACGGAACGCGGCGCAATCGAACTGAGTGCAGCCATCGCGCGCAACCAGCACCTGGGCCACAAGGCCATAGCGGTCACGCTCCAGCGCCTTGCGCAGCACCTTGGTGTCGAGCGTCAAATTCTTGTCGGCGGTTGCAGCGTCGCCGAGCGCAGTCAGCCGGTCTATCCGCGCGGCGGTGTAGGCGACAGCGGCGGCGGCGGCATCGGGCGCGCCGAACAGCGCCTTCTCACAACCAACCGCCACGGCATCGCCTGCGAGATCATCGAGGCAGGCCAGCGCCGGCAAGGTCGCGGTTACCGTGGCCTGGGTGCGGGCTTCCACGGTCGAGGTTTCGGGCGCCGCAGGCCCGTAGATGCGCATGGTCGCAGCCACGGCGATGCCGATCGAGAGCAGCGTGATGACGGTCAGCGCGCCGTTGGCGACCGATTTTTCGGCACGCGCGAGCGTGATCAGCAGGATCAATCCGAAGAAGCCGGCAGCCGCCAGCGTCATCCACATCGGAAAGGCCGGCGAGCGCCAGATTTGGTCGAGCGACGAGGCCCATGCCCAGTTCATGCGCGACGTCCCCTCACGCGAGCAAAGAGCTGATGGTCAAGCGAGCACCGCGAACCGGCAACTGCCCCCGGCCCACCTTGTCGAGGTGAAGCGGGCCTTTTGACGGCGTGCCGAGCAAATTCGTCCGCGATGTCAGTGGGTATTGCCCTCAGCGCATTACGAGAGCGCGAGCTGGCTTTCCTTGGCGACCCGCTCGAAGGCTTCGGTCGAGCTCTTGATCCGGTACTGGTAGTCGTCGCCTTCCGTCGGCAGCAGGCGAATAACCTCGTATGAGCCACTCGCAGCCGGACGCGCGACATTGCTGGCCGTGAACAATACGCGCGTTCCCACGGGGAATTTATGCTTCAACGCCCATCTCCATCACTCAAACAGCGCCGGCCGTGCCCAGGGTCCCCACTGCGACGACCGGCTGAAACCCGGCGTGACGTATAGCACGCGATGCGGCGTTTTGGCCAGCGGTATGCGGGCATGCCAAATGCGCCAATCCCGCAACGTTCTCAGGAGGATAGGTGGGGAACCAGGGGTCCTGTGATACCGCCGGAGCCACCGGGCCTCAGGCGCCGTTAGGCAGCTGACCGTTCGGACTCGCCTGATCGACGGCCTTCGGCAGCTCCTGGGCGAGGATCTCGCCGAGCTGGTCGACCGGGATGTTGTAGCGCGCGGCGAGCTGACGGACGGTGTCGTTGCCCAGCACGGTGCGGAGCTGGTCGGCCGAGATCGGCAGGTTCTGGCCGTTGCCGAGCCATGACTTGACCTGGTTGCCAAAGCCAGCCTGCTCGAGCTTGGCGACGATCGCGCCCAGGCCGCCCTGGTTGTTGTTGCCCATCACCTCGCTCAGCACGGCCGGCAGGACGGCGGCGCCGAGCTGGCCGAGCGCGCTGCGCAGCGCGGGGTTGTTCTCCAGCGAGTCCAGAATTCCCATGGCCGTCCCCTCTTCTGAGCCGTATCCGCTTCGATTGAGCGCCGCGGGCCGGCATGCCGTCAAGCGGCGCCCAATCACATTTCAAGCAAGCATGACCTTGGCGGAGAACCTGTCCCGCTTGTCCGGGTCATGCTCATGCTCACACGTTCTCGAACTTCTCGATGACAAGCGTTTCGGCGAGCCCATCGCGGGTCCACTCCTGGAACGCCGGCATCGCCATCATCGTGTCCATATAGGCCTGGGTCTCCGGCGTGACCTCGATCGCATAGGTGCGGAAACGATGGACGACCGGAGCATACATCGCGTCCGCCGCGCCGAAGCGGCCAAACAAAAACGGCCCGCCGGCGCCGTAGCGGGTCCGGCACGTGCGCCAGATCTCCTGCACGCGCGCGATGTTGGCCTTGGCGTCCGCCGAGAGCGTCACGGGACGCACCGGCCGATGCAGGTTCATCCCGCACTCGCTGCGCAGGGCCATGAAACCCGAATGCATCTCGGCGCAGACCGAACGGGCAAACGCGCGCGCGGCGACGTCGTCGGGCCACAGCTTCTTCTCCGGATATCGCTCGGCAATATACTCGATGATGGCAAGCGAATCCCACACCGTGATATCGCCGTCGACCAGCACCGGCACCTTGCCCGCGCGGCTGAAGGACAGGATCCGCTCCTTGTCGGCGGGATCGTCGGTGTAGAGCGGGATCATGGTCTCGACGAACGGGATGTCGTTGGCGCGGAGCGCAAGCCAGGGCCGCATCGACCAGGACGAGTAGTTCTTGTTGCCGATCGCGAGCTTGAGCGCTGCCATGTCACCGATCCTTCCGGAGGTCTGTTGGATGCGCTGCTTTTAACGCCATCGCCTGCCGCCAATCAATCGTTGCTGCTACCAGCCATGCGTGGCAATCGTGGCGGCTCGCAAGGAGACGGACATGAGCAGGCACTGGGTCGACATCACCGCCGTCGGCTTCTTCATTATCGAATGGCTGGCCTATGCCGTCACGCTCGAGCATTCCGCCTATGGCCGCGACAGCCTGTCAGCGCGGATGAACAGGTATCGCGAGGTCTGGGTCCGTCGCCTGCTCGAGCGCGAGACGCGCATGGTGGACATGCAGATCATGGCGTCGCTGCAGAACGGCACCGCCTTCTTCGCCTCCACGAGCCTGTTCGCGCTCGGCGGCGCACTGGCGCTGCTGCATGCGACCAACGACGCCATCACCATTCTGGCAAAGCTGCCGATCGACCTCAGCCCCTCGCCGGCGCTGTGGGAGCTGAAATGCGTCGGCCTCGTGCTGATCTGCGTCTATGCCTTTTTCAAGTTCGCCTGGGCCTATCGCCTGTTCAACTATGTCGCCATCCTGTTCGGAGGCATGCCGCCGTCCTCCATGCGCGACACGCCGGAGGCCGAGGCCCATGTGATCCGCACCTCGCGCGTGTTCGAATCCGCCGGCCGCCATTTCAACCGCGGCCAGCGCGCCTTCTTCTTCGCGCTCGGCTATCTCGGCTGGTTCGTCAGCCCCTGGGTGCTGTTCGTGACCACGGCCGCCGTGGTGATCGTGACCTGGCGGCGGCAATTCGCGTCCAGTGCCTGGGCGGCGATGGCGCCGATTGATGGCGGTGGCGCCACGACGCACGGTCATTGAGCCCCGCTCCTCCCACATCGTTGGAGTGAGGGGCTGCGGGTCTCCACATGACATTGTCATTCACCGCGAAGGCGGGGGAATCCAGTACGCCGCGGCCTCTCGGTTTCCCGCGGTCTGCTGCGCGAAGATGTAGCGCAAAAAGACCGCACAGCGGCATACAGGTGGTGCCAATCACTCGGCCTTCCCTGCGCGATGGTTTGACGGCTTATGCCGCGCTCTCCCGGGAGCCGATTTCCCTCTGGCCTCCCTCGCCTCGCGAATTGGCGATGCAGTTAACCCGGTCGGGCGTTCCACACCTCCGCGACGGCTTGACCGTAGCTACGACGGCCAGGACCACACGGTTTTGCCGTACGCGCATTCGCCGGCCACAGGGTCTTGCAGCAGTGTGCACACGCGCTGCAGGAATGTTGGCGCAACGAACTGAACAGCCTCGTTCGTCCCCACGCAGGTTTCGGGCTCACAGGGACTACCCGCCCTGCCCGCACCCCATCGTGCCGACGCTGCCGCGTCCACCGCATCCCCGGCTCGCGAACGTGACGGACGATCGCCCCTCAAGACCAAGCCGGGATGGGCGACACATACGTCATTTCCGAATTTCGGTAAAGCGGGATATCTTCGCGCAAGCGGATTGACAGCCTCAGCGGTGTTTTGCCCGTCGGGCACTCTGCGCCGACTACGACCCGAAATCCTGCGGCGTGAACGTCAGGTCCATCACCTTCCATTCCGCGTATTTGTCGACGGGCAGCATCTTGTAGGGCTGGCAGGCCTGCATCGCGCTCATCGCGGACTTCACGATGGCCACTCCCTTCGCGGACGGAGGGGCCTCGATCAGGATCGGCGGACGCGCCAGTGTGCCGTCGGTGGCGAGCAGCGCGCGCAGCTTGATACGCACGGCGTCGGTCGGCGCAACGCCCGCCGGCAGTTTCGCGCAGTTCCTCAGGTGACGGCGAAGCTCGGCGATGACCTCAGGCGGCAGCTTGGCTGCGATCGAATCCTTGGCATCACCGCCGTCATCCTTGGGCGCGTCTTTCGGCGCGGGCGGCAATTCGGGCGGCAGGCCGAGCATGACGCCATATTTGACGGTCACGTCGGGCTCCGGCGCCTGATAGGCCGGAGGTGCGGCCTGCGGCTGTGGCACCGCCGGAGCTGGCTGCTGCGTCGCCTGAGGCTGAGGTGGCAGCTGTTGCGGCGGCACCTGCGATGGAAACGGCTGCGGCCGCTGCTGCGCTTGGGGTTGCTGAGATTGCGGCTGTGCGTTGGCCTCTTGCTGCTTTGCTGCCTGTGGCTGTTTCTGTCGCGGCTCGTGGGAGGCCTGCTTCTGCTGCGGCGGCGCCTTCTCGCTGGACGGCGCAGGCTTCGGCGCCTCATCCGGCTTGTCGGTGAGATCCAGCTTGGGCAGCCTCAGGTCGGGAAGCGGCTCCGGCGGCTTCTCTTTTTCCTCGGCCTTCTCTTCTGCCTTGGCCTCCTCCTGCTTCACCTGCTCCGGCGTGACGATATCGACGGTCACGGTCTCGGGCGGCAGGGAATGAAACGGATGGACCTCGCTGATCACGATGATCAGCGCCACCAGCGTCAGATGTGCAATCGCCGACGCCGCAATGTCCGTCCGTATGATCTTCCGCAGTTCCATCGCCCGATCTTGGGTTGCCGGCCTGCTCCTAGCATACCGCAGGCTCCCCTCAATCCCATTTCGGCGCGAAGCCGAAATCGGTCAGGCGGCCCTTGGGGCTGGCCAGCGCGGAGATCGCCCCCATCTCGTCATCCGAGAGCTCGAAATCGAAGATCTCGATGTTTTCCGACAGGCGCTCGACCCGTGAGGTCCTGGGAATCGCCGACACATTCTGCTGCACCAGCCAGCGCAGGCAGATTTGCGCCGGCGTCTTATGATGGGCGTGACCGATTTCCAGGAGCGTCTGGTCGGACTTGATGCGGCCCTTGGCGATCGGGCTGTAGGCAACCAGCGCCATCCCGTGCTGGTCGCAGGCCGCCCTCACCTTCGCCTGATCCAGGTAGGGGTGATATTCGACTTGGTTGCAGACCAGCGGCTCGCTCGACAGGGCGGCGGCCTGCTCGATCAGCGCCACCGTGAAATTGGAAACGCCGATGTGCCGCGTCAGGCCCATGCGCTTGGCATGCGCCAGTGCACCCAGCGTCTCCTCCAGCGGCACGTGCGGATTGGGCCAGTGCAGCAGCACGAGGTCGACGGCGGGAAGCCGCAAGCGCGCCAGACTTTCCTTGACCGACCGCTCGAGATCGTGGGGCGCGAAATGGTTAGTCCAGACTTTCGTGGTGAGGAAGACGTCATCGCGGCGGACGCCGGAGGCGCGCAGGCCATCGCCGACATCGCGCTCATTGTCGTAGACCTGGGCGGTATCGATGTGACGATAGCCGAGCCGTAGCGCCTGCTCGACGACGCGCGCGCAGCTCCGGCCGCTCAGCTCCCAGGTCCCCAGCCCGATCGCCGGGATTTTTGCGCCATTGGCCTCGACGAACAGCATGAGGAATCCTCTCTGTTGCGGCAGCCCCCAGACTCGTCAGTGGCGTCATTATGGACCCGGTCCGCCAGAGTGCAACGGACGACATCGGCCCCGGGTGAGGATCTTGGGCCGCAACGTCAACGGGAGGTATCAGGCCTTGACGTCAGGCCTTGGCCAGCGCCTGAAACACCGTGTCGGGTGCATGCGCGATCACAGCCAGCAGGGCCCGGGCGGGTCCGCGCGGGGCGCGCTTGCCCTGCTCCCAGTTGCGGATGGTCTCGACGGGCACGCCGAGCTTGGCGGCAAACTCCATCTGGGTGAGGCAGGCGCGCCGGCGCAAATCGCGCACCACGAGCGAACCAGCCTCTTCCGGTGGACTCTCAACCGCAGGCGGGACCGGCTGGACGGGAAACTCTTGCCCGTCCCGCAATTCAACGACCCGTCCGTCCGCCTTCAGCCGCAACCGCATGCTCATTCCCCCAAGCACGGGCGATGATGCGGCAGGTCGCTTAAAGTCGGATTAAAGTAGCCCGGGATACGCCACCTACTTCAACCCGAACCACAGCGTCGCCATGCCGAGGAAGGAGAAGAAGCCGACGACGTCGGTCACCGTCGTCACGAACGTGCCGGAAGCCACGGCCGGATCGGCCCTGACGCGTTCGAGCGCCATCGGGATCAGGATGCCGCCGAGCGCGCCTGCGATGAGGTTGCAGATCATCGCAAGGCCGATGACGAGGCCGAGGCCCGGGATCTTGAACCAGGCCACCGCCGCGATGCCCGTGATCACGGCAAAGGCGACGCCGTTGATGAGGCCGACCAAGGTTTCGCGGATGATCACGCGCCAGGCATTGGAGGAGCCGAGCTCGCGGGTGGCCAGTGCGCGCACCGCGACCGTCATGGTCTGCGTCGCGGCATTGCCGCCCTGGCTCGCCACGATCGGCGCCAGCACGGCAAGCGCCACCATCTGTTCGAGCTGGCCTTCGAACAGGCCGAGCACGGAGGACGCGAGGAAAGCGGTGGCGAGATTGATCAGCAGCCAGTTGAAGCGGCCGCGTGCAATGGTCAGAAACGTGTCCGACAGCTCTTCGTCGCTGGTGACACCGCCGAGCGCCTTGAGGTCCTCGTCCGCCTCTTCCTCGATGACGTCGACCACGTCGTCGACGGTGATGACGCCGACGAGGCGGTCCTGGGTGTCGAGCACGGGGGCCGCGACGAGATTGTACTTGCCGAACATGCGCGCAACCTCCTCCTGGTCTTCCAGGACGGAGACGCGGCGGCGATCCTCATCGGTCAGCTCGGTGAGCGGCACCGGCCGGCGCGCGCGCAGGATCACGTCGAGCGGAATCGCGCCCTGCCAGTGCTGGTCCTTGTCGACGACATAGATCTCGTAGAAGCGGTCCGGCAGGTCGGGCGTATCGCGCATGTAGTCGATCGCCTGCCCGACCGTGAAATCCTGCGGCACGGCGATGAACTCGGTCTGCATGCGCCGGCCGGCTGAGTTTTCCGGATACAGCAGGCTTCGCTCGAGCGCGACGCGCTCCTTGAGCGGCAGCTTCTCGAGGATCTCCTCCTGCTCGTCCTCGTCGAGGGTCTCGAGCAGCTCGACCGCGTCGTCGGATTCGAGCTCGCGGACACCCTCGGCGACCGTCTCGGGCGGCAGCTCGTCGAGGATCTCCTCGCGCACGCTCTCGTCAACCTCGTTCAGCGCGGAGAAGTCGAAGTCGGCGCCGGTCAGCTCGACCAGCCGGACGCGGTTGTCGGGCGCCAGCGCCGCAATGAGATCACCGAGGTCGGCCTCGTGCAGCTCGGCGACGCAGGCGCGCAGCGCGGCGCTATCCGCAGCCTCGATCGCATGGGCGACTTCCTCGACGAATTCGTGCCTGATTTGGCCGTCTTCATTGCGCATCGGCACGTGGTCGAGTACCGAAGCCTCAGCGGCGTGAGCACCGTCCATATGTTCATCCATGGTGCGCCTCGCCGTCTGACAGGTTGGAACGAGTGGTCTGGGCCGATGGTTCAGGCAATACCCACAAGGCAATCGCGAGCGCAATGGCAAAGATGCATCGACCGAAATGGACTTCGATCACGATGGGCCTGGCTCTCGCCTGCCCCGGCACGATCGGCTCTGTTGCGGCCGCGGACTGCCCGCGCAAGGATGCGCTCGGCACCTCGCGCGTCCTGAGCGTCGATGCCAGGACCACGCCGCGCGTCGGATTGAAGAGCTTTCCGCAGACGCTGCCGCTCGCCGATCACGAGGTCGTGCTGACCTTCGACGACGGTCCGTATCCGCCGACGACGTCGAAGGTGCTGGCGGCATTGGCGCAAGAATGCGTTCGCGCGACCTTCTTCATGATCGGCCAGCACGCCGCCGAACACCCTGATATGGTCAAGCGCATTGCGCGCGAGGGCCACACTATCGGTCACCACACCTTCTCACATCCGTTCATGGCGAAGATCCCGGCCGGCAAGGCGAGCAGCGAAATCGACCGCGGCATCGCCGCCGACGAGATGGCGCTGCACGGGGTCTCGACCACGACACCGTCGACCCCGTTCTTCCGCTTCCCCTATTTCGAAGCGACGCCGGCCGAGCTCGACCTGCTCCAGTCGCGCGGCATCGTCGTGTTCGGCGCCGATCTGTGGGCCAGCGACTGGAACGAGATGACGCCGGAGCAGGAGTTGAAGCTGATCACCGAGCGCGTGGCTGCCGCCAGCAAGGGCATCATCCTGTTCCACGATCCCAAGGCGCGCACGGCCGCCATGATGCCGGCCTTCCTGCGATACCTCAAAGAGAACGGCTTTCACGTGGTTCACGTGGTCCCGGCAGGCACGGCGCGGAACAACGCCGACGCGCATTGATGCCGGAATGTCACGCCTGACCAAAATGGGGTGATCTGAGGCCTATTAACACTCTGTTCATGCTACGCCATGCAAGGATTGAGGGGAGGCTGAGGCTGGAACGGTCGTTGCGCCTGAACCGTTTCCCGATGTCACCGACCTAATTGTGGCGACAGTCGCAGATGAGGACTTACAGGGTTCATGACCGGCAGTAGTGCTGTGATCCGGACGCGATCGTGGACCGTCCTGCTTCTGGGGGTGTTGACCGCGGCGTCGCCGGCCGCCTTCGCAGCCGACTGCCCCGGTCATCCTGATGCGCTCGGCACGTCGCGCACCCTCGTCGTCGACCCGCGCGAGCATCCGCGCATCGGCACCATGCAGTATCGCGAGACGCTGCCGCTGAAAGACCACGAGGTGGTCCTCACCTTCGACGACGGTCCGCTGCCGAAATACTCCAATCAGGTGCTTCAGATCCTCGCGAGCGAGTGCATCAAGGCGACCTTCTTCACCATCGGCAGCCAGGCCAAGGCGAATCCGGAAGGCGTCCGCAAGCTGGTGGCGGCGGGCCACACCGTCGGCACGCACAGCATGACCCATCCGCTGACGATGAACAGGATGCCGATCGACAAGGCTGAGGCCGAGATCAACGGCGGCATCGAGTGGACCTCGGCGGCAATGACGGACCCATCCAAGCTGGCGCCGTTCTTCCGCATTCCCGGCCTGATGCGCGCTGACGGCGTCGAGGACTATTTGATCTCGCGCGGCATCCAGGTCTGGAGCGCCGACTTCCCGGCGGACGACTGGCGGCACGTCTCGCCCGATCGCGTCTACCAGCTCGCGATCCAGCGGCTGGAGGCCAAGGGCAAGGGCATTCTGCTGCTGCACGACATCCAGGCCCGCACCGTGGCTGCGCTGCCGAAGATCATCCGCGAGCTGAAGGCGCGCGGCTATCACATCGTGCATGTGGTGCCCGCGACGCCCGACCGGCCGGCGACGCCGACCACGCCGGTCGAGTGGCTGCTGCATCCGCCGACGGAGACGACGCCGATCGCACGCTGGCCAGCCGTGCCGCATTTCGTCTTCACGCAGACCGCGACCTTGGCGGCGCCCGACCTCGCCGATCTCAACGCCCAGACCGCTCGCCAGCCACAATTGCTGCCGCACAAAACTATGGCACAGGCCGATATCGCGGCCACCCTGCCCGCGCCCAGTCGCGATCTCTTCGCAATCCCGGAGGGCTCGGTCGAAGTGCTGCTGTCGACCACCTTGTCGCGCCGGGCGGCGACGCGGCTCGCGATGGCGGCCGAGGCGCCGCATGCCGGCAAGGGAAAGGCTAGCAGGATGCAGGCGCGCCGGACGCCTGCCCACGCAGCGCCGGCGCACGCAGCTCAGGTCAAGAGCGCGGCGCCCCGCCCGACCCGCCTTGCCACCAGCGTGAAGAAACGCGCCTGAACAGAAGCCGTTACTGCCGCATGATGGCGGCGACGCAGAGCAGCACGATCAGCGCCAGGAAGAACAGGTCCATATAGGACTTGAGCTCGCCGTCGCGGCGCAGCCGGGCGACGTCCATCACGATCTGCTTGCGCGCGATGGTCCCGCCCGAGCCGTCATTGATCGGCGCCTGAAGCCGCTTGGTCTCGGCTTCGAGCTTCTCGATCTTCTGGAAGAAGTAGAACGCCCGCAGCGTCGAGGCCGCGCGCATGCCGGCATAGATCAGCACCAGGATCGCGAGGACCGCCCGGTTCTGGTACTTCTCCATGAAGTTCAGGCTGAAATAGACCAGCGCCATGAATGCGAAATTGGTCAGGAAACGGTAGACGAAGCTTAGAAAGACCATGCTGGCTCCAGCCGGATGAGTCGCGCGAGGCCCGTCTACGCCAACTCTGTTTCAGCAAAAATACGATCGCCCGCGCGCCGCCGCCTTTTAGCCACGTGCCGCCATAATGCAAGCGAGAGCGCGAGGCGCCCTAGTCCAGGCGCCACTCCGCCCAACGCTGCTCGATGGAGATTCAACGGAAGCTACGGTAGACTGCTGCCACCGCTACCGGCGAAGTCTTGCGGATTGGGGTCTGCCGATGCCGAAGAAGGGAATCACGGGGCACGACGACTGGGTTCTGACCGAGGCGCTCGCGACCGCCCTGGTCGCGCTCGAGCAGCTCGAGGCCAAGCACCAGCCGACCGCACATATGGACGACATCCGCAAGATGCTGTCGAACGGCAAGGAGCCGGCGGCGGTGAGCCTGCATCTGGCCCAGGCCAAATGCCGCCTGTTTCCCGAGCTCGATCCGCTCGAGATCTATCGGGAATATGGGATCGGCGAGGAATACGGCTGAAAGGCGCGCTCGGGCGGAATGGTCAAAAAGGTTCGGCTGCATTTCCGCCCGATCGGTGCTTTTTCCCGGCTTGCGGGACTTCGCCGCCCGGCGTAGCTTTCAACGACACGCAGCTCGTTCGAGAGAAATCTCTCGAATTGACTTGGCGGGAGAGAGCGATGGCAGATGTTCCATGGCAGCTTTCCGGTGACTATTTCGAAAACTGCAATTGCAGCATCGTGTGTCCCTGCCTCGTGTCGGCGGCTCCCCCGCTGACATCGCAACCGACCGAGGGCTTCTGCAACGTCCCCTTGATCTTCCACGTCGAAAGCGGTCGCTATGGCGAGATCGCGCTCGATGGACTCAATGTCCTGGTCATCCTCCACGCACCCGGAGTGATGGCCGACGGAGATTGGTCGGTGGCCGCCTATATCGATCAGCGCGCCGACGATCGGCAGACCGAGGCGCTCGCAGCGATCTTCACCGGCGCCGCCGGTGGTCCGATGGCCGCTTTCGCACCGCTGATCAGCAAGAACCTGGGCGTACGCAAGGTCCCGATCACGTTCCGTATCGACGGCAAGACCCGGTCCGCGGAAATCCCGGGTATTTTGCATATGTCCGTTGATCCGTTGCCGACGATGCATCCGAGCGGCGAAATGTGGGCCAACATCGGTCATCCCGTGAGCCCCGATAACATGGTCATGGCGGTCGGCGCCGCCGGCAACACGTTCAGCGATCACGGCATGCACTGGGATAATTCCGGTAGGAACGGCCTCTATGCGCCGATCCGCTGGTCGAACCAGACTTGATGCAGCTTCCGACGCCGGCCCTGCGAGGAGGCCGGCAACGTCCATCACAAATGACCGACAGCGCCCTGGAAACCGTGCTGCGCCGCGACCGCTGGGTCGTGAGCGGCGCCATCGGCATCATTGTCGCGCTGGCCTGGAGCTATGTGCTCTGGCTCGCCAACGACATGGACATGGGCGGCATGGACATGACCGGCTTCCGGATGATCCCGGCCGGTATCGGAATCATGATGCCGGCGAGCGAGCCGTGGCGAGCGATCGAGTTCGCCTATGTGTTCGTGATGTGGGCGGTGATGATGGTCGGAATGATGGCGCCCTCGGCAGCGCCCATGATTTTGATGTACGCCCGCGTCGGCCGACGGGGCAAGGCGCAGGGCAAGCCGTTCGCCGCGACCGGGTGGTTTGCTGCCGGCTATCTCCTCGCCTGGAGCGGCTTCTCGCTGGCAGCCACCTTGCTCCAATGGATGACCGAGCGGGCAGCCCTCTTGGATTCCCGGATGGTGATGGTGAGCAACCTGCTCGGCGCAATCGTGCTGATCGCGGCGGGAATCTATCAATGGACACCGCTCAAGGAGGTCTGCCTCGCCCAATGTCAGTCGCCGTTCACGTTCCTGATGCGCCACGGCGGCTTTCGCGGCAGCCCACGAGGCTGCCTGCTGCTGGGGTTGCGGCACGGCGGCTATTGTGTGGGCTGCTGCTGGGCTTTGATGGCGCTTCTGTTCGTAGGCGGGGTGATGAACGTGCTTTGGATTGCGCTCCTGGCGCTGCTCGTTCTCTTGGAGAAACTCATCCCGGTGGGACGATGGATCGCGCGCGCCGCCGGCCTTGCATGCGTGGCCGCGGGCTCCTGGCTGCTGCTGGTCTTACCGCAGTGATGAGCGACCGCTCAGCAATTGCCACGAAGCACGGATAGTCCGCGAGCACTCCATGAGCTATTTCAACATTTTATGAGAGAATATTGGTGCGCTCGGAGGGACTCGAACCCCCACGGTGTTACCCACTGCCACCTCAAGGCAGCGCGTCTACCAGTTCCGCCACGAGCGCTAGGAGATACCGGCCTGAGGTCTTGAGGCTGGCCGGATCAGCGGCCGCCGATCTAACAAATCCATCAGGGGGATACAAGCCTGCAAAGGCCCTGAATTCCACAAGCTTGACAGGAAAGTCTCACCCGCCCGGATCGGCCCTATCAGGTGGGCGGGCGCTACCGCGTCCCCGGGGCGCTACCGCGTCCCCGGCGTCCTGGGCAGCATCTGCTTGACCTCGACCGCGATCCGGTTGCGGTCGACCAGCACGACGCCCGAGGCTACCGGTAGATTGTTGGCCAGGACCTTGACCTCGTCAGCCTCGGTTGCATCCAGCTCGATGATGGCGCCGCGGGAAAGACGTAATACTTGGTGGATCGGCATGGTGGTCGTCCCGAGCACGACCATGAGATCCACGGTGACTTTATCGAGTGTGGGCACTGTCAAACCGCCGCAACTGGAGACTTAAGACCTTTGAGACTTAAGATCTGGAACTCAACGCCAAAGGACTTGGCATTTGCGCCTGCGATCATCACCACGTTATGGTTAGCCAATGGTTAATCCGCCTCGAAACTCCCGCCAACAACTCGATTTGACGTCGTTTTCCGCCGCCGGCGGCGAGCCCGTCGAGTGGCGAATCTCCAACGCGCCGGTGCCCTATCCGCAAGCGGTGGCCGAGATGGAGGCGCGGGTCGCGGCGATCGCGGCGGGCGAGGCCCCCGAGCTGGTCTGGCTGCTCGAGCACCCCCCGCTCTACACCTCCGGGACGTCAGGCAAGGAGACCGACCTGCTCGACGCCCGCTTCCCGACGTTCGCAACCGGGCGCGGCGGACAGCTCACCTATCATGGCCCCGGCCAGCGGGTGGCCTACATCATGCTCGACCTCAAGCGCCGCAGGCCGGACGTACGGGTCTATGTCGCGAGCCTGGAGGAGCTGATCCTGAAGACGCTCGCCGCCTTCAACATCCGCGGCGAGCGGCGCGAGGACCGGGTCGGCGTCTGGGTGAAGCGGCCCGACAAGGGCGAGGGGCACGAGGACAAGATCGCGGCGATCGGCGTGCGGCTGAAGCGCTGGGTCTCGTTCCACGGCATCGCGATCAATGTCGAACCGGACCTGTCGCATTTCGCCGGCATCGTGCCTTGCGGCGTCGCCGATCCCCGCTACGGCGTCACCTCGCTGGTCGATCTCGGCCAGCTCGTGACGATGGAAGATGTCGACGTCGCGCTCCGGCAGGCGTTTGAAGACCTGTTCGGACCGACTCGCGCACTGCTGCCGGAAGCGGCCGCCTGATACTTCTTCTGTTCGAGCCTGGCGAGGCATCTTCACCGCTCGTCGCGGAATCAGCTACGCTTGTCTCCGGTGCCACCCACGCCTCCCCCCTCCGCCGGGAAAGCAGACCTCATGCCGGGCGACTAGACCATCGGACCGACTGTTCGAGCACTGGGCATAAGGAGGGATTGCGCTTTCTGCTCGCATCAGGAGGTTCTGACGATGAAACTGTCTGCGCCGATCTATCATCTGAAGCGCAAAGCAAAACGCCTGTCCCGCCAGGAAGGCATCCCGCTTCACGACGCGCTCGATCGCATCGCCACGACGGAAGGCTTTTCCGCCTGGAGCATGCTTGCGGCGAAGGCCGCGGCATTGACGCCCGCCAACAAGCTGTTTCCGCAGTTCAGGCCCGGCGACCTGGTGCTGGTCGGCGCGCGTCCCGGCCAGGGCAAGACCTTGATGAGCCTCGAACTCGCGGTGGAGGCGATGAAGTCAGGCCATCGCGCGGCCTTCTTCTCGCTCGACTACACCGAGAAGGACGTGCTGGACCGCCTGCGTGCGATCGGCGCCCAGCCTGCGCAATTCGACGAGCTCTTCGAGGTCGATTGCTCCGATGCCATCAGCGCCGACTACATCGTCAAGCAGATGGCAACAGCGCCGCGCGGCACGGTCGTCGTGATCGACTATCTGCAACTGCTCGACCAGAGGCGGGAGAACCCCGATCTGACCGTGCAGGTGTGCGCGCTGAAATCCTTCGCACGCGACAACGGGCTGATCATCGTCTTCATCTCGCAGATCGACCGGTCCTATGATCCCGCGACCAAGCCCTGCCCCGAGCTCAGCGATGTCAGACTGCCGAACCCGCTGGACCTGAAGCTGTTCAACAAGACATGCTTCATGAATGATTCAGAAGTCCAGTTCCGGGTCGCAAGCTGACAAACGAGCGCGGGTGAGATCACTCACCCGCGGCTCAAAAGCCTCACGCTGCCTTCAGCGACACGTCGAGCTTGCCGGCGATATAACGGCGTTCCTGGCTCAAGCCGCCAAAGCCGTAGGCATCGCCCCTGACCTCGTCGACGTGCAGATAGGTCTCAGGGTGCAGCGGGCCCAAAATCTCGGCCATGCGCTTGAACATTGCGGCGAGATAGGCCGCCTTCTCGTCCTTGGTGTTGGTGCCTTCGGTGACGTGGATGTCGATCCAGTAGCTGGCGAGCTTCTGCTCGGCGAGCGACTTGCCGCCGGCGAACCAGTCCCCAGCATCGACCGACTTCACGATGATCGCGGTGACGTTGGGGTCCTTGTGCAGAATCCCGGCCGTCAGCTCGGACACGGCGCTGGCGATATCCGCCTTCATCGAAGGCGACTGGCGGGACGAGGTGTAGGCTACGGTGATCAGGGGCATGGTCGTTCTCCTCAAATGCCGCGGCTGGGTCGACGCGGCGTTGGTGAGAAGCTAGACCGTCCCTCTGCATTTTGGTATCTTATCAGGATTGATACCAGTGATAACAGATTGTAATGACAGCAACACTCGACATCACGACCGTCGAGGCCTTCCTGCTGGTTGCCGACCTGCAGAGCTTCACCCGTGCCGCAGAGGCGCTCGGCACGACGCAGGCCGCGGTCAGCCTCAAGCTGTAACGACTGGAAACGTTGCTGACAAAGCGCCTCGTCGAACGCTCGCCGCGCGCGGTCCGGCTCACCGCCGATGGCGCGGCGTTCCTCGATCGCGCCCGCGCGCTGATGACCGCGCATGACCTCGCGCTCTCCGGCGATGCACCGACTGCACGGTCGCTCTCGCTCGGTATCTCCGATCACGCCGCAGGCCCTGAACTGGTGCCGCTGCTCGAACGCCTGCACGCCACGTCGTCAAACCTCACGCTTGCCGTCACCATCGGCTTCTCGCGCGAGATGCAGGATGCCTATGACGCGGGCGAGCTCGATGCGGTGATCGTACGTCAGGAAGGCATCGTCGCGGCGGCGAGAAGCTGACGGAGGACGAATTCGGCTGGTTCGCGTCAAGACGCTTCACGCTGCCGAAAGGCGAGCCACTGCCGCTCGCGACCCTCGCTCCGCCCTGCGGCGTCCGGGCAGTTGCCATGCGCGCACTCGACAAGGCCGGCCTCGCCTGGCGCGAACGGTTTGTTGGCGGCGGTGTCACCGCGGTGGTCGCCGCCGCACTCGCCGGCCTCGCTGTCGCGCCTCTGGCCCGCCGGATCGCGCCGCCAGGGTTGATCGACATCGGGCCCGCGCACAGGCTGCCGAAACTCGGCGGCTCGAAAGTGATGTTGCACTCGAAAGTGAGCGATCCCGCCAAGCTCGCGGCCCTGCGCGCGGTGGCGGCGACGTTTAGAAGTGCGACCGATACACGCCTTGGCGGCAAGCATTAGGCTGCCTCGCCCGCGGGGTTCCCACAACGGGCGTTGCGTTCCTGCACGTGCCGACAACTCCCAAACACGAGCCGATGTCGCAGCGCAGCGAGCGCATGCGGGTCGCGGCTTCGCAGAAGTCCGCCTCGGCCAGGTGTCGGCCTCGGCCGGACCTTGGCCCAGGCGATGCCGTGCGGGTCAGCGCCGCCCCCGGCCCCGCCTCCTGCATACCGTCCGGTCCATTTGCCCAAAAACGTCCCAGAGAAGCGGAACCAAACGCAGCCTCGCGCGTTTGGTCCCGTTGCAGGCGGGGTCTGGAATGATCAAAAAGTTCAATCAACAGAGAGACTTGTTCGAAAGCGAACGGAGTTTCCGGCTGTTGGTGGAGGGAGTCGCGGACTACGCCCTCTACATGCTCGACCCGAACGGCATCATCACGAGCTGGAATATCGGCGGCGAGCGGATCAAAGGCTATTCGCCCCAGGAGATCCTCGGCCAGCATTTCTCGCGCTTTTACACCGAGACCGACCGCGCCAACGGCAAGCCTGCCCGTGCGCTCGGCATCGCGCGGGACCAGGGCCGCTACGAGGAGGAAGGCTGGCGTGTCCGCAAGGACGGCACCTTCTTCTGGGCCAGCGTCGTGATCGACCCGATCTACGAGGGCGGCACCCTCGTCGGCTTTGCCAAGATCACTCGCGACATCACCGAGCGCCGCAACACTCAGCTCAAGCTCGAGGCGATGCAGAGACAGCTTGCCGAGTCGCAGAAGTTCGATGCGCTCGGCCAGCTCACTGGCGGCGTCGCGCACGATTTCAACAATTTGCTGATGATCATCAGCGGCAGCCTTCATGTCCTGAAGAGGGGCGAGTCCGAGGATTCCAGATTGCAGCGCGCGATCTCGGCGATCGAGACCGCCACCAAGCGCGGCGCCGCGCTGACGGGCCAGCTCCTGACCTTCGCGCGCCGGCAGAGCGTCAATCCGCAACCGATCCAATTCGGCGATCGCATCGAGGCGATCCGCGAGGTGCTTCACGCCGGCGTCGGCAGCGCTGTCCGCCTCGCCTTCGAGATCGAGCGGGAAATCTGGCCTATCAAGGCCGATGTCTCGGAGTTCGAGACGGCACTGCTCAACCTCGTCATCAACGCGCGCGACGCGATGCCGGATGGCGGCACCGTCACGATCGGCGCGCACAACATCGTCCTGAACGATCCGCTGCATAGCGGCGAATTCGTCGCCATCACTGTCGCCGATACCGGCTTCGGCATCCCCTCCGACGTCGTCGACAAGATCTTCGAGCCGTTCTTCACGACCAAGCCGGTCGGAAAAGGCACCGGTCTCGGCCTGTCGCAGGTGCACGGCTTTGCGCATCAGGCCGGCGGCACGGTCAGGGTTGCAAGCGAGCTCGGCAAGGGCACGACTTTCACCATCCTGCTGCCGCGTGAAACCGCGACCGCACCGAGCGAGACGTCCGGGACGGCGCCCCTGCGCGGCAGCGGCACAGTTCTGCTGGTCGAGGACAATCCCGACGTCGCCCTGGTCAGCACCGGGCTTCTGGAGCAGCTCGGCTACAGCGTACGCCGCGTCGCCGATGCCGAAGCCGCCTTGCACGAGGTCGAGCAGAACAGCGTCGACTTCGTGTTCTCCGACATCGTGATGCCCGGCAAGATGGACGGGCTCAGCCTCGCCCATCGCCTCCGCCAGATCCGCCCCGGCCTGCCAGTCCTGCTCGCCACCGGCTATAGCGACGTCGCAGCCGGCGTGCGCGGCGATTTCCCGATCCTGCGCAAGCCGTACGAGATCCACGAGCTGAGCGAAGCGATTGCGAAGCTGCCGAGGTGAGTTTTTCTGCACCTCTCCCGAAGGGGAGAGGTAAGCGCCGGGCGCGAGCGCCGATCGTTCCCATCAAACCGTCGGCAACACCGAGAAGGTCTCCCCTGCCCTGCGCAGGTTCAGCTCGTCGACACTGGCGGTTTCACTGGTGACGCTATCGACATGCGAGGACGGCGGGCCGTGGCGGCATAGCGCGACCATGTCGGCGACGAGTTTCGGCGTGCCCGCGAACAGCGCCTCGACACTGCCGTCGCGGCGGTTGCGGACCCAGCCTTCGAGCCCGCTCGTGCTCGCCGTGTGCTCGACCCAGGCGCGATAGCCGACACCCTGGACACGGCCGCGGATCATGACCTGGAGAATGGCCCGGCTCATTTCTTCAGCCCGAGAAAAGCGGCGCTGCGCGCCTTGATATCGGCTTCGCGCATGATGCGGCCGGTCAGCTCGGACGATGCGAGGCCTTTGAGGTTTTTCGGCGGCGTGCCCTCGCGCAACGCTCTCTGGACCTCGTAGATGGCCTGCGTCGCCGCAGCGATCGGCGCGTGGCCCTGGAGCGCGATGCGTACGCGCTGGCTGGCGAGATAGTCGATCGCGTTCAATTCGTCGGGCGCGCCGCCAAGCACGATCGGCAGACGCGTGGCGGACGCGATCGCCTCGAGTTCGGCGCGCGACTTGATCCCGGTGAAGAACAGCGCATCGACACCGGTCGCTTCATAGGCGCTGGCGCGCTCGATCGCATCCTCGATCGAGGTGATCGAGGCCGCGCCGGTCCGGCCCATGATGACGAGCGAGGCATCGCCGCGCGCATCGAGGGCGCCCTTCATCTTGCCGACGCCCTCCTCCAGCGAGATCAACTGCGCCTTCGCCTCGCCGAAAGCTGCAGGAAGAAGCGTGTCCTCGATGGTGAGGCCGGCAGCGCCCGCGGTCTCCAGCTCCTGCACCGTGCGGCGCACGTTGAGCGCGTTGCCATAGCCGTGATCGGCGTCGACCAGCACCGGCAGGCTTGCGGCGCGCGACATCCGCCGCATCTGCTCGGCAAGCTCCGTGAGCGTGATCAGGGTGACGTCGGGATCGCCGAGCACCGCGAGCGAGGCCACCGAGCCGCCGAACATGCCGAGCGGAAAGCCGAGATCCTCGGCAATACGGATCGAGATTGCGTCGTAGACCGAGCCCGGATGGACGCAAGCCGAGGCCGACAGGATGTGGCGCAATTTCTCGCGGCGGGAACGAAAGGTCATGGTGCCCTCACCTGTTGCGACGCAGCCGCAACATACTCCGTCATTGCGAGCAACGTAACTATGGCGCCTCCCGTGCCCCGGCTCTGCGAAGCAACGCTGGTGGATTGCATCGCGTCCGGGATACGAGCGTGGGTTTGTTACGCAAACTCCAGAATCAGCGCGTCCACCGCGAGCGTCGCGCCGGCGCTGGCGTGGATCTTCTTCACGGTGCCGTCCTGCTCGGCGCGGAGTACGTTCTGCATCTTCATGGCTTCGACCACGGCCAGCGTTTCGCCGGCCTTGACCTCCTGCCCCTCGGTCACCGCGATCGAGACGATGAGGCCGGGCATCGGACAGAGCAGCTTTTTGCCGGTGTCGGAAGCCGCGGCGACCGGCATCAGGCGTGCGGACGTCGCTTCCGTTTCGGTCCAGACATAGACGGGCACCTCGACGCCCTGATGGGCGAGCCGGATGCCGTTCGGAATCGGCCGCGCCTGCACCGCGACGAAATGGCCGTCGATGGTGCCCTGCCAGACCGGATCGCCCGGCTTCCACGGCGACTGCAGGAGGTGCGCGTTGCCGACTTTGCCCTCGGCATCGACGAAGCGGATCGCGATCGCCTCACCCTCGCGTCCCACCTCGAGCTGGATCTCCTGGCGATCGAGCCAGACGGCGCGGCGGCGCTCGCGCTGTACAATCCTGCCGCCCATCTGGCCGGAGATCTGCCGCTTGCGCTCGCCGAGCACGTGATCGATGGCGGCACCGACCGCGGCGATGCGCCGTGCGACCTCGCCTTCGGGCAGGCGCACCGCAAAACCCTTGGGGAATTCCTCGGCGATGAAGCCGGTCGACAGCCGGCCCTCGCGCCAGCGCGGATGATGCATCAGCGCCGACAGGAACGGGATGTTGTGCCTGATGCCATCGACATAGAACGAGTCGAGCGCAGTCGCCTGCGCTTCGATCGCAGCCGCGCGCGAGGGCGCATGCGTGACGAGCTTGGCGATCATCGGATCGTAATGGATCGAAATCTCGCCGCCCTCCTGCACGCCGGTGTCGTTGCGGATCGTGATGCCATCCTTGCTGGCTTCCGCCGGCGGACGGTATTTCACCAGACGCCCGATCGACGGCAGGAAGTTGCGGAACGGGTCTTCGGCGTAGAGGCGCGACTCGACGGCCCAGCCGGTCAGCGTGACGTCCTTCTGCGCGATGGCGAGCTTCTCGCCGGCGGCGACACGGATCATCTGCTCGACGAGATCGACCCCCGTGACGAGCTCGGTGACGGGATGCTCGACCTGGAGGCGTGTGTTCATCTCCAGGAAGTAGAAACTCTTGTCCTGCCCTGCGACGAATTCGACCGTGCCGGCGGAATCATAATTCACCGCCTTGGCCAGCGCGACCGCCTGCTCGCCCATCTTGCGGCGGGTGGCCTCGTCGAGCAGCGGCGACGGCGCCTCCTCGATGACCTTCTGGTTGCGGCGCTGGATTGAGCATTCGCGCTCGCCGAGATAGATCACGTTGCCGTGCTTGTCGCCCAGCACCTGGATCTCGATATGGCGGGGATCGACGATGAACTTCTCAATGAAGACGCGGTCGTCGCCGAACGAGGCCTTCGCTTCCGCTTTGGCGAGGCCAAATCCCTCCTCGACCTCCCCGGTCGAGTAGGCGATGCGCATGCCCTTGCCGCCACCGCCGGCGGAGGCCTTGATCATGACGGGATAGCCGATCGCGTCGGCGATCCGGACCGCGTGCTTGGCGTCTTCGATCACGCCGAGGAAACCGGGGACAGTCGAGACGTCGGCGTTCGCCGCTGCCTTCTTGGATTCGATCTTGTCGCCCATCGCTGCAATGGCGCCCGGGTTCGGGCCGATAAAGACGATGCCGGCGGCTTCCAGCGCCCGCGGAAACGCCTCGCGCTCGGACAGGAAGCCGTAGCCGGGATGGACGGCCTCGGCGCCCGTCTTGCGGCAGGCCTCGACGATCTTGTCGATCACCAGATAGCTCTCGGCCGCCGCGGGCGGGCCGATCAAGACGGCCTCGTCGGCCATCTCGACATGGAGGGCGTCGCGGTCGGCCTCGGAATAGACGGCCACCGTCTGAATTCCCATCTTGCGGGCGGTCTTGATGACCCGGCAGGCGATTTCGCCGCGATTGGCGATCAGGATGCGTTTGAACATGATTGTCTTGAGCTTCGTCCCTTGGGCGGGACCCCTCCCGGGCCGTTGGCGGGCCAACCGGACGGGGCCGTATCCTGTCGTGGTACAGCAAAATCGGCCGGAGGCAACGGTCTAAATCCGCCCCGCTCTGGCGTACCAGCGCAAGACCCGTACGGGCCGGGCAAGCGCCTCTGACGGCCTACGGCCTCCCGGCCTTGGTCTTATCCTTGGCGACATCCCGGACCAGGCTGTGGATGAAGCCCAGCTTGGCGACTACGGCCGGGGACAGAATAAAGGGATAGAGATCGCGCAAGCCCATGGCGCGGTTGACGCTGTTCATGGCGAAGGTGAAGGGCAGCCATGCGTTGACAAGCGCCTCGACGCCCTTCGCCTCGTAGGGGTTGAAGCGGATCCGCGCCGTCAGCTCCCCGCCGTGGTCGACCCTGGGGCGCACCTCCATGCCGAACTCGCCGGCCATCTCCAGGGTATCGACGATGTGGAGATAGTGCGCCCAGGTCTCGGCGAAATCTTCCCAGGGGTGCATGGTGGCGTAGGCCGACACGAAATTCTGCTGCCAGTCCGGCGGCGCGCCTCCGGCATAGTGGCGCTGCAGGGCGTGACCATAATCGACAGTGTCGTCGCCGAACACCGCGCGGCATTCCTCCAGCTTCCCACCATCGCGCACCAGCACGTCCCAGAAATAATGTCCGACCTCATGGCGGAAATGCCCGAGCAGCGTGCGATACGGCTCGCCCATCTCCAGCCTGCGCCGCTCGCGCTCGATGGTGTCGGTCTCGGTGAGCGCGATCGTGATCAGGCCGTTGTCGTGGCCGGTCATGATCTTCTGCCCGGTGCTCGGATCATCGGCGAGGAAATTGAAAGTCAAGCCATGCTCGGGATCGTCCTGCCGGCTGTGGAGCGGCAGTTTCCAGCGGATCAGGGAATAGAACAGCCGGTGCTTCGCCACCTCCAGCTCGCGCCAACCAGCGAGCTGCGCCGGATCGGAGAGGTCGGGCACGATGCCGTTGTGGCGGCAGGCGCGGCAAAAACCTGTGGTATCGCTAACATCCGTCAGCCAGTTGCAGGCGTCGTATTCGGCGTTGCGGCAGAGCATGCGGCTCTCTCCCTTGTCCGCAAGCGTCTTCCAGCCCTCCCCATCCGGCTCGACCGCCGACATGGTTTCCTTTTCGGGCAGGAAGGCGACCCGATGGCCGCAGCGTTCGCAAGCGCGGTTCTCGAAATAGAGAACATTGCCGCAGTCCTGGCAGACAAAGAGCTTCAAGTTTTAGCCTCTTGGAAAATGGAGTTCTACCAACATCAGTTGTGACGCCCGCAGATACGCGCGCCGATGCCTCTTCGTTCCAACGTTTGGAACAAATAGCCAGCTCCGGCGTTCTCCCCTACCCGCCACGTGCGCTCGGCGGGCATTTTCTGATCTATTTCCCTTCGAGCAATGGCTATCACGCTTTGTCTGTGTGAATATCGGCCCGGCACGTGCGCTCTCGCATCACAACGGCCGACGCCTTGAACGATCCTTTGCCCGAGACCATCGCCGCCGAACGGCTGCGCCAGCACCTCGAAGAAATCGCGCGCGAGCGCGACAATGCCTATCGTGCGCTCCAGGAGCGCGAGGCCGAGCTTGCGCGCATCCAGCGCATCGGCAGAGTCGGCGGGCTCGAGGTCGACTTCCGCGAAGGCTTCAAGAACCGCCGCTCGCCTGAATATCTGATGATCCACGGGCTGCCGGCCGAGGCCGCCGACGAGACCCATGAAGACTGGGTCAGCCGCATCCATCCTGACGACCGCGACGCCACCGTCAAACATTTCTTCGATGCGCTGGCCGGCGCCAGCGAGGACTATACCGCCGAATATCGCATCATCCGCCCCAGCGACGGCCAGACCCGCTGGATACGCGTCGTGGCAAAAATCGAGCGCGACGCTGATGGCCGCGCCATCCGCCTCGTCGGCGCCCATATCGACATCACCGACCAGGCGCTCGCGCGCGAGACCCTGCGCGAGAGTGAAGAACGTTTTCGGCTGATCGCCGACAGCGCGCCGGTGCCGATCTGGGTGACGAAGCTCGACCGCACACGCTCCTTCGCCAATCAGGCCTATGTCGATTTCGTCGGCCTGCCCTACGAGCAGGCCATCGCGTTCGACTGGCGCAAGGTGCTGCATCCCGATGACCTGCCGCATGTGTTGCAGCAATCCGTGCAGGGCGAAGCTTCGCTCAAACCGTTCATGCTGGAGGCGCGCTACAAGAATGCCGCCGGCGAATGGCGCTGGCTGCGCTCGGAATCGCAGCCACGCTGGGATCCGACCGGCAAGCATATCGGCTTCATCGGCGTCGCCCACGACATCACCGTCGCCAAACAGGCCGAGATCGAGCTGCGCAAGCTCAACGAGACGCTGGAAGAGCGCATCGCCGAACGCACCGCCGAGCTCGAATCCAACGAGGCAAGGCTGCGCGCGATCCTGGCGACCAGCAACCAGTACCAGGGCCTGGTCAACCTCGAGGGCGAATTGCTCTACGCCAACACTACCGCACTCGACGGCATCAAGGCGCGCAGTGAGGATGTGATCGGCAAGCCGTTCTGGGAAACGCCCTGGTTCACGGGCACAGACGGCATGAGCGCCGCCGTACGCGAGGCCTTCGAGACCGTGTTGAAAGGCCAGCCTGTGCGTATGGAGATGCGGCTGCGGCTACCGATCGGCGAGCGCGATTTCGAGTTCGGCATGCGCCCGGTGCTCGATCGCCACGGCAACATCACCGGCGCGGTGCCCGAGGCCGTCGACATCACCGAGCGCCGCCGCGGCGAGGAAGCGCTGCGGCAGTCGCAGAAGATGGAAGCCATCGGCCAGCTCACCGGCGGCGTCGCGCACGATTTCAACAATCTCCTCACCATCATCCGCTCGGCGACCGACTTCCTGCGCCGCCGCGAGCTGCCGGAAGAGCGCCGTCGCCGCTATGTCGACGCCATCTCCGATACCGTCGAGCGCGCCTCGAAGCTGACCGCCCAACTGCTGGCGTTCGCGCGTAGGCAGCCCCTGAAGCCGCAGATCTTCAACGTCGGCAGCCAGGTCGAAAGCGTGGCGCAGCTGGTACGCCCGCTGGTCGGCGGCCGCATCGAGATCGTGGTCGAGATCGACGATGCCGACTGCTTTACCGTCGCTGACATCGCGCAGTTCGAGACTGCGCTGATCAACCTCGCCATCAATGCCCGCGACGCCATGGATGGCGAAGGCCGCCTCACCATTTCGGTCCGCAAGGTCCGGGGCATCCCGAACCTGCGGGCGCAATCGGCGCGCAGCGGCGACTATGTCGCGATCTCGGTCGCCGATACCGGCAGCGGCATCGCGCCCGAAAACATCGATGCCATCTTCGAGCCGTTCTTCACCACCAAGGAGGTCGGCAAAGGCACCGGCCTCGGCCTCAGCCAGGCCTTCGGCTTCGCCAAGCAGTCCGAGGGCGACATCGCGGTCACGAGCACAGAAGGCCAAGGGGCGACCTTCACCATCTACCTGCCGCAGGCGCAGAGTCCCGTCGCCGAGAAGGAAGCCGCAGCGCTCACCAGTGAAGCCACCACCGGCCGCGGCTATCGCGTGCTCGTGGTCGAGGACAATGACGATGTAGGCCAGTTCTCGACCGAGCTTTTGGAAGACCTCGGCTATGTCACCCGCCGCGTCGCCAACGCCAATGCGGCGCTGGCCATCCTCGGCGAGAACGAATTCGCGGTCGATCTGGTGTTCTCCGACGTCATCATGCCCGGCATGAACGGCGTTGAGCTCGCCGGCATCATCCGCGAGCGCTATCCGGGCCTGCCCGTCGTCCTCACCTCCGGCTACAGCAACGTGCTCGCGGAAAACGCCCATCGCGGCTTCGAGCTGATCCAGAAGCCGTATTCGGTGGAATCGCTCTCGCGTATCCTGCGCAAGGCCATCACCGAGAAACTGTCGGTGGCGCGCTAAGGATCTTCTTTTATGAAACCCGCCCTCCTCTCCGCCTGGCAGACCTGGGCGCTCCTCTCCGCCTGCTTCGCCGCATTAACCGCGATTTTCGCCAAGATCGGGGTCGAGAACATCAATCCGGATCTGGCGACGTTCATCCGCACCATCGTGGTCCTGCTCGCCTTCTCGATGCTGCTGTTCGTCACCGGGCAGTTCGTTGTGCCATTCGCGGTCTCCGCGAAAACATGGCTCTTCCTGGTGCTCTCAGGGCTAGCGACCGGCGCGTCATGGCTGTGCTATTTCCGGGCGCTCAAGCTCGGGCCCGCCACGTTGGTGGCACCGATCGACAAGCTCAGCGTCGTTCTCGTTGCTCTGTTCGCCTTCGCCTTTCTCGGCGAGCGGCCGACAGCGCAGGGCTGGATCGGCATCACCATGATCGGCGCTGGCGCGGTGCTGCTGGCGGTCAAGTTTTGATGAGCCCTACGTGATCAGGGGAACTCGGCAGTTAGCATGAAGGTTGCTGCCGGAGCCGTAGGAAGCCTTGATCGAGACACCGATGTCGAGCCAATATCCCGATCAGGCAAAGCGAGCCGGCCGCGCGCTGGATGCGGCCAACTTCTTCCTCGCCGACGTTCGCGACGGGCTCGGACCTTATCTGGCCGTCTATCTTCTTACCGAGCAGCACTGGGACGAAGCGCGCATCGGCGTGGTCATGTCGATCGCCACCATCGCCGGCATCGTGGCGCAGACGCCGGCCGGCGCGCTGGTCGATGCGATCAGGCCAAAGCGCCTGGTGATGGCGCTGGCTGCCGTCATGGTAACACTCGCCTCGCTGTCGCTACCCTTGTTTCCGACCTTCCTGCCGGTCGCGGTCTCGCAAGGCATTGCGCAGGCGGCCGCCGTGATTTTTCCGCCGGCAATTGCCGCGGTCTCGCTCGGCATATTTGGTCACGCGGCCTTCACCCGACGAATCGGCCGCAACGAGACGTTTAATCATGCCGGCAATGCCGTCGCCGCAGGACTCGCGGGCGTGTCCGCCTATTGGTTCGGTCCGACCGTGGTGTTCTATTTGCTCGGCGCCATGGCAGTCGCGAGTTTCGTCAGCATCCTCGCGATCCCCGAAGCCGCTATCGATCACGATCTGGCCCGTGGCCTGCACGGCGCCGAGAGCAGCCGCGAACACGAGCAGCCCACCGGCCTCGGCGTGCTCCTGAGCTGTCGGCCCCTGCTCGTCTTCGCGATCTGCACGGCGCTTTTTCACCTCTCCAACGCGGCAATGCTGCCGCTGGTCGGGCAGAAGCTGGCGCTGCAGGACAAGAACATGGGCACCAGCCTGATGTCGGCCTGCATCGTCGCGGCGCAATTGGTGATGGTGCCGTTTGCGATGCTGGTCGGCGCCAAGGCCGATCGCTGGGGCCACAAGCGATTCTTCCTCGCTGCGCTCCTGATCCTGCCGATCCGAGCCGCGCTCTATACGCTGGCGGATAATCCGTTCTGGCTGGTCGGCGTGCAGCTGCTCGATGGCGTCGGCGCCGGCATTTTCGGCGCGATCTTCCCCGTGATCGTCGCCGACCTCATGCGCAACACCGGACGCTTCAACGTCGCACAAGGCGCCGTGATCACTGCCCAGAGCATCGGCGCCGCCCTCTCGACGACGCTGGCAGGCTTCGTCGTCGTCGGGGCGGGCTACAGCGCGGCCTTCATCGGCCTCGGTGCGGTTGCCGCGATCGGTGCCGTGATCTGCCTCCTCGCCCTCCCCGAGACGCGACAAGTCGGAGATGACGGTCGCCGCGCGCGGGGGAAGACAGCGGCGTCGGCTTCCGCTATCGCTGCCGAATGACCCATTCCATCGCAAGGACTGAACGTGCCGTCTGACGCCATCTGGGCCTGGAGCATCATCGTCGCCACGACTGCCGGCGTCATCATCCGCCCTTTTCGCCTACCCGAGGCGATCTGGGCCGTGCTTGGCGCGGCCCTGCTGGTGTTGCTCGGCTTCCTGCCCTGGCGGGATGCGCTCACGGGAATCGATAAGGGCGTTGACGTCTACCTCTTCCTGATCGGCATGATGCTGATCGCCGAACTGGCGCGACTCGAGGGCCTGTTCGATTATCTGGCGGCGTTCGCTGTCGAACATGCACATGCTTCGCCGCAACGGCTGTTCCTGCTGATCTACCTCGTCGGCACGCTCGTCACCGTGCTGCTCTCGAACGACGCCACCGCGATCGTGCTGACGCCCGCCGTCTATGCGGCAACGCGCGCGGCCGGCGCGAAACCGCTGCCCTATCTGTTCGTCTGCGCCTTCATCGCCAATGCCGCCAGCTTCGTGCTGCCGATCTCGAACCCCGCCAATCTCGTCGTGTTCGGCGCACGCATGCCGCAACTCGGTGAATGGCTGCGCCTGTTCGCCCTGCCCTCAGTGGCCTCGATTGTGCTGACCTACCTCGTGCTGCGTCTGACCCAGCATCGCGCGCTCAAGGAAGAGAGCATCGCCCGCAGCGTGCCGCATTCAAAGCTCGGCCGCGGCGGCAAGCTCACGGCCGTCGGCATCGTCGCCATCGGTCTCGTGCTGGTCACGGCATCGGCACTCGACAAGCAATTGGGCCTGCCGACCTTCATTTGCGGCGTGGTCACGGCCGCCATCGTGCTGCTGATCAGCCGTCAATCGCCCTTGCCTGTGCTGCGCGGTGTCTCCTGGAGCGTGCTGCCGCTGGTCGGCGGCCTGTTCGTGATGGTGGAGGCGCTGGTGAAGACCGGCGTGATCGGACAGCTCAGCGCGCTGCTGCATCAAGCGGTCGCGCAATCGGTCCCGCAAGCGGGCTGGAGCGTCGGGATCGCCACCGCGATCGCCGACAACATCGCCAACAACCTGCCGGTCGGGCTCGTCGCCGGCTCGGTCGCCGCGAGCGATCATCTGCCGGCATCTGTCGTCAGCGCTATTCTGATCGGCGTCGATCTCGGGCCCAATCTGTCGGTCACTGGCTCGCTTGCGACCATTCTCTGGCTGGTGGCGCTGCGGCGGGAGAAGATCGAGGTCGGCGCCTGGCCGTTTCTCAAGCTTGGCCTCTTGGTCACACCACCTGCGCTGATTGCCGCGCTCGCGGCGGCCATCCGGTAATCGCGGGCTGTTTGCGGCGCATCAATGTGGCCGGCAGGCGGGGGCCTATACTTCATTTCGTCGCGCAGCCTCTATCGGGCGCGGCGAGGAGATTCATCATGCAGATCCAGTCAAAGGCATTGCCGCAAAGTTTTTCGCTGCGTCGCTCGATCCAGGGTTTCGCCCCGGCAAGTGACGGCTCTCACCCGATGCTCGTCGTTACGGTCGTCGTGCTGCTGGCGCTGCTCGCCATCGTGCAGATCGACCTGCACAGCGCGCAGCTTCAGGCGATGGGCTTGCTTGGCCAGGCTGCCACCGGAATCGATCCGGTGTTCCTGGGCCCGTAGGTTCGGACAACCCGATCGCAGCCACGGCTGCCGCGATCGGGTCACCCATGCGCTAGTCGTTCTCGTAGCCGTAGACCTCCGGCAGGATGAAGATTGCCGCAAGCAATCCGATCAGCGGGAAGATGGCGACGAACAGCGTGGCGTTGGCCTGCCCGATCGCGGCGAACAGCGACGGGAACAGGAAGATCGCCAGGAACGACGGCAGCTTCACGAACATGTAGGCGAAGCCGCTGGCGGTGCCGCGGTATTTCGGTTTGGCGACCATGGTCGGGATCGTCATGCAGTTCGACGCATCCCAGTAATGCCCCCACAGCATGGCGGCGGCCGCGAACGGCAGCAGCATCTTGTTGTCGGTGTAGAGCGCGAAGGCCGCGACCAAGAGTGATGCCAGCACAATCGAGAAGCCGGCAATGGCAATGCCGCGATGGCCGATCTTGGGCGTCAGGAGCGGACCGACCCAGCCCGAGACCGCCGCAAAGCAGAACAGCGCCATCGTCACCAGATTGTTGCCGAGCACGCTCGACACGCCGACCATCACGAACAACACCGGCAGATAGAACGCGAAGGTCGAGAACTCGCTGCCTTGCGCAAAGCAGGCGATCCAGCCGTAGATCGTGGCGCGCCAGCGGATCGGATCCTTCTTGAGATCGGCGAGGAAGGCACGGGTCGAGACCTTGGGCACGACCTGGTCCTGGTCCGGCAGCATGGCGAGATCATCGTTGAACATCTCGCGCGCGACCTGCTTGGCCTCGCGGAAGCGGCCCTTCTGCACCAGCCACACCGCCGTCTCCGGCACGTCGTGGCGCATGATCAGGATGATCAGCGCCGGCACCGCACCGAGGCCGAGCGTCACGCGCCACAGCGTCTCGTGATGGATGTCGAGCAGCAGGAAGATCACGATGACGCCGATGGTCAGCACCTCGCCGACGGCGAACATGAACTGCCACCGGTTGCCCATGACCTCGCGCTCACCCTTGGCCATGGATTCCATGATGTAGGTGTAGCCGGTCGAGATGTCCGAGCCGAGCGGAATGCCGAGCAGGAAGCGGATCACGACCAGCCAGGTAACGTTGGGAACGAAGGCCTGCGCCAGTGCCAGCACGATGAACATCACCATCGTCACCAGGAACATCACGCGGCGGCCGATCTTGTCGGACAGCCAGCCGCCCAGCAGCGCGCCGATCAGCGCACCGCCCTGCGTGCCAGCCGCGGCAAGGCCGAGCATGAGGGGATCGGGATTGTACTGCTCCTTGATGAAGATCAGCACGAAGGCGATCGAATAGAGGTCCCAGGCCTCGACCAGGATCGAGGCCATCATCAGCCAGCCGACCTTGCTGCCCTTGGGACTGTAATTGGTGATGAGGTAGCGGACCGCGGCTTCGCTCGCGGTCGGTTGTGGCAGGGCCATCGTTGACATGTTTGGTCCTCTCTTCAGAATATCTTACGCGCCGAGCAGCGGCTCGATGCTGCAATCAAGCAGGCGGGGATCAATCCCCGCCTCCATGCCCGTGAACATCTCGTCCATGTAGTCGATCAGGGCGTCGCTCGCCTTCACGGCATCCTCGACGCGGCGGTTCGCGACCGCGTTGAGAATACTGAGATGGTGATCGATCGTTCCTGACAGATCGGCCTGCCCCGGCATGAAGCGGTGGTGGATGTAGCCGATGCGGCGATACAGGGTGTGCAGCGGCCGCAATGTATGCACCAGGAACGGCTCACCCGCCGCTTCCAGCACCAGCGCGTCGATGCGCCGGTCGATGCTGTTGAATTCGTCGAGACTCAACGTGGCGCGGCGCTCGCGCAGCACCCGCTCGATGTGCAGCGCCTGATTGCGATGCGAGAGGCTGGCACGATCGGCCGCGAGGCGAATGACAAAACGCTCCATATCGCGGCGCAGGCCGAGCAGCATGCGCTCGCGCGCGAGATCAATCGGCGCGATATGCAGGCCGTGGCGCGGACGGATGATGATGAGCGTGTCGGCGGAGAGCCTGTTAACGGCGTGGTGCACCGGCGTGCGCCCGAAGCCCGTGATCTGCTGCAGCTCCAGCATGGTCATGAACTGACCGGGCTTGAGCTCGCAATGAACCAGCAGCTCCTCGATCTTCTGATAGGCCAGCTCGAAGAAATTGAGACGATTGCGCCGCGAGGGCCTGCCCTCGCCGTCGTCGTCTGATCTCACCACCTCGAGCGCGCGCTTGCGCCGTGCCATGTCGTCCTCTCCTGTCAGCCCGCGCTCTCGTTGCTGGGTGGCGCCCTATTTGTGGCACTCTTAAAACATGTTGTGATATATTACAAGCGAGCGTAAGACTCGCATCGGCCCGCAACATGTTGCGGTGCAAAAATCGACAACAAGGCGCGCGCACCGCGCCTGCGATGGGAGCAAAGGCCGTGAAGATCACGTCGATCGAGACGCTGCGAACCGAGGAATTCTCCAATGTCATCTGGGTGCGCGTTCACACAGATACGGGTTTGATCGGCCTCGGCGAGACGTTCTACGGTGCCGGCGCAGTTGAAGCACAAATCCACGACACCTTTGCCGGCCGCCTGCTCGGCCGCAATCCGCTCCACATCGAAGCCATCCATCGCGACATGCTGAACCTGCCTATGGCGCAGTCCTCGACGGGTGTCGAATACCGCGCTGCATCCGCCATCGACATCGCGCTGTGGGACCTGTTCGGCAAGGTCTGCGGCCAGCCGGTGCACCAGATGCTGGGCGGCCTCTGCCGCGACAAGCAGCGCATCTACAACACCTGCGCCGGCACGCAATATGTCCGCTCCACCAACATCAGCCCGGTCTCGAACTGGAATCTCGGGGCGTCCAAAGGGCCTTACGAAGACCTCGACGGCTTCATGAACCGCGCCGACGCGCTCGCCGAAAGCCTGCTGGAGAGCGGCATTAGCGCGATGAAGATCTGGCCGTTCGATCCCGCGGCCCAGGAGAACAAAGGCCTCTACATCACCGCTGCTCAAATGAAGCAGGCGATCGAGCCGTTCGAGAAGATCCGCAAGGCCGTCGGCGACAAGATGGAGATCATGGTCGAGCTCCATTCGTTGTGGAATCTGCCGACCGCCAAACAGATCGCCCGCGCTCTCGAGCCCTACAAGCCGACCTGGTACGAAGACCCGATCCGTATGAACTCGCCGCAGGCGCTGGCCGAATATGCCCGCTCGACCGACGTCTGGGTCTGCGCCAGCGAGACGCTGGGCTCGCGCTTCCCCTACAAGGACATGCTCGACCGCGACGCCATGCACGTGGTGATGGCGGATCTGTGCTGGACCGGCGGCCTCACCGAAGGCCGCAAGATCGCGGCGATGGCGGAGACCTATCACCGGCCCTTCGCGCCGCATGATTGCATCGGCCCGATCGGCTTCATCGCCGCCATCCACATGTCGTTCAGCCAACCCAACACGCTGATCCAGGAATCGGTGCGCGCCTTCTACAAGGGCTGGTACAATGAGCTCGTCACCACGATGCCCGTGATCAAGGACGGTTATGTCTTCCCGATGGAAGGTCCCGGCCTTGGCGTCGACCTTCTGCCCGCCGTATTCGAGCGCTCCGATCTGATCGTGCGCCGCTCCAACGCTTGAGGATCTTTTGAAATGAGCACCGCCCTCTTCGACCTTTCCGGCCGCACCGCGCTCGTGACCGGCTCCTCCCGCGGGCTCGGCCGCGCAATCGCCGAAGGTCTGGCCAAGGCCGGCGCAAAAATCATCATCAATGGCGTCGACCCTAAGCGCGTCGAGCAGGCCGTCGCCGAGTTTCGCGCCGCCGGCCATCAGGCCGAAGGCGCCGCGTTCAACGTCACCGACGAGCCCGCGATCGTCGCGGCCTTCAACGACTTCGACAAGAAGGGCATCGCCGTCGACATCCTCGTCAACAATGCCGGCATCCAGCATCGCAAGCCGCTGGTGGAATTCACCACCGACGAATGGCGCAAGGTGATCGAGACCGATCTCACCAGCGCGTTCGTGATCGGCCGCGAGGCCGGCAAGCGCATGATCCCGCGCAAGCACGGCAAGATCATCAATATCGGCTCGCTCGGCAGCGAACTGGCGCGCCCGACGATCGCGCCCTACACCGCGGCCAAGGGCGGCATCAAGAATCTGACCCGCTCGATGGCGGTGGAATGGGCGCAGCACGGCATCCAGGCCAACGCGATCGGCCCGGGCTACATGCTGACCGACATGAACGAGGCGCTGGTCAACAACACCGAATTCAACAATTGGCTGATGGGCCGCATCCCCTCCAAGCGCTGGGGCAAGCCGGACGAACTGGTGGGCGCGGCGATCTTCCTGGCGTCGGATGCCTCGACCTACGTCAACGGACAGATCATCTATGTCGATGGCGGCATGATCGCCGCGATGTGATCGCTAACACCAGGGAACGAGACCATGCGCGCCGTCGTCATTCACGCCCCCAAGGATCTGCGGATCGACCCTTATCCTGATCCGGCGCCTGGTCCGGGCGAGGTCCGCGTCAAGATCGCCAACGGCGGCATCTGCGGCTCCGACCTGCATTACTACCATCACGGCGGTTTCGGCGTGGTCCGAATCCAGCAGCCGATGGCGTTGGGGCATGAGATCGCCGGCGTGGTCGCGGCGGTTGGTGACGGGGTTACCAGCGTAAAGGCTGGCACGCGCATTGCGGTCAATCCGAGCAAGCCGTGCGGCCAGTGTCTGCATTGCCAGGAAGGCATGCGCAACCAGTGCCTCGACATGCGCTTCCTCGGCAGCGCGATGCGCTTTCCCCATGTGCAGGGCGGCTTCCGCGAGTTCATCACGGTCGATGCCACACAGGCCGTGCCGATTGCCGACAAACTGTCGCTGGCGGAAGCCGCCGTCGCCGAGCCGCTCGCCGTTTGCTTGCATGCCGGCAAGCAGGCCGGCCCCTTGCTCGGCAAGCGCGTGCTGATCACCGGCTGCGGTCCGATCGGCGCCCTGATGATCCTGGTCTCGCGCTTCGGCGGTGCGTCCGAGATCGTGGTGACCGATATCGCCGAGGCGCCGCTCGCGGTAGCCAGGAAGCTCGGCGCAAGACATGCCATCAATGTCACGACCGATGCCGCCGCGCTCGATCCCTGGCGCGCCGGCAAGGGCGTGTTCGACACGCTGTTCGAAGCCTCTGGTAACCAGGCGGCGCTCCGCACCGCGCTCGACGTGCTCCGCCCCGGCGCAACACTGGTACAGCTCGGCCTCGGCGGCGAGATGACGCTGCCGATCAATTCCATCGTCGCCAAGGAATTTCAGCTCCGCGGCACCTTCCGCTTCGATCCCGAATTCGAGCTCGCGGTGCGGTTGATGGGCGAAGGCCTGATCGACGTCAAACCGTTGATCACGGCCACCATGCCGTTCGATAACGCGGTCGCCGCGTTTGAACTCGCCAGCGACCGCTCGCAGTCAATGAAGGTGCAGCTGACGTTCTAACGCGGCGCCAGCGCGCCCATGATTTCGCGAGAGACGAACATCTCGGCGCGTTCCCACGATTCGTCGTTGTCGCCGCGGAAGGTGTAGAGCTTGTCCATCACGACCGTCCTGGCGCCGACGTCGATCACGGCGACCTTGGCCCATTGCACCAGCGTGCTCGTCTTCTGGATGCCGCCGATAACCTTGAAGGCCGCGCCATCCTGCACCGACGGCGCAAGCCGGTAGCGCGGATCGGCGGCGATGTCTCGCCGGAGCGCAACCATGAAGGCCTGGAGCCGTCGCTCATGGGCGGCTCTCTGGTCGGCCGGCTCGGCCGAGGTATCGGTGTAACTGAAGTCGTCGAGAGCAATTGCGGTGGTGTCAGCGGCGGCGGCCCGGCCATTCAGCCCGGCGCCGACAAGAACAACGAACGACAGCAACGAAAGAGTACGGCGCATCGTGGGCCTCGCATGACGGACGCCGTACGCTAGCCGGACGCTTCGCGCACCGCAGCCGTTACCGTCCCGGCCGAGACCGGGAAAATTTCACGACGTTGCACTGCGGCAAGCGTGCCGCTTTGCGCGGCAAGCGTTCTGCCCTTTAATGCGGGCAGCGACAATTCCGTTCGCTTCAGGTGCCGCCGATGTGGAACCGCGAAAGATTCGATCTCAAGGTCCGCCTGACCTTGCGCGTGGCCGCCATTTCGGCGGCCTGCTTCGCTGCGATATCAGCCTACTTCCTCATCACGACCGACCGCGCGGCGCACGCGCGCATCGACGGCATCGCGGCCATTGTGGCGAAGACCCTGGAGCTGCAGCAGGGCAAGGTGCTGTGGACCGCAAGCCCCCGCTCCGACTTCCCGAACCTCGACCCCGTATCGGCATATGTGATGACACCGGGCCTGTGCCTCGCCTTCCGCGGGCCGAGCGGCGACATGCTCCAGCGCTTCTGTAGCGGCGCGCCTGTCGCGGAGGACCCGCCCCCGCAGATCTTCACGGCATTTTACCGTGGTCTGTTCGATCCCGGCCGCGAGGCCGCGCGGCCCGTGATCCTGCGCGGAACGAAGCTGGGCGACGCCGTCGTCTCGATCGACCCTGCGGTGCAGACGGCGGAGGCTTGGCACGAGGCCGGCCGTCTGATGCTGGCGCTCACCATCGCCCTGCCGCTGTTGTGCGTGCTGGTCTATGCCGCGCTGGCGCGCGCGCTGCGCCCGACACGGATGATCCGTTCCGGGCTCGAGCAGATTGCCGCTGGCGATCTCACCGCCCGGCTGCCGCCGTTCGATCTCGCCGAGCTTTCCGCGGTTCGCGATGTCTTCAACCATCTCGCCGAGAGCCTCGATACCGCGCTCGCAGAACGCGCCGAGTTGACGCGGAAACTGATCGCGCTCCAGGACGAGGAGCGCCGCCATCTGGCCCGCGAGCTGCACGACGAATTCGGGCAGTCATTGGCCGCGATCCGAGCGCTCGCCTCCTCCGCCCGCCAGACTGCCGCGCAGGACTGCCCCTCCCTACTCGGCGAATGCGACGGCATCGCGCGCACCGCGACAGGCATGATGGAGACGCTGCGCGGCGCCCTATTCCGGCTGCGCCCGCCCGATATAGAGGAGCTCGGCCTCGTTGCCAGTCTCGAAGGTCTGGTGGCGGGGTGGAACGGGCGCAGCCGCGGCGAGACCCGCATTACGATCCGCTTCGACGGCACGTTCGAGACCCTGCCGGCCACGATCAGCGCCAACATCTACCGCATCGTGCAGGAAGCGCTCACCAACGCCGCCAAGCATGCCGGTGCCACCAGGGTCAATCTCGAACTCGCGATGCATGCCGACGAAATCGCGCTCGCGATCGACGATGACGGACGCTCGCACGATCCGGCCGCGAAATCCGGCATGGGCCTGCTCGGCATGCGCGAACGCGTCGCGGCCCTGCGCGGGCGATTGAGGTTCGAGGCCGGTCCCAACGGCGGTTCGGCGCTGCGCGTCGTCATTCCGCTCGCAGCCGCCACGCCCCACGCGCTGGAGCACGCGGCATGACCGCGACCATCCTGCTGGTCGACGACCATTCGGTTGTTCGCGAAGGCTATCGGTCCGTGCTCCAGAAGCAGCCGGGCTTGCGCGTCATCGCCGAAGCTGGCGACGGCGCAGAAGCCTACCGTCTGTACAAATCCGAGGCCCCCGACCTCGTTATCATGGATCTCAGCATGCCCGGCATTGGTGGCGTCGAAGCCGTCAGGCGTATCCGGCAATGGGACAAGGCGGCAAAGATCCTCGTCTTCACGATGCATGAGAATGCCGGTTTCGCCATGCAGGCGATCCGTGCCGGTGCGCGAGGCTATGTCACCAAGACCAGCCCGCCCGAGACCTTGGTGCGCGCGGTGATGGACGTGCTCGCCGGCAAGATCGCCATTAGCCCGGACATCGACCACGAACTGGCGCTGAGCCGGATCAGCGGCGAAAGCTCAGCCGCCGACGTGCTCACGCCGCGCGAATTCGAGGTGCTGCGGCTGCTGCTCGCCGAAAACACGACGGAAGAGATCGCCGAGACGCTGCACGTCAGCCCGAAGACGGTGGCAAATCTGCACTCGCTGATCAAGGACAAGCTCGGCGTCGGCTCCGACATCGAGCTCGTCCGGCTGGCGCTGCGTCAGGGAATTTTGACGCAGCTCGATCTCGGCGAGGCCTGATCGCCTGCATTACGGCGCAAGCTTGGCGCCATCGGGCGCGAACGCCTCCACCGTGTCGCCGATCCTGAACGACATCATGTCGCGCCCAACCAGCAGCGGCCCGCTGTAGACCGTCCGCGTGCGGTCGATGAGCGGCTGCTCGGGAATATCAGGTCCTGGCTTCACCGTGCCGAACACGATGTGGGAATAGACCGCAAGCTTGGGCTTGGCTGATGCGAAGATGCGGCCCGCCTCCTCGGGCGAAGTGTGATGGGCCTGGATGTCCTTGTAGACAGAATTCTTGACCAGCAGCTCCGGCTCGATGACCGCGACTTCGTGAATCAACAGATCCGCTCCTTCGGCCGCCTTGGCGATGCGCTCGTCGTATTTCGTGTCGCCCGAGAGCACGACCTTGTGACCATCATACTCGACGACATAGCCGAACGACGGCTTGATCTTCTCGCCGTGATTGACCTCGATCGCGGTGACCTTGACGCCGTTGTTGTCGTACACCAGACCCGGCTCGATATCCTTGGCCGCGAATTCGACGGTCTTTGGATCAAGATGCTCGTCATCAATGCGGATGCGGATGTCGTCGGCGAAAGCTTTGGTCAGGTTCTGCGTCATTGCGACGGTGCCCTTCGGCCCGAACAGCTTCATCGGTGCCTTGCGCGAGGCCCAAGGCGTAGCGAGCCAGCCGGTCAGCCACATATCTGGAAGCCCGACGATGTGGTCGGAATGCAGATGCGTGAGGAAGCTGGCGGTAATCGCTCCGAGGGGAATCTTCAGCTTGTAGAGCTGCATGGTCGAGCCGCGGCCGAGATCGAACAGCAGTTTTTCGTTCCCCGCTTCCACCAGAGTCGAGGCGCTGAAGCTGGTCGGTCGCGGCGTCGGCACGCCGGTGCCGAGCAGCGTCACCTTGACCGGTTCGGCCGAGGCGGCCGTGCCGAACGCGAGCAGCAAAAGGGCTGCCCTCAGGAGCGTTTTGAGCATATCGTCGTTTCCTTGGGTATCAGCTTCCCGCGGCGTGACCGCGGATCATTCGCGCGCGATCACTTGGTCCAGCCACGCGCAGTTCAGCGGTGGCACGCGCGGATCGGGGACGCGAACGCCTCTGGCCGCAGCATCGAGCCGCATGTCGCGCAGGCGCTTGCGCTGCTCTTCAGGCATCGAGAGACGCTCGTGTCCCCACAGCGACGGGCCGTCGAACGTCTCGTGCGGCTGCCACGTCTCGGGATCAATCACGCGCCCACCCCAGCCATATTCGATGAAGAAGCCGGACGGCGTGTTCACGTAGAACGAGGTCATGTGGTCGTTGGTGTGCCGGCCGAGCGTGTAGGCAATGCGGCCATCTTCCAGCTGCGCGAGATCGTAGCCCTGCCCGACATCATCGAGGCTGCCGAGCTCGACCATGAAGTGATGCATCGCCTTGCGGCCCGAACCCACCATCGCAAAGGAATGGTGGCGACCGTTGACGTGGAAGAAATAGAGCCCGTATGGCTTCAGGCCGAAATCGGAGACGTGAAAGCCGAGCACATCGCGATAGAACGGCAACAGCGGCTCGACGTCCTCCACATTGAGCACGACATGGCCCATGCCGAGCGCCCCGGTGCGAAATCCCGAGATCGGGCGCCCCGGCTTGAACGGCTCGGTCGCAAGGTCGGGCTTGCAGAAGGCCTCCAGCCGGTTGCCGGCGGGGTCCGCGAAGATGATCAGCTCGGAGACGTGCCGCTCGTCGGCCAGCGCCCGTGAGCCGCGCGTCACCTTCACACCATGCCCCTCCAGCCGTCCGGCGAGCTGGTCAAGCTCGGTCGACGAAGGCACTTCCCAACCCATCACCGCAAGGCCGGCATCGCTGCTGCCGTCGACGATCAGGCGCTGCTTGCGATCGTCCATGCGGAAGGCGCGCATCTTGCCGCCGCGATCGACCTGCTGCATGCCGAGCAGCCCGGTCGCCATCCGGCCCCACTGATCGAGTTGCGCCGAATTGATGCCGATATAGCCGAGCGCAGTGATTTCCATCGATGTCCTCCCGGAGGCATCGCGCTCGCCGCAGTATGGGCGAACTTGATACCGGTCGCGCGCGCTCTTACGATGGTGTCTCGCAATCGCTTCGCGTTCGCAAGGACGATAGTAGCGAGGCTGGCGGCCACAAGGGAGGAAATACGAAGTGTCCAAGGAGCGGACGCGGACCGGAAAGCCCCGACAGTCGGAGGGCGTTCGCGCCTTCAAGCGCGGGCTGGACGTGCTGCAGGAGGTCAACCGCTCCGGCGGCATCCGCGCAGGCGACGTTGCCCGCGCGCTCGACCTGCCCCGCCCGACCGTCTATCGTCTGCTCGAAACGCTGGAGGAGCTCGGCTATGTCGCCCGCAGCGCCAGCGACGATCGCTTTCGCGTCACCCGGCTCGCCCTCAGCCTAGGCGATGGCTACGACCCCGGCGTGGTGATCTGCCAGGCCGCCGCGCCTCATCTTGCCGAGCTCAGCAAGAGCCTGGTCTGGCCGGTCGATCTCTCCACTTACGAGAACGCCGCGATGGTCGTGCAGGAGACCACCCATTCGCGCAGCCCGCTCTCGATCGACCGCGGCATGATCGGCAAACGCCTGCCGATGCTCCGGACCTCCGCCGGCCGCGCCTATCTCGCCGCCTGCCCAGCGCGCGAGCGCGACCTCATCGTCAGCCATCTCCGCCGCATCGACGAGGCCGACGACCGCCCTTTTCTCGACCAGGGCCGCTTCGATCAGATGATCGCGGAAACGCAGGCGCGCGGTTATGCCATCCGCAACGAGGGCGAATATAATCCAAAGACGGCTTCGATCGCAGTGCCGATTGTTCGCGATGGAACCGTGTTCGGCTGCATCTCGATCATCTGGATCCGGTCAGCGCTGCGGATCGAGGAAGCCACGGCGCAATTCGTCCGTCAGCTTCAGGAGGCGGCGGCGGCCATTCCAGTCGAGGCATAGGAGACCGTCCGCTGGGCGGACACTTCTGCCGGCGGCGTTGATGCTGCCGCGCTTGATGGGGAAGAGATAGCCCCATGCAAGATAAATCCGCCTATGAAGAGTTTGATGTCGTGATCGTCGGCCGCGGCCCGGTCGGCGTCACACTCGCCAATCTGCTCGGCCTGTGCGGCGTGCGGACGCTGGTGCTGGAGCGCGAGGCGCGGACCTATCATCTGCCCCGCGCGGTGCATTTTGACGACGAATGCATGCGCGTGTTCCAGACCATCGGACTTGCCGATGCGATCCTGCCGCACGTCATCCTCAGCCCCGGCATGCTGTTCCTCGACGCCGCCGGCAAGCTGCTGCTGGACTGGTCGCGGCCGCAGACCCCGACGCCGATGGGCTGGAATCTGAGCTATCGCTTCCACCAGCCCGATCTCGAGGACGTGCTGATTTCCGGCCTCGCGCGCTGGCCGCACGTCACCTTGCGCAACCGCTGCGACGTGTTCGCGCTGGATCAGGACGAGACCGGCGTGCGCGTCCGCTACGAGGATCTCTCCAACGGCAAGCCCAGCGAAGTCCGCGCCCATTATGTGATCGGCTGCGATGGCGCACGGTCTCTGGTTCGCCGCTTCATCGGCTCCGCCATGGACGACCTCGGCTTCCACGAGCGCTGGCTGGTCATCGACGTCCTCCTCAAGCGCGCGCGCGACGATCTCGGTGACTACAGCCTCCAGCATTGCGATTCCAGCCGGCCGGCGACTTATGTCCGCGGCACCGGCACGCGCCGGCGCTGGGAGATCACGGTTCTCCCGGACGAAGATTCGAATGACGTCGCACAGCCCAGCAAGGTCTGGGAATTGTTGTCGCGCTGGATCACGCCTCAGGATGCCGAGCTCGAGCGCGCGGCGGTCTACACATTTCATTCCGCGATCGCGGAGCACTGGCGCAGCGGCCGGCTGCTGCTCGCTGGCGATTCCGCGCATCAAACCCCGCCCTTCCTCGGCCAGGGCATGTGCGCCGGCATCCGCGATGCTGCCAATCTCGCTTGGAAGCTGGCCGCGATCATTCGCGGCGACGCCACGGCTGGCCTGCTCGACACCTACCAGAGCGAACGGCTGCCGCACGTGCGCGAGTTCATCGAGCTCGCCATTCGCCTCGGCGGTGTCATCAATACCAAGGCGATCGAGGCCGGCCTCGCCGCCGGAGAGGCGCGCGAGAATGCGCCGGTCAAACTCGACGTCAAGAAGCCCCTGCTCGGCCCCGGGCTCGCGCTCGGCGACCTGCCCCTCGCCGGACATCTCGCGCCACAGTTCGTGCTGAAGGACGGCAACCGCAGCGATGACCGGATCGGCTACAGCCATGTCCTACTCGCGGACAGCGCAGGGCGTCCCGGTCTCTCGCAGGCGGGGATCAATATTCTCACCAGCGACGATGCCGAAGGTGTCGGGTCCTGGTTGCACGAGCATGGCCTCATCGCGGCGCTGGTTCGCCCCGACCGCTACATCCGCGCCACCGCCCGCAACGATGCCGAGCTCGACCGGCTCATCGCCGCCATCACGCCACCCACCCAGGTGCCGTCCGCGGCCTGACCGAACGTCTCTTAAGGATATCCAATGAAGCTGCTTTCTTTCATCGCCAACGGTCATGCCTCCTTCGGCGCCGTCAAGGACAATGGCGTCGTCGATCTCGGCACCCGCATGGCGCCCTGCACCACGCTGCGGCAATTGCTCGAAACCGGTCGCATGGCCGAGGCCGCTAGGCTAGTCGCATCCACGGCCCCCGATCATCCGCTCGAAGCGATCAGCTTTGCGCCCGTCATCCCCGACCCCGGCAAGATCATCTGCGTCGGTCTCAACTATCGCGACCACGTCGCCGAGACGGGGCGTACCGTCACCGAAAAGCCGGCACTGTTCGTCCGCTTTCCATGTAGCCAGGTCGGCCATCTCCAGCCGATCGTGAAGCCTGATGTGAGCGACGATTTCGACTATGAGGGTGAGCTCGCACTCGTCATCCGCAAGCAGGGCCGCCACATACCTGCGAGCCGCGCGCTCGACCATATCGCCGGCTATGCCTGCTATAACGAAGGCAGCATTCGCGACTGGCAGCGCCACACCAGCCAGTTCCTCTCCGGCAAGACCTTTGCGGAGAGCGGCAGCTTCGGCCCGTGGCTGGTGACATCAGACGAGATCCCCGATCCCTCGAAGCTGACCTTGCAGACGCGCCTCAACGGCACGGTCGTGCAGGACACCACGACCGATCTGCTGATCACAGGCATCCCCGACCTCATCGCCTACATCTCGACGATCTGCCCGCTCGTGCCGGGCGACGTCATCGTCACGGGTACGCCCGGCGGCGTCGGCGCCAAGCGCACACCGCCTCTATGGATGCGCCCCGGCGACACCGTCGAGGTCGAAATCTCCGGCATCGGAACGCTTCGAAACAAGGTCATCGCCGAGGCAGCCTGACCCACTGCGACCATCGACCAATCATAAAAATCAGGAAACGCCATGGCCATCATCCGCACCACGTCCACCGCCATCCTGCTGATCACGCTGGCGCTCGCCGGCACAGCCCGCGCCGAAATCAAGGGCGACGCCATTCGCATCGGCGTGCTCACCGACATGAACGGCATTTTCGCAACCGCGATGGGGCCCGGTTCGGTCGAAGCGGCACAGATGGCGGCGGAGGAGTTTGGCGGCAGGATCAACGGCAAGCCGATCGAAATCCTGCAGGCCGATCACCAGAACAAGCCGGACCTGGCGGCTTCCCTCGCGCGAAAATGGTTCAGCGACGGCGTGCAGGCGATCGCGGACGGCGGCAGTTCCGGCGCGGCGCTCGCGGTGCAGGAACTGGTGCGCGGCAACGGCAAGATCTTCCTGGTCTCCGGCGCAGGCGCCAATCAGCTTACCGACGAGGCCTGCGCGCCCTCGAGCGTACAGTGGACGCAAGACGCCTATTCGACCGCGACAGCCGTGGTGTCCGGCGTGATGCAGACCAGCAAGGAGCCGTGGTTCTTCATCACCGGCGACTATGCTTTCGGCCATTCGATCGAAGCGACCGCACGTGATCGTATCGCGGCGCTCGGCGGCAAGGTCGCCGGCAGCGTCAAGGCCCAGCTCGGCACGCCCGACTATTCATCGTTCCTGCTCCAGGCGCAGTCCTCGGGCGCCAAGATCCTCGCGATCAACGTCGCCGGCGACAACGCCACCGCCATCAAGCAGGCGGAGGAGTTCGGCCTCGCCGAGCAGGGCATGAAGATCGTGCCGATGTCGTTCCAGAACGTCGACATCGAGGCCGTTGGCCTGAAGGCGACGCGCGGCGACCTCATCGTCACTTCGTTCTTCGAAGATGTTTCCCCGGCCGCCCGAAAGTTTTCTGATGCGTTCTACGAGCGCCGCAAGGCGATGCCGTCGCAGATTCAGGCCGGCGTCTATTCCGCCGTGCGCCATTATCTGCAGGCCGTCAAGGACAGCGACTCCGACGACAGCGCGACCGTGATGGCGAAGATGAAGGCGACACCGGTCTCGGACGCCTATACGACGAGCGGCCGCATCCGCGAGGACCAACGCATGGTGCACGACCTCTATCTGGTTCAGGTCAAGACACCGCAGGAATCCAAAGGCCCGTGGGACTTCGTCAAGCTGGTCGCGACCATCCCGCCCGACCAGGCCTTTCGCCCGCTCGACCGCAGCAGGTGCAGCCTGGTCGGAAAATGACCCTCAGGCGAGATAGCGCGTGAGATAGCCTTCCATGGCGTAGAGCGCGCAGAGCGCGAGGCTCGACCAGACGGCGGCGCTGAAATACAGGAACATCCAGGTCAGTTCGCCCTTCCAGTGCGCGATGTCGTGGGTCACCACCCATCGCGTCGAGACGTCATGCAGGCCTTCGAGGAAGCCGAGCAACCTGTTGCCTTCTTCATGCCCTGCCCGCCAGCGGCTGAGATACATCGGCACGTCGACGGTGACGAGGAAGGCGAGGAAGCAGGCGATGCCGACGATGCCTGACATCAATGCCCAGCGCACCACGCCCTGGAATTCCGGCATCAACCGGCACAGCGCGATGCCTGCAAGGAAGAACGTCACCGCCCACAGCGAGTTCTCGATCGCGTTGTACAGGAAGTTGGTCGTCACCACTGCATACCAGGAGAAGCACTCGGCGATGACGATAACAGGCACGATCACGAGCGCGATGTTCACCGCCGTCTCCGCGCCGGTCATCTTGCCGAGTTGATGCAGGATGATCGCCCATTGCGCGGCGAAGCAGACCTCGGCGATGGTCGCAACCGTGCGGCCGACGAACACGCTCGACAGCCAGGTGTCGAACAGGCAGATGCGCTGCACGTCGGCGCGCGGCAGCACCGAGCGGAAGGCACAGCCAAACACGTAGGCTGCGCAGAGCAGGAACATCAGGCCGATGTCCGAGCGGCCCCCGACGCTGCTGGCCACGCTCGGATAGAACTCGCGGTACAGCATGAACCAGACGAGGATATTGGCAGCGCTGACCAGCGTCAGGGACCCCCACCACCACGCGAGGGGATTTGATCGTGCCTGCCACCGCAACATGATGAGCTCCGTGTAATCGACCTGACATCTCGACGTAACAATCCTGTCACAACAAGCCAGGGAATCACGACAAAAATCCGTGCTGTGGATCGTTCCGAAGCGCCCTCCGCAAGCCGTGCACCCGACTAGCCCGTCCACATATCGGACAATTGTGATCAAATCTGCGAATTTATTGGACAGGATGAGCCAATCCGTCCGATACGACAGGGATGGCTGCTGCTTACTCCAAACCGCCTCATCCCTCCTCCGCTGCCGCGGTGCTGGCGGAGAGCGGCGATGATGCGGCCTTCGCCACGACACTCGCCAAGGGACTCGTTGTGCTCGAGGCTTTCAAGGCGGGAAGCACGTTGCTCGGCAACATGGAGCTGTCGACGCTGACGGGCATTCCAAGACCGACGGTGGCGCGCTTGACGCACACGCTGGCCGAGCTTGGCTACCTCCGCTACGACGCCGGGCGCGCGAAGTACCAGGTCGGCGCCCGCGCCCTGCGGATGGCACATCCGCTGCTCGCCGGCATGCAGTTCCGCCAGATGGCGCGGCCCATGATGCAGGAGCTGGCGCAAAGTGTCCGCGGCACCGTCTCGATCGGCCTGCTCGACGCGACCTCGATGATCTATGTCGAGACCGCGCGCTCCGGCGATGTCGGCCCCCACGCGCCCGACATCGGCATGCCCATTCCGGTGGTGATGACCGCCATGGGGCGGGCCGCGGCAGCGACCTTGCCGGCCGCAGAGGCCGCCCGGCTTGAACGGCGTATCGCCGCCGAAGACGGCGAGCTGTGGGCCGCTTTCCAGGACAAGTACCGCGCCGGCCTCGTTCAATGTGCCAATCGCGGTTTCTGCACCTGCTGGGGCGAATATATCGGCTCGATCCATGCCGTTGCCGCACCGCTGTTTCACGCCGGCGAGGCAAAGCAGTCGTTCTCGATCAATTGCGGCATCCCTGCGTTCCGGCTCCAGCCCGGCCAGCTGGAAGGCGAGATCGGGCCGCGGATCGCAGCGCTCGCCGACAGCATCCGCGCGGTGGTCCATGCCGCCGAGCCTGCGATCGATACGCGAAGACCAAACAAGAAGAGCGCCAATCGATGACCAAAAACAACGGCGCTCCATGCCCGGGAGGCCACCATGACCGTCACGCGCCGGACATTGCTAGGAGCCGCGCTCTCATCCACCGTCCCATTCGCCGCACGGGCTGAGGACGCCTGGCCGTCACGCCTGGTACGGCTGATCTCGCCCTACGGACCCGGCGGCTCCAACGACATCTCTCTGCGCCTGCTGGCCGATGAGTTCGGCCGCAATCTGCATCAACAGTTCATCGTCGAGAACAAACCGGGCGCCGGCACGCGCATTGCCAATGATACGGTCGCCCATGCGCCCGGCGACGGCTACACCTTTCTCTACGTGGCGGCCCCCTACGCAACGGCGGAAGCGCTGTTCGGCAAGCTGACCTATGAGCGCAAGGATCTTCAACCGGTCGCCATGGCGGTTGTCGCACCGCTCTTTCTCATCATCAGCGCCGAGGCGCCGTTCAAGACGCTCCCCGAGCTGATCGCCTACGGCAAATCCAAGCCGGACGGACTGACCTTCGCCTCGCCCGGCGCCGGCTCGCAGCCGCATCTGGCGGGCGAGCTGCTGTTTCGCGATGCCGGTGTGAAGGGTCTCAACATCCCGTTCCGGGGCGATGCAGCCTCCTACACCGAGCTGCTCGCAGGCCGCGTCGATGCCACGCTGACGGCGCTGCCGACCGCACTGTCCTATATCCAGAGCGGCAAGTTCGTCGTGCTCGGCGTCGCATCCGCCGAGCGTAGCCCGCTCTATCCACGGGCGCCGACACTGCGCGAGCAGGGTTTTCCCAACGTCGCCGCCGCCGGCTGGTACGGCTTCATGGCTCCGGCGACGACGCCGCGCGCGATCATCGACAGGTTCCAGACCGAGGTCCTGCGCGCCCTTGCCGACCCTGGGATCAAGGACAAGCTGACCGCTCAGGGGCTGGAGGTTCGCGCCGCCAGCGCCGCCGAATTCGGCCAGTTCATCGACAGCGAGACGCAGAAGTGGACCAGGGTGATCCACGACGCCGGGCTCAAGGGCGAATGACTGCCAACAACAGGGAATGGAAATGAAACAACGACTTCTTGAACGCGCCGCGGCCTCGGCGCTGGCGCTGCTGATGATGATCGCGCAAGCCCACGCGCAGAAGAAATACGATCCCGGCGCCTCCGATATCGAGATCAAGGTCGGCCAGACCGTACCGCTCAGCGGTCCTGCCTCGTCCTATGCGGTGATAGGCAAGACCCAGGCCGCCTACATGAGTATGATCAACGACCAGGGTGGCGTAAACGGCCGCAAGATCCAGCTGATCCAGTACGACGATGCCTATTCACCACCGAAGACCGTGGAGCAGGTGCGAAAGCTGGTCGAAAGCGACGAGGTGCTGCTGACGTTCCAGATCATCGGCACCGCGCCGAATGTCGCCGTGCAAAAATATCTCAACGCCAAGAAGATCCCGCAGCTCTTCGCGGCCACCGGCGCGGCGCGATTCACCGATCCCAAGAACTTTCCCTGGACCATGGGCTTCAACCCATCCTATCTGGTCGAGGGACGGATCTACGCGCAGTATTTGTTGAAGAACCATCCAAACGCGAAGATCGGCGTGCTCTACCAGAACGACGACCTCGGTAAGGACTATCTCGCCGGTCTCAAGGCCGGCCTCGGCGACAAGGCGAAGATGATCGTCGCCGAGACGTCCTACGAGATCACCGAGCCGACCATCGACTCGCAGATCCTGCGGCTGAAGGATGCCGGCGCCGACGTGCTGTTCAGCGCCACGACGCCGAAGCAGGCGGCGCAGGCCATCAAGAAGGTCGCCGAGATCGGCTGGAAGCCGCTGCACATCATCGACATCAACGCGTCCTCCGTCAGCGCCGTGCTGAAGCCGGCCGGTCTCGACAACGCCAAAGGCATCGTCAGCGTCGGCTACGTCAAGGATGCTGCCGACCCGGAATGGAAGGACGATCCCGGCATGAAGCGCTATCTCGCCTTCATGACCAAGTACTATCCCGACGGCGACAAGGATTCAAACCTGAACGTCTACGGCTACATCACCGCGCAGCTCTTGGTTCAGGTGCTGAAGCAATGCGGCAATGACCTCACCCGCGAAAACGTGATGCGGCAGGCCTCCAATCTCAAGGACGTCGCACTCGACCTGACCCTGCCGGGTATCTCCGTCACAACGACGCCCACCGACTATCGCGTCATCAAGCAATTCCAGATGGTGCAGTTCGACGGTTTGCACTGGCAGAAGCTTGGGGACATCGTGTCGGACGAGGCGAAAGAGTGAGGCAAGCGGGCTTCATGCCCGGTCCGGCGCTCACTGCCCTTCGGCGCGGCGGCCGCCACTCCGGATGAGACTGTCGGACTCCTCAAGATGGCGCTGGTATTCACAGATGGCCCGGTTGGCCATCCGGATGCGGTGGGCCTGGCCTTCTTCCACCATCATGGTGATCCGCTGCGCCAGGAACACGCAGGCCTCGAACTCATCGCGGATGGCGCCGGTCCGCGCGAGAAAGTCCCAGGCGATTTCGTAAGCCTGCTCGGCGGCCGGGCTGCGGTAGTCACTGAAGATAATGTGCGCCATCACGGCCAAAGCCTGAGCGCCGCTATCGTTCCTCCGGGAGGTGAGCGCGTCGCGCCTCAAACCCACGTGTGTTCCGGCGGCAGGACTTTGCGCTAACCTGCGATAGCAAAACGGCAAACAGATTCTCGGCCGCAGGAACGCCGGGCCGCGACAGGCGGTTCTCAGCAGGTTGCAACCACTTCGCGAAGTTGCGCCCAACGAGCGGAAGACGACTGATGATCGATGCTTCTCGACCCGCCGGCAATGTGTCCATCCAGCGTCCTGGCCATGGGCAACCGGTCAATTCATCCGATCCCTATTTCATGCGGATCCGTGACGACCTCTCGGACAAGGGGTTCTTCACCGCCACCGCCGAGGAATTGATCACATGGGCCCGGACGGGATCGCTGATGTGGATGACGTTCGGTCTGGCCTGTTGCGCAGTCGAGATGATGCAGATGTCGATGCCGCGCTATGACGCCGAACGGTTCGGCTTCGCGCCCCGGGCTTCGCCGCGGCAGTCCGACGTGATCATCGTCGCTGGCACCCTGACCAACAAGATGGCCCCCGCGTTCCGCAAAATCTACGACCAGATGCCGGAGCCGCGCTACGTCATCTCGATGGGGTCCTGCGCCAACGGCGGCGGCTACTATCATTACTCCTATTCCGTCGTGCGCGGCTGCGACCGGGTCGTGCCGGTCGACATCTATGTCCCGGGCTGTCCGCCGACTGCGGAGGCGCTGCTCTACGGGGTGCTGCTACTCCAACAGAAGATCCGCCGCATCGGCACTATCGAACGATAGAGAACGACAACCGAGAATTGGGTTAATCGGATCGACATGGCGCAGATTCCTCTCCCCTCCGCGGCGGCAGCCGAGCACCCCGAATTCGACCTCGACCGCAACGACGAGACGCGGCAGATCGTCGCCGACGTCGCCTATCGCCAGCTCGCCATCGTCAACGTGGTCTTCGTCGGCTTCGAGGGCGCCGGCGACGGCAATTGGGTCCTGGTGGACGCGGGAATTCCCGGATCTGCGCGTGCCATCCGCTCCGCCGCCGGCGCACGGTTCGGCGGACATGGCCGCCCGGCCTGCATCATCATGACACATGCGCATTTCGATCATGTCGGCGCGCTGGAAACCCTGGCGAACGAGTGGGACGTACCCGTCTATTCCCATCACGCCGAGCATCCTTATCTCGACGGCACCCGATCCTATCCACCGGCCAATCCCAGCGTCGGCGGCGGACTACTGGCGCTGCTCTCGCCGCTGTTTCCGACCAGCCCGGTCAATGTCGCATCACGGCTCTACGATCTCCCCGCAGATCACAGCGTGCCGTTCATGCAGGACTGGCGGTGGATTCACACGCCCGGTCATACGCCGGGCCACGTCTCGCTGTGGCGCGAGCGCGATCGCGTGCTGATCGCCGGCGATGCGTTTATCACGACGCGGCAGGAATCGGTCTATGCGGCGGTGACGCAGACGCCGGAGATGCACGGGCCCCCGATGTACTTCACGCCGGATTGGGCAAGCGCGAAAGCCTCGGTGCGCGAACTTGCTGCACTCGCACCGGAGATCGTGATCACGGGCCACGGCGCCGCGATGCAGGGACCGGCCATGCGTAGCGCCCTCGACACCCTCGCCGAGCGGTTCGACGAGGTCGCCGTGCCTTCTCAGCAACGAGGTAGCTAGTTAAAGCACGTCGCTGCACCAGGATGTGAAAAACCACCGGCGATTCCGGGCGCCGGTGGTTGGTACAGGCGATACAATCGCGTGGAAGCTACGCTGCCTGGCGCTGGTGACTGAGGAACTCCATCGTCACCTTCTCGACATTGGAATCGATCCAGGACGCCATCCGCTGCTCCTCCTTCAAGGACGCCTCGAGCGGCTCCTTGGCTTCGGCGACGCCGGCCGCGCCGCAGAGCGCGATCAGCGACTTGTAGGCGGCGATCTCGAAGTTCTCGAAGGCGTTGTTGGCGAAGGTGTTCTTGAGGATCTCATCGCCGGCCATCGCATGCGCCATCGCCTGCATGTTGGCCATCATCGACTGCGTCGTGTCCTTCAGGCTGGAGGTGCTCTCGCCGCAGGCTTCAAGACACCTCTCCAGCCGCTTCAGCTGCTCATTGGTCTCCTGGAGGTGGGCGGCAACCTTCGCCTTCACTTCCGGGTATTCGTCCAGCCGTTCCGACTGGCGCTCCATCAACTCTCGTGCCTGCACTTCCATCGCATGCGCGTTGCGTAGTCCAACAACGAATGTATCGCGGGCTGCATTAGCCATTTTCCGGTCCTCCATCTTGACTGGCCTCGTTGCCGCAAACCGCCTCCTCCCGGTGATCGTTCCTAAGGGGACCAGATCGATTCGCCGCAGGAGTCGCGCGTGTTCCGGCGCAGGACCCGGCGCTAACCTGCGATAGCGGAACGTCAGACAGCTTCTGGGCAGCAGGAACGCCGCACGCGCCCCGCGGTTCTGCGCAGGTGCGGCCTCATCGCAAGGTTGTGCCCGTTCTGGAACGAGCACGATTGATGACTGGGTCGTCTACGAAATCTCAAGGAGCAAAGATATGCGTAAGACAGTTCTGACGATCTTCACGGCGGCGGTGCTGGCCGGAGCCTCGGTTGGCGCAGCGTTCGCGCAAGGTGCGGGCGGTGGTGGTGGTGCCGGTGGCGGTGCTGGCGCAGGTGCTGGAGCCGGTGGTGCTGGCGCCGGCGGTGCGGGCGCAGGTGCGGGTGGCGCGAGCGCAGGTGGCGCATCTGGTAACGGTGGCGCGGGCGCAGGTGGCGCAGCCGGTAGCGGCGGCGGCGGCATCACGCATGTCGAGCGCGGCGGACAAGGCGCCTCCAGCCCTCCCGGCATGCGCAACGAGATGACGCCTCCCTCCAACGGCAATGTGCGCCGTTAGCGAACGTACCAGCCGCGCTCCGTTCGCGGACGCAGCGCAAGAGCGACCCCGGCGAGATCCTCCCTCGCCGGTGCCGCTTCCACGAAAAAGTGGATGCTTACGTTACCGCTTCATTGCCGCCACATAGGCGGCAAGCTTGTCGAGCGTCTGGTAGCCGTATTCCACGGCGCCGAAGCCAATCATGCCGTCGCGCTGCTCGGTGCTCGCTGCGAGCTGCCGCATCATCAGCACGGTCTTGCCGTTGGCCTGCTCGGCAAAGGTGATGGTGAAGCGGAACATGCCGGGATCGTCGTCCTGGTCGACGCCATGATCCATCTCCATCAACGACGGCCGCTCGATGCGGCGGAAGCGCATGCGGTTCGGATACACCGTACCGTCAGGCCCGACCATGTTGAAGCGCCAGACCCCGCCGACGCGCACGTCGATTTCGAAGGTCTCGATCTTGAAGCCCTTCGGCCCAAACCAATGCGGCAGGTGTTTGGGATCGGACCACGCCTCGAACACCAGGTCGCGCGGCGCGTCGATCACGCGCGACATCACGATCTCGCGGTCCATCGACCATTGCGACAGGGCGGCATTAGCAGAATTCGTCATCGTCAGGCGCCTTTCCGTTTGCTTGTCTTGTTCGTTGCCTTATCGGCTGTTTTGGACGGTCGCTTGGCAGCCGCCCTCTCCTTCTTGAGTTTCATCACATAGGCCTCGAACCGGTCGAGGCGCGCCTCCCAGATCGCGCGCTGGTGTTGGAACCAGTCTTCGGCACTGAGGAGCGCGTCCGGACTGAGGCGGCAGGTGCGCACGCGGCCCGATTTCTCCGATTGCACGAGGCCGCTCTGCTCCAGCACGTGGATGTGCTTCATGAAGCTCGGCAGCGCCATGTCGAAGGGATCTGCGAGTTTGCCGACCGAGGCCTCGCCGGCGCACAACCGCATCACGATGGCCCGCCGCGTCGGATCGGCAAGCGCTGCGAAAACCTGATCGAGTTGGGGCAATTGGTTAGCCATGAGGCTAACTATAGAGAAGTCACGATCCGCCGTCAAGGATCGTTAGCTTATGAGCTAAGTATTTTCTACGACAGTCGATATGGAACCCAGCACGCGCAATCGTGAATTGGACGCGGCACCCACCTCGTTAAAATGTCATCCGGGGGCGCATTGCATGATCAGTCAGAGCACGTGCCCCCTGTTGTCCTCTCATCGCAAATCACTCGGCGAGCCCTCGCCCGCGCCGCGCTTGTTCCCTTTGCGGCAGCACTGGCCGTGCCGAGACGCGCCGCGGCGGATTCCGACATGATCGCGCAGATGCGCGACATCGTCGCCAGCGAGCTCGCGCCCACCGCGACGCCGGACCAGCCGGGCGGCCTCGCTGCCGCACTCTATGCCGGCCGCCATGTCGAATTCCTCAGCTACGGTTTTGCCGACGACGCCACCAAACAGCCCGTGACGCCGGACACCCTGTTCAATCTCGCCTCTCTGAGAAAACCGTTCGAGGCGACGCTGGTGGCGCTTGGCGCGCTCCGCGGCGAGCTGCGGCCCGACGATCTGCTGCCGAATTATCTGCCGGAGCTGAGCGGTGAGTATGTTCGCAAAATCACCGTCGGCGAACTCGCCACGCACACTTCGGGACTGCTGCTGCCGACCGATCATCCGCCCTGGCAGAACGATTCCTACACGCAGGCGCAATTCATCGACATGCTCAACGCCTTCGCGCCGCCCGCCGGCGTCGCACCCGGCAGGCAGCGCATCTACAGTCATGCCGGTTACGTGCTGCTGCAGCTCGTGCTCGAGCGCTGCTATCGCACGCCGATCTCAAGACTGATCGAGAGCCGTATTCTCGCGCCTCTCGGCATGCATGCCACGTCGATTCCGGAGCGCGGGTCCGACAACCGCGCGATTATGGACGAGGCTGCGCTGCGGCGCGTCGCGCAGGGCTATTCCGACCAGGGTCGTGCAATCGGCCCTGTTGGCAACCAGCAGAGCTATTTCGACTTTCCCGGCACCGGCCAGATGTTCTCGTCCGTGCGTGACCTCTCCACCTTCGCTGCGGCTTGCGTCGACGGCCGCGCCGTCGATCCGCGCTTGCGCGAGGCGCTGCGGATGACGCAGCGCGAGAGCTTTCGTACCGGCCAGAAGTTCGGACAAGCTACCTTCGGACAAGCCATGGCCTGGGAGACCGTGCACCTGCCAGATCTCACCGTCGTCGACAAGCCGGGCGGCCTCAACAACGTCTCCGGCTATATCGGCCTGGTGCCATCGAGGCGGATCGGCATCGTGCTGCTCGCCAATCGCGGCGACTATCCGCACGAGATCGCCCGCTACAAGATCCTGCCCGCACTGGCGCGGTTGCTGACCGCGCACGGCTGACAAGGAACCAAGAACGCGACTCCACGCGTCGCCCCTCAGACCGAGCGCGTCAGCCCGCCGTCGACGCGAATGTTCTGGCCGGTGATGTAGGCGGCGCCGTCGGATGCGAGGAACGCGACGGTCGCCGCGATCTCCTCGACCTTGCCGTAGCGCTTCAGCGGCACGCTGTCGCGGCGCGCGTCGGTCTGCGGCAGGCTGTCGATCCAGCCCGGCAGCACGTTGTTCATGCGGATGTTGTCGGCCGCATGGGTATCGGTGAAGATCTTGGTGAACGCCGCGAGGCCGGCGCGGAACACTGCCGAGGTCGGAAACATCGCGCTCGGCTCGAATGCCCAAGCGGTCGAGATGTTGATGATGGCACCGCCCTTCTGCGCGGCCATCACCGGCGTCACCAGACGGGTTGGACGGATGACGTTGAGCAAATACGTGTCGAGGCCGGTGTGCCATTGCTCGTCCGTGATCTCGGTGATGGCCGCGCGCGGGCCGTGTCCGGCGCTGTTGACAAGCACGTCGATCCGCCCCCATTGGGCAAGCGCGCCGTCGACCAGACGCTTCAGATCGTCACTGGAATTGTTCGAGCCGGTCACACCGAACCCGCCGAGCTCGGCCGCGAGCGCCTCCCCCTTGCCGGAGGACGACAGGATCGCGACGTGAAAGCCATCGGCTGCAAGCCGCCGCGCAGCCCCCGCGCCCATGCCGCTGCCGCCCGCGGTGACGAGTGCGACCTTCTCTGCTGCCATGATTGATATTCCCGTTGCTTCGCCGAGCAACCAGCTCGGCCTGTCACCGGACTTCTACCGCCATCCCCGCCGGCAGGTCCATGCTTGAAGCGATCACCGCATCTAGCCCCGCAGCGCGCCGGCAGCGTTCATGGTCGCGACGAAGACGACGTCATGATAGTACATCCCACCGGCGATGCCGCGGTCGTGCGCCGCCCACAGCTCGGGAAGGATTTCCACCTTCTGCCCGCCCCGTGCGTGCAGCTTCAAGAGGCCCCGGTCTTCGGCGGCAACCAGCAGCTTGCGTACCTGGGTGTGCGAGACGCCGAAACGATCGCCGATATCGCTATAGCCCACGGTCGCATGCCGCTCGTCCGCCCGCAGCGCCGCCTGGAGCAGCGCGGCAAGAATAGGATAGCCGGCCGCATGGTTCATGAACAGCAGCATATGCGGCTCGGACAGCATGAGCCGCGCACCGAGCGCCGCAAAACCTAACGACGTGCGCCGGTGCAGAACCTGAAACTCGGCGGTCGGTCGCAGCACATCCGTATAATCGTGCTCGGGATAGAGCAGCTCCAGGGGCGCATAGTGGGCCGCAAGCCAGGCTCGATCATGCGCCCGCGCCTTTTCAGTGAGGGACAGGATGCGAACCCGGCCGTCATGTGGTGAGGGAGCGGAGGCAAGATAGCCGACTTCCAGGAGCCGGCCGACGAGGTGATCGACGTGTCGCCCGCTCGCCATGCCGAGCGTGCCGAGCCATTTCTTCAACAGCCCGATGGTGAGCCAGCTCTCGCGCCGCGCAGGATCCTGCGCAGCCTCGAGCACCAGCGCCAGATGATAGAGCGAGAACCGGCCCGACTCGATCAGCAGCCGCACCAGGAACGGCTCGCCGTCATAGAGCCTCAGGAAGCAGTCGAGATAATGCCGCCGCGCCTCGCCGAGGCGGGGATGTTGCACGATGTCATCATGCCCGACTCGCGGCTGTCTCCCCAACAGCCGCGCCACCTCAGCGCCTTCCATCCGCCGCTCCCCCGTGAAATCCCACCGATATACGCAAGCTGTTGCCAAGGCCAGCACCAGCGCCTCGCCGCTCGCGCCGCGTGTAACCCCAGCCGTCAGCTCTCGCAGAAGTGGCCGGAGCAAGATGCACGCAAACTGTTTCGCACGCTGCGATCGGTTGTCTCGTAGGCTCGAGAGGTCCACGATTGTGAATCGACGCCGGGAATGAGCGCGTGTGTGGCCTATTTCATATGCAAGGCATTCCGGAGCAACCAGGCTACCGGCGTGGCTACCTGATTGCGAGCCTGACGATCGCGATCCTTCTCGTCGTCGAAATCATTGTCGTTGCCGTAGTGGCGTAGATTCTCACACTCTTATTTTTTTCATTGTTGAAAGCACCTTACATGAGCGAACTCGGAAGCAGGGCCAAGCCCTCGATTAAGCCCACGGTCAAGTTCGGGGGCAATCCTTCACAGCAAACCGAAAAATATCCGCGGCCGACGCTTGCGCTTGCGCTGCTGATGGCGGCGGTAGTTGCATGCGGCTTGCACGCACTATTCATTTCAGGACCCGCTACGCGCGTGGCTGCCGAAGAGCAGCACGAGCGGACCATTGCCGAGGAGAATCGCGAGGTCTGTGGCCGGCTCGGCATCAGTCCGGACACCGCCCAGTTCACGATCTGTAGCGGCGAACTGGCAGTCGTCCGCCGGCGACAGACCGACCGCGACGAAGCGGCCGCCATGGGCGTTCTGTAGCGCTCCTCGCAGCGATCCAATGCAGCCCCCCCGGGTCCGGACGGCCGCGTCACGTGTGCAGCGGTTTTCCGAGAAGATCATGGTCAAAGCTGCGGCGCGATGATGATTCATCTGAATCTCATCGCGCTTCGGCGCTTCTGCCCGTCAGTAGCAGCGCATGATGTTGACGGTGTGCTCGCCGCCGCCACGGCCAGGCACCGTCACCTGCTCGGTCGGGCAGCTCGATACGTAGGGACGGTCGGACGGCACAACCTTCGGCGGGAAGCGATGCGCCCAATCCCAGGGAACGTCATAGGTGTAAGTATAGCGAACGTCGCTGGTGACGGGCTGCCCGGCATCAACGAACGGCTGGCTATAGTTCGCGCCGTCGTAGAAGAACCCGCCGCCGCCCGGCCAATAGACCCAGGGATTGTTGAAGCGATTGCCGTGGCCGCGGAATCGCCCGCCCGGCGCCATCGGCGGGCGTGCGGCAGCCTGCGGCGCAGCTGCAGCCACCATGCCTTGCGGCGCGACGCCGGCCGGCCGGGCAAAACTGTCGCCGGAGCTTAGGAGCAGCGCAGCTGCGCTGAAGGAGGCGAGCAACGCCCCATATGATCTGGACATCATGATACGCACCAACTCGTTTGGCTTCGCGAATAGCGGCTCCCCACCGCACGCTAGGCCGCCCTGTGACCCACCCGCAAACGTATAATTAATTATTAGTTAAGGCAGAGACTTGACGAGGAACGGGGTGCGGCACAAGGCCCGAAATTCTCCTCGGACTTCAGCCACTTCCTCGCCGGGAACGCCGCTTCATAACCTCTTGATCGGAGTTGATTGCACTGCAACCAATAGGTCCGGAACGCTCCCCCATTGCGGTCGTTGGCCCCGGCAAGAAGCAAGGAGCATCTCGCATGCAGAACACGTCAAAACTTCTCGGCCTGATCACGGCATCTCTCGTTGCGGGCACCACGGCCGCTTCGGCGCAAGGCTATGACTGGAACGGCCCTCGCGTGGGCTCGGACCGCACCGCGCCCGCCTACGAACCGGTTCAACCGCGAGCGTACTATCCTGACGTTGCGGGTCCGTACGCCTTGTACAACGGCACCAACCATCCGACGCCGAGCTCGACGCAGGGCGATGTGGGACCTGAGGGCAATAACAACGGCACGCTGACCGGCGGCTATCGCTGGTAAAGCCGGCGCGGCATGTCTTGGCGAGACCCGCGGCTTGATCTAGCCGCGGGTCTCGTCTTTTGCGGGCTGCGCTTCGGCAATCGCAGAAGCACCGCCCGCCTCCCCGTCACTTCTGCATGCCGATCCCCTCTTGTAACAAAACCGTCATGCAGCAAAACTAAACGATTGCCGGGGCCGCGGTTCGGCGGCCAAGCCGCCTCACCGCTAGGAGATTTTGATGCGACGTTCACTGGTGTTGCTGTCAGCCGGGCTGACAGTGCTGTCCACCGGACTTTTCAGCGACCTTGCCTGCGCCGAGAACAACACGCCCCGCAACCTGATCCTGTTCATTCCCGACGGGCTGCGCGCGCTGAAAATCACCCCCGACACCGCACCGGCCATGGCCGAGGTCCGCGATAAGGGCGTCAACTTCAAGAACTCGCATTCGCTGTTCCCGACTTTCACCATGGCCAACGGCTCGGCGATGTCGACCGGTCACTACCTCGGCGACACCGGCGTGTTCTCCAACACGATCTGGACCAACTACACGTCGGCGCCCGCCGGAGACACCGTGGTCCCCTTCATCGAGAACGACGCCGTGCTCGGTGACATCGACGAGCATTTCAAGGGCGACTATCTCAACGAAGAGACCATCTTGAAGATGGCCCGCGATAAGGGCCTGAGCACGGCAACGATCGGCAAGGTCGGCCCGGCCTACCAGTTCGACCACACCGATCATCCGGACAAGCCCGGCCAGCACTCGGTCGTGATCGACGATTCCACCGGCGGCAAGAATGGCGTGGCGCTCTCGGACGAGATGAAGGATGCGCTGACCAAGGCGGGCCTCCCCCTCGCGACGCCATCGCGCGGCGACAATGCCAAGGCGGGCGACGCTAAGACGCCCGGTACGACGGTCGCCAATGTGGCGCAGCAGGCCTATTTCGCCGACGTCGCCACCAAGGTGGTGCTGCCGATGTTCAAGGCGCGCAACAAGCCGTTCGTGCTGGTGTTCTGGTCGCGCGATCCCGACGGCACCCAGCACAACCAGGGCGACAGCCTCAACCAGATCCTGCCGGGCATCAACGGCCCGAGCACGATGGCGAGCATCAAGAACGTCGACAACAATCTCGCCCAGATCCGCAAGGCGCTGGACGAGCTCGGCCTCGCCGCCAACACCAACATCATGATCCAGGCGGACCACGGCTTCTCGACCATCTCCAAGGAGAGCAAGACCAGCCCGTCGGCCAAGGTCGGCTATGACGACACGCCAAAGGACTTCCTGCCGATGGGCTTCGTGGCGCTCGATCTGGCCAAGGCGCTCGACCTGCCGCTGTTCGACCCCAACGACAAGAACGCGAAGGTCGAGGGTAACAAGCATCCGAAGGCCGGCAACGGCGTGCTCGGCAAGAATCCGGAGAAGCCCGACCTCGTCGTCGCCACCAACGGCGGTTCTGACCTGATCTACCTGCCAAACAAGGACAAGAAGCTGGCCGTCAGGACGATCAAGGCGCTGATGGAGCAGGACTACGTCTCGGGCCTGTTCGTCGACGACTCCCTCGGCCGCATTCCCGGCACCCTGCCGCTGTCGGGCATCAACCTGCGCGGCAAGGCGGCGACGCCGACCCCGGCGATCGTCGTGAACTTCCGCTCCTATGCCAGCGAATGTGGCGAGGCGCCGACCAACTGCTCGGTGCAGGTGGCCGACACCGTGCTGCGCCAGGGCCAGGGCATGCATGGCAGCTTCAGCCGCGGCGACACCTACAACTTCATGGCCGCGATCGGGCCGGACTTCAAAGCCGGCTATGTCGACGAACTGCCCGTGAGCAATGCCGACGTCGGCATGACCGCGGCCCGGCTTCTCGGTCTGCACGGCGCGCACAATGGCGGTCTGGTCGGCCGGGTGATGTCGGAGGCCCTGCCCAACGGCATCGTGCCGAAGGCGTTCAAGACGGTCGAGAAGTCGAAGCCGTCCGAGAACGGGCTGCAGACCGTGCTCAACCTGCAGCGCGTCGGCAGTCAGCGCTATTTCGACGCCGCCGGTTTCCCCGGCCGCACGCTGGGCCTCGAGCCGGAGGCCGGCAAACAAAAAACGGCGGGGAAATAACCCCGCCGTTTCGTCGCATCCTCGAAGGGGCGCGAGAAATCACATGCCGATGTCGAAGACATTCGGCAATTGACCCGCCAGAGGCAGCGCGGTGGCGCCCAGGAAGGTCGCCACCATCGCCATCAGGCGACGGTTGTTCTGGCGCTTGCCGCGCATCTGGCCGGCGATCCACTCCAGCATCTCGCTGTTGACCTTGGAGGCATAGGACGGCGCCCAGCTCTCGATGTCGGTCTCCTGCGCCAGCGCGACGCTGCGCGGCGGCACCTTCAGACCCGAGGCGCTCGCGGCGTAATGAGCGACGGCCTTGGTCAGCAAATCGTCGAACCGGCCGCCATCGGCGCGCTCGGTCGCGGCTTCGTTGATCTCGAACAGCGCCTCGGCCTCGGCGCGGCTGACCGGCTGGTCGTTGACGGCTGTGGCGGTCAGGATGCGGGCGCACCAGGCGGCGTCATCGGCGTCGATGGAGCGGGAAAAGTGTACCCGGCCCCTGGTGGTCGGGCCTTCACCCGTGATCACGCCGTCGCGCACGATGGAGAGCGCATGGGCCGCGGTATCGCGGCAAGACGGTTCGAGGGACGATGACTCAACGGACTTCAGCAGTGCGGCAGACATAGTTCACTTCCAGATTTCTTCTGATCGCCAGCATTTTCATGCCGGCGTAAAGGGGTGGTTAACGATTCGATATGGGGATCGCGAGTTTTCTCAATGGTTGCCGATTAGTCGCTGCGAAGACCATTTCGGTTCCGGAGAGCGTCGGGCAGGCGTGATGCGGGTCATAAAAGGCATTATCGGGGCAATCGGGACCGTGAAGTCCCGGTGGAGACGTTTCGCCGCCCGCGCCGCCGTAACAAAAACGTGCTCGGAAGTCGGCCCTTCAGAGGAGGAATTCACATTTTACTTCAAGCAGTTCAGTTGCCGTTCACTTGAGGCCGCGAAGTGCCTATACTAGACCTGACGGCCAGACAATAATTCGCAAGCGAATTCAATGTGATGAGGTCAAACCATGACACTTCCGATCGGCGCCACCGCCCCCGACTTCGAAGCCGAGACCACTGAAGGGAAGATCAAGTTCCATGACTGGATCGGCAACAGCTGGGCTCTCCTGTTTTCGCACCCGAAAGACTTCACGCCGGTTTGCACGACCGAGCTCGGCGCTCTCGCCAAGTTGAAGCCGGAGTTCGACAAGCGCGGTGTCAAGCTGATGGGCCTCTCTGTCGATCCGGTCGACCGTCATGCCAAATGGTCCGAAGACATCAAGGAGACGCAGGGCGCGGCCCCGAACTACCCGATGATCGGCGACACCGATTACAACGTCTCGAAGCTGTACGGCATGCTGCCGGCCGCGGTTTCAGGTGATCCCCTCGTTCGCACGGCCGCGGACAACCAGACCGTCCGCAACGTGTTCATCATCGGGCCGGACAAGAAGATCAAGCTGGTGCTGGTCTATCCGATGACCACGGGGCGGAACTTCCAGGAAATCCTGCGCGTCATCGACTCGCTCCAGCTCACGGCCAAGCATCGCGTCGCGACGCCTTCCGACTGGAAGCCGGGTGAGGACGTCATCATCGCGGGCTCGGTTTCCAATGACGAGGCCAAGACGATCTACCCGCAGGGTTGGAAAGAGCCGAAGCCCTATATCCGGATCGTACCACAGCCGAAATAGCCAACTGTCATTCCGGGGCGGTCCACAGGACCGAACCCGGAATCTCGATATCGCCCGGGTGCGCAATTGCGCACCTGAGGCCTGGTCGTTCGGACCGGCCCGGGATGACGACCTTGGACTACGCCGCCTGCACGCGGTCGAGGAAGCTGTCGACCTCGGCCTTCAGGTGCAGGCTCTCACCTGAGAGCGCCTGGGCGGAGGCGAACATCCGGCTCGACGTTTCGCCGGTCTCGCCCGCGCCCTCGGCCGCCTGACGGACATTGACGACGACGTCGGAGGTGCCGGAGGCCGCAGCACGAACGCTGGCCGCGATGTTGTGGGTGGCTGTCCGCTGCTGCTCGACCGCAGCCGAGATCGAGCTCGCAATGCCGCTGATGCGCTCGATGGTCTGGCTGATCGCCTTGATGGCGGCGACCGATTCCTCGGTGGCCAGCTGCATGCTCTCGATCTGGTTCGATATCTCGTCGGTCGCCTTGGCGGTCTGACCGGCGAGCGTCTTGACCTCCTGGGCCACGACGGCGAAGCCGCGCCCTGCGTCGCCGGCGCGTGCGGCCTCGATGGTGGCGTTCAGCGCCAGCAAATTGGTCTGCTCAGCGATCGAGGTGATCAACTTGACGACGTCGCCGATGCGCGCGCCGGCTTCGGAGAGCTGTGCGATGCGCTGGTCGGTGGCCTCCGCCTGCTGCACCGCCTCGGCGGAGATCGCGTTGGATTCCTGCACGCGGCGGGTGATCTCGGAGATCGACTGCGACAACTCTTCGGAGGCTGCCGCCGCCGAACGGACGTGGTCGGAAGCCTGCTCGGACGCACCGGCCGATTTCGCCGACAGGTCGGCAGTGGAGCGCGCCGTATCGGTCAGTTGCCGCGCCACGCGCTCGAACTCGCCGGAGGAATGCAGCACCTTGTCGAGGATGACGCCGACACTGCCGCGGAACTCGTCGACGAAGTTGCGCAAATCGGCTTTGCGTTGTTCGACGGCTGCGGCCGCAGCTGCGGCCTGCTCGCTGCGCAGGCGCGCCCGGTCCAGCGAATTGCTCTTGAATACCGCCACCGTGCGGGCGATCTCGCCAATCTCGTCGGCGCGGTCCTCGCAGTCGATCGCGACGTCGCTCTCGCCGTTGGCAAGTGCCGTCAACGAATGTGTGACCGAGGTGAGCGGCCGGGTAACGCGGCGGACGACCAGCATGGTGAGCACCAGGACCAGCAAGGCGGCGACGCCGGCCGCGACCGCCATGCTCGACATCGCCTGGGTCAGCATGCTCTCATACTGCGCCATCGGATTGCCGACATAGAGGATGCCCACGACCTTACCGGCGGCATCCGCGATCGGGAAATAGGCGATCATGAAGGACTTGCCGAACAGCGTCGCCGGGCCCTTGTAAGCTTCGCCACGCCGCAGCACGGCTTGGGCCGGATGGTCGGCGGCAAGCTGGGTGCCGACGGCGCGGTCGCCGTTTTCTTTCTTGAGGTTGGTCGAGCGGCGGACGAACTGTCCGCTCGCATCGTCGAACACGAACAGGGTCGCGCTTCCTCCGACATAGGTCGTCACGCGGTCGACGATGGCGTGATCCCTGAAATCCGGCATCTTGGCGATCTCGGCGCGAGCCACCGTGCCATCCCGCATCGTGATCCTGGCGTCAGGAACGATCTCGGCGAAGGCCAACGCCAGCGTGCGCAGATTGACCTCGATGTCGCGTAGCGCGCGCTCGTTGAAAGCCGAGGTGAGCGACCAATAGCCGGCGCCGACCACCAGGGCAGTGTTCATCCCAATCAGCAGGACCGCGCAGAGGACGGCCTTGGTCCCCAGCTTGATCTGCGGCACCAATTTCGTCGTTAGTAGTGTGGTCATAAATAGACTGCTCCTGGAATTCCTGCATATTCATGCAATCCGCTTACGACCCCATTAACGCTGGTTCACAGCCCCTGCGCGGGGCGCTTTCCTAATCGTAAACGAGGATATTCCCTGATCCCGCCAAGCCCCCCGCCCGTCATCGTCTGGTTTCGCGAAGACCTCCGCCTGTCCGACCATCCTGCCCTCCACGCCGCCGCCGGATCCGGCGCGCCGGTGATCTGCCTCTATGTGCTGGACGACGCGGCCGGACGGGCTCCCGGCGGCGCCGCACGCTGGTGGCTGGCGCAGTCGCTGCGCGCGCTCGGTGCCGACATCGCGGCACGCGGCGGATCACTGGTGCTGCGCAAGGGATCGGCAGCCAGGGTGATCCCGGAGGTAGCACGCGAAAGCGGCGCCAGCGTCGTCTACTGGAATGCGATCGCTCAGGCCCCGCATCGGGCCGTCGAGAAACAGCTCGAAGCCGCCCTGGCAAAGCTTGGCGTGGACTCGCGAAGTTTTCCCGGCGACTTGCTCGTGCAGCCCTCGGCGATCCGCAACAACGAAGGCCGCGGCCTGCGCGTGTTCACGCCGTTTTGGCGGCGGGTGCTGTCGCTCGGCGATCCACCCAAGCCGCTCTCCGCGCCGAAGGAACTTCGCCCCGGCCCGAAGTTGGGGAGCGATAGGCTGGAGACCTGGAAGCTCGAGCCGACCAGGCCGGACTGGGCGGGCGGCCTGCGCGAGACCTGGACGCCCGGCGAAGCCTCGGGCCGTACACGCCTGCGCGACTTCCTCAAGCACACCGTGCGCGGCTATGCCAGCGACCGCGACCGCCCGGACCGCCGGGGGACCTCAGGCCTCTCGCCGCATCTGCGGTTCGGCGAGCTCAGCCCCCGCCAAGTCTTTCACGCCGCACGCTTTGCCGCGGACGATAACCCGGCGATCAGCTCCGGCGTCGACAAGTTCCTGAGCGAATTAGGCTGGCGCGAGTTCTGCCGCCACTTGCTCCACGATCATCCGAGCCTTGCCACCGAAAACCTGCAAACCAGCTTCAACGACTTCCCTTGGAGATCCGACGAGAAGGCGCTCGCCGCTTGGCAACGCGGCAGCACTGGCTATCCGATCGTCGATGCCGGCCTGCGCGAGCTCTGGCACACCGGCGCGATGCACAACCGGGTTCGGATGGTGGTCGCCTCGTTCCTGGTCAAGCACCTCCTGATCGACTGGCGCGCTGGCGAAGCTTGGTTCTGGGACACGCTGGTCGACGCGGACGCCGGCAGCAATCCTGCCAATTGGCAATGGGTCGCAGGCTGCGGAGCGGACGCCGCGCCCTTTTTCCGCGTGTTCAATCCGATGCTCCAGGGGCAGAAGTTCGACCCCGATGGCGCCTACGTCCGGCGCTGGGTACCGGAACTGAAGGACCTGCCGGCGAAGCTGGTCCACCAGCCTTGGCAGGCAACGCCGATCGAGTTGACGAGCGCAGGCATCACGCTCGGCAAGACCTATCCGCAACCGATCGTCGACCATGCCGCGGGACGCGAGCGCGCGCTCGCCGCTTACGCGAAGATCCGCAAAGGTTGAGCGCTGCTTTGACACGATCATGAAACCCGTTATCGTCATCGCTCCATGCAAACCGTGGGGGACACGATATGGATGACGCTAAGCCGATCACCGAGCAGGCGATGGAGACGATCACCACCGCCGTGGAAGCGACCAAGGATGCGGCCGTCACCGCTGTGAAGCAGGTGAAGAAAGCGGCCAAGAAGGTCGCAAAGAAAGTCGCGCCGCCGAAGAAGGCTTCGAAGAAGAAGGCCAAGAAGTCGTCGAAGAGGTCGTCGAAGAAAGCGGTGAAGAAATCCGCGAAGAAGGCCACCAAGACATCAGCGAAGAAGTCCGCCAAGAAAGCGGCCGCATCGAAAAAGAAGAGCAGGAAAGCCAAGCGCTGATCGCAACGACAGTAGTCTCCGGATGCAGGCACGTCCGGAGACCTTCCCCTACCCTCGCCGTTTTGCGACGCGCCGGCCCGGGTGATGCTTTCCCTTCGGGTCGCGAAATTCACTGCGATGGCCGCGCCGGTCTTCGGCGTTGAAACGCCGCCGCTTCGCAGGCGAGCCGAACGCCTTGATCACCTTCCTGCCATTGACCTTTTTGATGACGTAGCCGCCCTCGGTCATCGAGAACGGCGCTTTCAACGTTCCCTTGTGGTCGAACTTGGTGCCGCGCGGATGCTTGAAGGGCTCGAACCAGGACGGATAGACGAAGTTCGACATCGCAAAACCGTTCACGACGAAGGCGTCCTCCTCCACGGCATCGCAGACCTCATAGGCGTATTGGGTGTTGCGGTTCTTGTCGGCCCAGAGATTGGCCATGGGGTCGAGCACCATCTCGAACAGTTCGTGCGAGGCTGCCACGCTGACCGGCTCATCGCCCAGCGCCTTGACGAAGATCTTGGAGATCGGCTGTCCCCGGTGCGTCAGCTCGTGACGCCCGAGCATATTCTTGTGCGAGGCATCGTCGAAATAGACGAGCTGCCAATCCGTCCACTTCGGCTTGCGCGCGACATAGAGCTCGACCGGATAGCCCCACACAGGCAGGAAATGCTCGTCGTAACACTTTTGCAGCGCTGCGGTCAGCTGCGTCATCTCGTGGTCGTTGATCGAGTCCTTCGCGTAATTGATGCAGGCAATCCGGACCGGCCTCATGGACCTTCCGAGCAGCGCGCGCCTCGGCTTCTTCATGGAAATCACCGTGTGAAAAGGCAGCTGAAATGCGGTCAGCATAGCACGCCGGACCCTGCACGTCAGGGATGTATTCCGGCAAGCGCTTCTAGGAGCCGAAGCGCCGGTTGACCACGAAAACCGCAGCCGCGCACATCGCCATGCCGGCGATCGCCAGTGCATCGAGCTTTTCCCCGAACAGCAGATAGGCCATCAGCGCCGTCACCGCAGGCACCAGATAGAACAGGCTCGCGACCGACGTCGCCGCGGCGTGGCGGATCAGCCAGTACAACAGCCCGATCGAGCCGATCGAGAGCGCGACGGCAAGCCAGGCGAGCGCAAGCATGAACTCCCGGGTCCAGTGCACGACACGGTCCTCGAACAGGAAGGCGCCCATGGTGAAGAAGATCGTGACGGCGACATATTGCACGAGATTGCCGGCACGCCAGTCGATGTGGTTACAGAAGCGTCGCTGATATAGCGTGCCGAGGGTGATGCTGATCAGCGAGACCACGGAGGCGAGCCAGCCAAGACCCGCCTCTCCCGTCATCGGGCGATTGTGCAGGATCAGCGCGACGCCCCCGAGCCCGAACAGCAAGCCGCCCCATTGCACCGGCGTCACTTTCTCCCCGAGCCAACGGTTGGCAACGGTCGAGGTCAGGATCGGCTGAAGGCCTGGAATGAGCGCAGAGAGTCCTGCCGGGATCGAGTGCGAGATCGCGATCGCCGTGCCGCCGAGATAGAAGCCGTGGACCAGAATGCCGGCGACGGCGCTATGCGCGATGCCGATACGATCGGGCCATTTGGGGCGAGCAATTCCTGCGATGATCGCCATCAGGCCGACCACCAGCGCCATCCGGATGGCGAGATAGGTCAAGGGATCGGCGTTGTTGACGACGTATTTGGTGCCGATGAAGCCGGTGCTCCAGAGCAGGACGAACAGCACCGGAGCCGCCCTCGCGGCCAGATGATCTTGATTATGATTCATTGCCGCCCTCATTGCCCGAGCGGGCGCGGTGCGGCAATGCGAATTTCCAATGCTGCGCTGCGACGGACGTGGCGGCTCAGGTCAGCCGATCACCATTCTTCCGGACAGGGATTGATGATCTTCCAGAGTTCGACCCCGTTCTTGATCTTCTTCATGTCGGTGGTGAGCCCGCCATTGCGGCGGATCCAGTCCTTCACCGTGTCGGGGTAGTAGGACATCAGGTCGGAGGTCCCCTCGGCGCTGGTGACCTTGATCCCGAAGGTGAAGGCCTTATCGTAATAGGCCTGGTGGAAGCCGAGGCTCGCGCGCGGGGTCACGCAGATCTTGTTCATCGGCACGATGCCGAGCACCAGCGTGCAGGCCGAGTTGCAGATGCCATCGATGATCACGCGCTCGCCGGTGTCGCGGACGCGCTTGTACTTGGCTTTGTATTCCTCGACATAGCCGCCATGATCGCGAGTGATGTGCAGCTCCGCCCGCGCAGGCGCGGCGGCGACGAGGAGCAACAGCAGGCTAAGGAGCGTGATGCGCATGACGTGACGGCGAAAACCTTGCGGGAACGAACCGGGCTCGAAAACACCCCAACGAAACCAGAAGTGGCCGGCGGGAATCTTTGACCGGATTCTCTTTGGCCATACTTATGTGGGGAATTCGTTAAGCATCCCGAAAAGGCCAAAAATGGGCAGGTTCGGGCCGCCCTTTCCGGCAATTCTGTCACACTCACCCGGGAATCTGCGGGATCAGTCCCTAATTCCGCGCTTCGGACGGGTGCCCCGGCGGCCCGAAATGGCTATAGATGGCTGACCTATTGGCGCGGGTTTTCCGGAGAATCGAGATGAGCAAGTTGACGCTTGTAGCCGCGGTTGCTGCCCTGTCGGCGGCAATCCTAGCCCCTGGTTTCGCGGAGGCGCAGGTGCATCACCGGTATCATCGCTACAGCAATCCGCTGCCCTACCCGATCAGCTATCTGCACAATTACGGCCCGGGAATCACCCCCGGCACCTTCGCCTTTTACGACGGCCCCTCCACCAATCACTGCTATCAGAGCGCGGCTGCCTATATCGGCCAGGACCGCCGGCGGCATCCCTGCTACTGAGGGGCGCCGCGGCGTCCTTTGGCGGCGGGAGCCCTATCCGACGGCCCCCGACAACAGCAACTGCTTCTCGATCTCGTAGACCGGCAGCTTGACCAGGTCTTTGCCGATCTCGCCTCGAAGCGCCCTGCGCACCGCCTCCGAATAATCGGTACGGATCATGCCCAGCGCACGCGGAGAGGCCACCACCGTCAGGGCCGAGGTTTCCCCGGCACCGAGTGCGGCATCGAGGCGTTCGGCGAGACTGCGCAGGAAGGTGCGTTCGGCCTCATCGTGCCAGTCGGTCTGCTCCGCCGAGCTGCGAGCGCCCCCAACTGCCGCATGCAGCCTGCCGGGCGCATCGGTCCCTTGCGCTGACGTCGATGGATTGGCCTGCTCGCGAACCTCCTTGGTGTGAAGGTTCGGAAACATCTCGTCGCCGAGATTTTCCAGGATGAGCGCCTTGCGTCCGTCGCACACGACGAGCCAGTCGCCCTTGTCGATCCTCATCTTGTCCATTGCACAGCTCCCAAACAATCGGCCGTCTTGCTTCCAACCGGCGCGGACGGCCGGTCCGAACGCGCTTCGAATTCCTCGAAGACGGCCCACACGGCAACACTAGGGAGGAAGGCGAACGTGCGAATTGCGCAGGATCAAGCCCAGGGCGATGCCGAACCCGTGGCGATCGGCGCCGACCTGGGATAGGCTGACCACGCTTGATCGGGACCATGGCGGATTGGCTGAAGGTTTGTTCACCAGCGTTACATTTCGGTCCCGCCACAATTTGATCCGAACAACTTCGATATCCTGTATTGCGTAAGCGGAGGAGACATCATGAAGCTTGAGATAGGCCTTGTCGCCGCGTCTCTGCTCGGTGCTTTTGTGGCATCCTCGACGACGGCGTCGGCCATGCCCGTCGCGCCAGCCCCTGCAGCACCGCAGGTTTCCAACGTCGAGCAGGTCCGCATGGTCTGCAACGCCTGGGGACGTTGCTGGTGGCGGCCGAACTATTATTACGGCTATGGCTATGGCCCCGGCTATTATGGACCGAGGCCGTATTACGGTCCGCGCTATTACGGCCCGCGCTATTATGGCTATTTCGGCTACCGCCGCTGGTAGGATTGGAAGGGGCCTTCGGGCCCCTTCGCTTTTGCGAGACGGAGCACGCGTCGGAGCCCGCGAACCTGGAGCAATTCCAAAACTGATCTAGATCAAAGATGAATTATTGTGGCGCGGTCATTCTGTATCAATGGCCGACTTGATTGTTTTCCGGTGCCCCCAGACGGGCTTGAATGTGCAAACACATCTCGAGAAGCGGCAGGGGCACGAGGGACCAAGCCTCGAGTCCTTTACCTGCCCTGCCTGTATGAGGCTCCATTTCATTGATCTCACGACCGGTCAGCCGATGAGCCGCGACCGATGATGGTGGCATCGCATCGACAGCTTCGTGGCATGATGTCCGCAATCCTACGTTCCAGAATCCGGGTTTACACAATCGTCGTGTTTCGCCAATGATGGCCACGTATCGACGTTCATTTCATTGTCACATTGCAGCATCCGGCCAGACGCATGTTCTTCGACGCTCTCGCCCCTTCCTCCGCCCTCCAGCTGACACGGTTTACCGATGTCGACGCATTTCGACCGGCTGAGTCGTTGGAAGATTCCCGGAGTATTCCTCTCGACGTTGCCAATTTCACCGCGGCGCGAGCGATCGTGAACCTGCCGGCGTGCCGGATCATCGTCGCGAGGTCGTTTGCGCGCATCCTGGAGACCACTTATCGCGCACCAGGCGGCATGGTGATCCTGCCGATGAGCGACAATCTGCGCGCGAGTTCGAGCGGAATGGATATCGACTCGCGCTTCTTCATCGCCCTGCGCGGCAGCCACCATTGCCATTTCGTCGAGCCCCAGATCAATCATCATGCGCTGATGATTTTCTCGCCGACACTCAGGGATCGCGGCTGGTTCGATCGCGCCGACTCACTGTGGGTCCGCATCGCGGACCCCGCCGCTCATCTCCACGCTCGGCAGCTTGTGCAAGACATTCTCAGAACAGCGGCGGTCGAACCGCGCATGTTCGAGACCCGGGAAGTCGCAGCGCATCTCCAGGAGGGCCTGCTGCTCGCCCTCGACGATCTGTTTCAGATCGACCCATTGTCCGAGCGCATAGCGCCGAGCGCAGGCGCGCGTTCCGCAAAGCTGGTGCAGCAGGTCGACGATTATGTCTCGGCCTATCCGACTGCACCGATCTATACCGCCGACCTCGCCGGCGAATTCGGCGTCTCGGTCCGTACGCTCAGTGGCGCGGTGAGCAAAGTGCGCGGCATGAGCCTGCATCAATACATTCGCCTGAAGCGGCTGTGGGCCACCCGCATGCAGCTCCTCAGGAGTGGCAGTGCCTCGGTCGGCACGTGCGCGCGCGCCCATGGCTTTCATCATCTCGGCGAGTTTGCCGCAGCTTACCGTGCAACCTTCCACGAGACGCCTTCGGAAACGCTGGCGCGAGCCCGGCAAACTGGTCTTTCAGCCAATTGACCACAGTACCGCGCTACGCCTGCCCTGACTCGGACTGATGCAAAGGCCAGCCTCCGACGGCTTCGGGCTGACAAATGGCGCGCTCGGAGAGATTCGAACTCCCGACCCTCGGAATCGAAATCCGATGCTCTATCCAGCTGAGCTACGAGCGCCCTGCCCGGGTGGTGGCGGGCTAAACCGAACCGTCACGGACATATACTGGCAGGCCAGCACATCGACGACGCTCGGATCGGATGGAATTAGCAGAGCGGTCAGACAATAAAAAGCCCCTCCCCGCCTGAATCGAGGCGAACGGGCTTCCTTACCAAGTCGTATTGAAAAGGCCGAAATGCGGCTGCTGTGCAACCAGCATCATCGGCTGGCCGCGCTGCGGCGTCGGACGCGAACGAGCCATCCTGCGCCGGGGCTGAACGGGGGCATGGACCTGCGGTTTGGCCTCGGCCTTCGGCGTGAGCTGGGCGAAAGTCTCGCGCACTCGGGCCTTCGCGGACATGTCGGCCAGCACATCCGCCTGCGCCGGCGGCTGGGCCGGTGCGGCGGCCTCCGTCTTGACCGCTGGCGCGGCAATGGTCGGCTGGCTGGTATCGAGCACCACACGATCAGGTAGATGACGGTCGGACCGGATCCGGATCAGCGGCTGGTCGTAGCCTGCACTCGCAACAGCCTGCGGGGGCGGCGACGCAGGCCAGACGAAATCGGCTGCGAACAACAGTGCGAGCAGCGCTCCACCGACGAACATGAAATACCGAAAGATGGGCATTGGCCGCGCTCCGCCCCCCGCATCCCCGCGTGGGCTTTTCGCCTTAACCGGCGATCCTTCAGTTGGTTCCTGGGCCCAGCCTTCGGTTCAAATGGCAACGCCAAGATTTTGGCCAAGGGGAGAGATCAGTAACGTTTCCGCTAGCGGAAACGCAGGCCGTTAGACGCGTCGCGCCGTGACCAGTGAACACTTCGCCTGATCGGCGTTCACGTTGACGAATCCGATGGAGACGCGTGCAAAGGTCTTGCGGCTCTTCATACCGACGGTGTCGGCCAGCACGCGGCTACGGTCAGTCAGATGGCTGCCGTCGCGCCGCGTGAAAGCGCAGACGATCTCGATATCCTTTACGGCATAATCGTTGTCATTTCGCACGGTGAACGTGACTAGCGCCTTGGAGCCGAGCCCGCCGCGGCGCCAGGTCTGCGATGATATCTTGAGGCCGTCGAGGCCTGCCCCTGGGGTCGCGGCGGTATCTGAGGCTGATGCCGGGAGCACAGGATCGACGCTTGCCAGCGCCAAGTTCACCGGCTCGGCTTGCACAATGTTATTCTGAGAGGGCAGCATCAGCAGCCAGACAGCCCCGCCAACCAGGAACCCGGCCAGCAGTCCCAACAGGCCGCGCGTGAACCAAACGTTCGTGGCAGACCCGGATCGCGGCGAAGCCTCGCCATTCCCGACGAGATTTCGCAGTCCGATCCAGCCAAACCCTGCGCTCATGGCGGCGTCACTCACCTCCGTCTTTAACCCGCGAGAGGAACTAAGGTTCCCGCAAGCGCGCGAATCTCCGATAGAAGCCACGGTAGCGGTCGGCGATCGGGATCGCTAACATGCACATGCGCTGCAACATTGCTCAGCCCCGACCGAGAGGATCTGAAATGCCAGTCGTCGTCACCTGGGATCACGTCCATCTGCGTAGCCCCGATCCGGAAGCGACCGCGGCATGGCTGCGCGATATCCTGGGTGGCGAGATCGTGAGCGCACCGGGGCGCATCGACGTCAATCTGGGCGGCGCAAGGATCTTCATCGCGCCGCTGGAGGGCGACAGCGCCGTCAGCCCGCCGCCCGCGCACCCCCATCAGGGCCTCGACCATTTCGGGCTCACGGTAAAAGACATCGACGCCGTCGCCGCCGAGATCAAGGCCAAGGGCGTGACCTTCACGCGTGAGCCGACCACGATCCGGCCGGGCGTCCGCATCTGCTTCATCCGCGGTCCCGAGGGCATCTCCATTGAGCTGCTCGAGCGCGACAAGAAATACACCTGAGGCAGACCCCGGCGTGCCAGACGAACCTGCTGCCGGGCTAGGTCATGCTACCGGGCATAAAACAGCGGATGGTCACGCCCATATAGCCGTAGATCGGCCACACCATGGTACGTCCGACCCGATTGGGCTCCGAGATCACGGCTTCCTCGGGCACGTCGACCCAGACCAGCTCCTGCGGCTTGCCTTCGATGACGTAGCCGAGGCGCGGGATGCGGACACGATAGTGCCCGTCCTTGCTCTCCCAATCGGAATCGGAGATCGCTGAGCCGTCGGCATCGGAGCAGCATGGCCCCTTGCCGCTGCGCAAGCCGTCGAACCAGGCTTTCAGCTCGGCGCTGGTGTTGACGAACTGCCCGCGGTCGCGTGCGTGCCCGCGAGGGGCAAGCAGCGCGATCAGCGCCAGCGCGCAAGCAAGACCCGCCGCGCTTCGCCACCGTTTGGGGCGGCCATTTCGCCGTCGTTGTGTTTCGTAGATCGTGGGACGCGCACTGTATAGACGCGGCTCATCGCCGCCGGAATCGATCCAGTTGCTCACGTTCGTCTTGCTCCAGCACCCCGCGGCCAGTGCAACAATGGTTATGCATTTCGCGGGCCAACTCTGATTCGCAACGACTGGCCTCACTGCATGATCAGACCGTCATGTCAGCGTCACAGACAATACGGGACGATTACGGTCGCCATCCCTGCCAGCAAGAACTGCCGCGTTGCGCGAGGGACTACGCTTTGGCATAAAAGCTTCACCGGTTACGCCATTGGGCGATGGCGGCCGGCCCACGGGACGTTATGAAGAACGGCCTCTATTCAATTCACGTGAGCCTGCTCGATGGTCGAACAGGCAAGGGCAGCGGCGTGATTGTTTTTCGCGACGGCAAGATCGTCGGCGGCGATGCCTACCTCTATTACACCGGCAGCTACGTGGTGAAGGACGAGCACACCTTCAAGGGCGAGGTGCTGGTGCAACGGCACACCTCGCCGCGGGGCGATGATAATCCGCTGTTCGGCGGCCCTGCCCCGGTCGGCATTGGCGTCAGCGGGACCTACACGGACACCCGCGCCGAGATGACGGGCACCGCGCTGGTCGGCAAGGCCAGCCTGATTTTCGGCGCCACCCTGCACAAGCTCGCAGAGGTCGACTAGGCAAACCGCTATTCGGCGGCCTGCTCCAGCGGCGCAGTGCGCGGCAGGATCATCTGGATACGCGTGCCACCGCCTGGCTCGGAATCGAGGTCGAGCCGCCCGCCAAGCCGGTTGGTGACGATGCTGTAGACGATGTGCAGCCCGAGGCCGGTGCCCCCCTGGTCCCGCCGCGTCGTGAAGAACGGATCGAAGGCGCGGCGGCGCACGTCGAGGCTCATTCCGCAACCATTGTCGGAGACGATAACCTCGACATTGTCCTTGCCGCTCTCGCGCACCTTGATGTCGATGGTCCCCGGACGTCCGTCCGGGAAGGCGTGCGCCACCGAGTTCAGGAACAGATTGGTCAGCACCTGGCCGTACGGGCCGGGATAGCTATTCATGGTCAAATTAGGCTGGCATTCGACGTTGAGCGTCAGGTTCTGCTTGCGCAGACCGGGACGCAGGCTCATCACCACCTGCTCGGTGAGGTCAGCGAGATCGAAGCTGCGCTGATCCGAATAGTTGCGGTCCGCCGCGACCTGCTTGAACGACTGGATCAGCTCGGCCGCGCGGTTGAGGTTGGAGACGAGCTGCGAAGAGGCGTCCCGGCTGGTGTTGAGATAGTCGTTGAGGGTCGAGCGGCGAAGCTCGCCGCGCTCGACCTCGGCGCTGAACATCGCCGTCTTCCGCTCGAGCGCGGAGGCGACCGTCAGGCTGATGCCGACGGGATTGTTGACCTCGTGAGCGACACCGGCGACCAGGCGTCCGAGCGCGGCGAGCTTCTCCGCCTCGATCAGCGAGGCCTGCGTCTCGCGCAGATTGCGCAGCGCAGTCTCCGCGGCATCCTTGGCTTTCCGCATCTCCTGTTCGCCGCGCTTGCGCTCGCCGATGTCGAGCGCCACGGTGACGATCCGCTCGATCTCTCCGGCAGCATCGAGCAAGGGCAGCTTATTGACCAGCCATTGTCGCATATTGCCGGAGGCGTCTTGATACTCCTCCTCGTAGAAGCCGAGACCTTTCCGCAAGCTGAGCACGCGCTTGTCGTTCTCGTCGGTCTTGGCCGCGCCATAGCGCGACATCAGATCTGCGGTGGTGCGGCCGAGTGCGTCGCCGGGCTCAATGCCGAAGATGCCGGCCATGTAGCGGTTCATCAGCACGTAACGGAGGTCGCGGTCCTTGACGTTGATGACGGCAGGCACGGTGTCGATGACTTGTTGAAGCAGGCGCCGGCCTTCGGCAATCGCATCTTCCGCCCGCTTCTGGTCGGTGATGTCGCGCAGCGTGCCCTCGTAGCGGACGATCCTGCCCTGCTCGTCCCGTACGCCCGTCGCGCTGTCGGAGAGCCAGAGGATGTCGCCGCTGCGCTGGCGGACCTGATACTCGAACTCGCGCACCATGCCGTCGCGGTGCATCAGGCGCTGATATTCCTCGCGGGCCGCGGCGTCGACGTAGATGGTGTGGGCGATGTCGCTGATGCTGTCGATC
>NZ_JADFUE010000023.1:0-111217 GCF_054967145.1 Bradyrhizobium sp. UFLA06-24
TGTGTATAAGAGACAGGTTGCCTCCGCGGTGATGCGCGCGATGTTTCCGCAGGACGCCGCGCGGCGCGCGTTTCTGAAATCGGTGGGCGCGTCGACCGCGCTTGCGGCGCTCTCGCAATTCTTCCCGCTCAAGACGGCGACCGACCTGTTCGCCGATACCGGTGCGCCGGAAAAGAAGGATCTCAAGGTCGGCTTCATCCCGATCACCTGCGCGACGCCGATCATCATGGCGGCGCCGCTGGGCTTCTATGCCAAGCACGGCCTCAATGTCGACGTGGTCAAGACCGCCGGTTGGGCCGTGATCCGCGACAAGACCATCAACAAGGAATACGACGCCGCGCACATGCTGGCGCCGATGCCGATCGCGATCTCGCTTGGCCTCGGGGCCAACGCCATTCCGTTCGCAGTGCCCGCGATCGAGAACATCAACGGACAGGGCATCGTGCTGGCGACCAAGCACAAGGATAAGCGCGATCCCAAGGACTGGAAGGGGTTGAAGTTCGCGATCCCCTTCGACTATTCCATGCACAATTACCTCTTACGCTATTATCTCGCGGAAGCCGGTCTCGATCCTGACACCGACGTGCAGCTGCGATCTGTGCCGCCGCCGGAAATGGTGGCGAACCTCCGCGCCGACAACATCGACGGCTTCCTCGCCCCCGACAACATCTGCCAGCGTGCGATCTATGACGGCGCCGGCTTCATGCATCTGCTTTCGAAGGAGATCTGGGACGGTCATCCCTGCTGCAGCTTTGCCGCGAGCCGCGAGTTCATCACCACGGCGCCGAACAGCTTTGCCGCGCTGACTCGCTCCATCGTCGATGCCACCGCCTATGCCTCGAAGGCGGAGAACCGCAAGCAGATCGCGGAAGCGATCGCGCCCGCCAATTACATCAACGCGCCGGTGACGGTGCTCGAGCAGGTACTGACCGGCACCTATGCCGATGGTCTCGGCGGCGTGAAGACCGACGCCAAGCGCGTCGATTTCGATCCGTTCCCCTGGCAGTCTTTTGCGGTCTGGATGCTGACGCAGATGAAGCGCTGGGGCCAGATCAAGGGCGATGTCGATTACAAGGCGGTCGCCGAGCAAGTCTATTTGGCGACCGACACCAAGAAGCTGATGACCGAGATGGGCCTGTCGCCGCCTGCGAGCGCCTACAAATCGTTCGCGGTGATGGGTAAGACCTTCGATCCGGCCAAGCCGGAGGATTACGTCGCGAGCTTCAAGATCAGGAAGGCGTCCTGAGGCAATGAACTCCTCCTTTCGCCTCCGGGCCGGCCTCGTCTCGATCGCGCTGCTCGCTGCCTTTCTCGGCATCTGGCATCTTGCGACGCGCTCGGCAGGGCCCGTGGCCACGATGAGCCCGGAATATGCCAAGCTGATGGGCCTGACCGCGACGCAGGGCAAATCCGCCATGCCCGGCCCGCTCGATGTCGGTGCCAAGCTGTGGGAGCATTTGAGGAAGCCGTTCTACGACAACGGGCCGAACGACAAGGGGCTCGGCATCCAGCTTGCCTATTCGATCGCCCGAGTCGGCACCGGCTATCTGCTGGCGGTGCTGGTCGCGATCCCGCTCGGTTTTCTGATCGGCATGTCGCCGCTGCTCAGCAAAGCGCTCGATCCCTTCATCCAGGTGCTCAAGCCGATCTCGCCGCTGGCCTGGATGCCGCTCGCGCTCTACACCATCAAGGATTCCTCGATCTCCGCGATCTTCGTCATCTTCATCTGCTCGATCTGGCCGATGCTGCTCAACACCGTCTTTGGTGTCGCCAGCGTTCGCAAGGAATGGATCAACGTGGCGCGGACGCTGGAGGTCGGCACCTTCAGGCGCGCCTTCACCGTGATCCTGCCAGCGGCGGCGCCGACGATCTTGACCGGCATGCGGATCTCGATCGGCATCGCCTGGCTCGTGATCGTCGCCGCCGAGATGCTCGTCGGCGGCACCGGTATCGGCTACTTCGTCTGGAACGAGTGGAACAACCTTTCGATCACCAACGTGATCATCGCGATCCTGCTGATCGGCATCGTCGGCATGCTGCTCGACCAGATCCTCGCGCGCTTCACGCGCATGGTCACGTTTCCGGAGTAGGGCGCGATGACCGGCAAGTTCGTGTCGATCGAAGGTATCGCAAAGCGCTATTCCGGCGCGGGCGGTACGACGACAATCTTCGAGAATCTCTGGCTGTCGATGGCGCGCGGCGAGTTCGCCTGTGTGATCGGCCATTCCGGCTGCGGCAAGACCACGGTGCTCAACATCCTCGCCGGCCTCGATGAGCCGAGCGAAGGCGCCGTCATCGTCGATGGCCGGGCGATTTCGGGTACCAGCCTCGACCGTGCCGTGATCTTCCAGAGCCATGCGCTGCTGCCCTGGCGCACCGTGCTCGGCAATGTGAGCTATGCGGTCAGCTCGAAATGGCGGAGCTGGGATCGTGCCAAGGTGAGGGCGCATGCGCAAAGCTTCATCGATCTCGTTGGCCTCACCGGCTCCGAACACAAGCGGCCGTCGGAGCTGTCCGGCGGCATGAAACAACGGGTCGGCATTGCGCGGGCGCTGTCGATCGCGCCGAAGATGATGCTGATGGACGAGCCGTTCTCGGCGCTGGATGCGCTGACGCGCGGCACGCTCCAGGACGAGGTGCGGCGGATCTGTCTCGAGACCGGGCAGACCGCGTTCATGATCACCCACGACGTGGACGAGGCGATTTACCTCGCGGACAAGATTTTCCTGATGACCAACGGCCCCGGCGCCGTGCTAGCCGAGATCGTCGAAAATCCCCTGCCGAGGGATCGCGGCCGCACCGATCTGCACCGCCATCCGCTGTACTATGCGCTGCGCAACCACATCGTCGATTTCCTGGTGACTCGCAGCAAGACCTTTGCCGCCGAGACGCCGCATCACGATCCCCGCAACGTGCCGATCGTTCACATCGGCAAGCCCGGCCTTGCGATCGCATCGAGCGGCGAAGAGCCGCGACCGACCTGGATATCCGGGACCAATCCCGGATTGAGTGCCTGACAAGGAGACGCCAACATGAAACGCGAAGACCTCACCGAGAAGCTGCTCGATATCAAGCGCGAGAAGGGCTGGAGCTGGAAATACATCTGCGAAAAGATCGGCGGTTATTCCGAGGTGCTGATCACAGGCGCGATCCTCGGCCAGATGAAGTTGACCAAGCCGCAGGCGGCGAATGCCGGCGAATTGTTCGGCCTGTCGAAGGCCGAAGTTGCGATGCTGAACGAGACCCCGATGCGCGGCATGCCGATGCCGCCGACCGATCCCCTGATCTATCGCTTCTACGAACTGGTCATGGTCAACGGCCCGGCGTGGAAGGCGTTGATCGAGGAGGAATATGGCGACGGCATCATGTCGGCGATCGACTTCGACATGGTGATGGAACGTCTGCCGAACCCGAAGGGCGATCGCGTCAAGATCACCATGTCGGGCAAATTCCTGCCGTACAAATATTACGGCGCCAGCGGCAATGTGCCGGAGTATGGATTTAAGGAAGGCTGAGACCTTCCGTCATTGCGAGCGAAGCGAAGCAATCCAGAATATTTCCACGGCGGCAGTCTGGATTGCTTTGTCGCCAGCGCAAAAATTGCTTCGCAATCTTGTCGCGGGCTCCTCGCAATGACGGTGAAACCTGTCAGAGGATCGCGCCGGGCGTGTACTTGGCCGCCTCGGGCTTCGCCTTCGCCAGTGCGTCCACCTGCTCGGCAAAGTAGTCGACCTGGGCGCCGGCGTCGCCGGAATTGGCGCGGCCGTGCTCGAGCACTTGGGCGAGCTCGGCTTCGCTGAGGCCGAGACGCTGATCGGCGGCGAGACGCTTCAAGAGATCGTTCTGCACGATCTTGCCGGTGCGCAGATCGCGGATGGCCGCGACCGCGTGCTCCTTGATCGCCTCGTGCGCGCCTTCACGGCCTGCGCCTTTCTTCACGGCTTCCATCATCACCGTGGTGGTCAGCAGGAAGGGCAGATAGCGGTTGAGCTCGGTTGCGACGACGGCGTCGAATATTTCCATCTGGTCGAGCACGGAGAGCAGGGTCTCGAGCAGGCCGTCCATGGCGAGGAAGGCGTCGGGCAGCATGACCCGGCGGACGACCGAGCAGGAGACGTCGCCCTCGTTCCACTGATCGCCGGCAAGGCCCGCCGCCATGGCGAGATAGCCCTTCAGCACGACATGCAGGCCGTTGATGCGCTCGCAGGAGCGGCTGTTCATCTTGTGCGGCATCGCGGACGAGCCGACCTGGCCCTTGGCAAAGCCTTCGCTGGCGAGCTCATGGCCCGCCATGAGGCGCAGCGTCTTGGCGAAATTGCCGGGACCGCTGGCGAGCTCGGTGAGCACGCTGACGGCGCGGAAGTCGAGGCTGCGCGGATAGACCTGGCCGACCGAATCGAAGCTCCTGGGCAGGCCGAGGTGCTTGAGAATCTGCTTTTCGAGCGCGCGCGCCTTGCCGGCATCGCCGTTGAACAGCGTGATCTGGTCGAGCCTGGTGCCGACCGCGCCCTTCAAGCCGCGCGCGGGATAGGTTTCGAGCACATTGACCAAGCTCTGATGCGACACCAGCATCTCCTCGCCGAACATGGCGATGCGCTTGCCGAGCGTCGTTACCTGCGCGGCGACGTTGTGCGTGCGCGCGGTGAACGGCATGTCGCGAAACTGCTTGGCGTGCCTGGCAAAGCGAATCAGGGCGGCGATGCTCTTGGTCTCGATCAGCTGCAGCCCGCGATAGACCTGGAGCTGCTCCACGTTCTCGGTGAGGTCGCGGCTGGTCATGCCCTTGTGCAGGTGCTCATGACCGGCCAAGTCGCAGAACTCCTCGATCCTGGCTTTGACGTCGTGGCGCGTGATGCGCTCGCGCCGCATGATGGAGTCGAGATCGACCTGGTCCTTCACGCGCTCGTAAGCTTCGATTACGCCATCGGGCACCGGGATGCCGAGGTCGCGCTGGCCTTTCAGCACGGCGATCCAGTAGTCGCGTTCGAGGCGAACCTTGCCCTCGCCGCTCCAGATGGCGCGCATGGCAGGCGAGGCATAGCGTTGGGCGAGGACGTTGGAAATGTGATCCTGTGACATGCCGCCCATTTGGCACCGCTGGGGGCCGGCTGCAAGTCCGGGAGGAGGAGCGGCGGCCGGGCTTCCATCGCCGTCCGCCGCCGCTGTTAAGCTTACTTTCCGGTCTTCACCTCGGCGGCTGCGACCGCGATCAACTCGCTCATCTTGGCGCGAATCGCCTGCTCGGTGAGGGTGATATTTTTGGCGGCGAAATCGGCCATGATTTTGCGCAGGACGTCGCCGTCGCCGGCTTCCTCGAAATCGGCCGCGATCACCTCCTTGGCATAGGCCGAGGCGGCTTCGCCCGAGATTCCGAGCTTTTCGGCCGCCCATAGCCCCAGCAGCCGGTTGCGGCGGGCTTCTGCCCTGAATTTCTGCTCCTCGTCGAGGGCGAACTTCTTCTCAAAGCCTTCTTCGCGCTTGTCGAATTCGCTCATGCGTCTTCCAATTCCTTCGGCTGAACGGACCCGGCGGCCCTCGTTGCGAGGGCTCCCGCCCATGCCTACATAGAGGGCACTATCGGCGAAACAACGAGCCGAAAAGCCGCAGGCAAGGCGGTATAAGTCAGCGTCGGATGGGCCGGATCGATTGTGCTGGGACAGCCAATCGGATAGGTTGCCTAAAGGCTTGGTTCCCGTTCTGTTTCCTCAGGTTTTCCGTCAGGTTTTCCTTGGGTTCGGATCGGTTCCAAACCGTTCACGGCAGCTCCGCTGTGGGTCGTAACCTGGTAACCGGAGCACACCAAATACATGGATTTCAACAAAACACGGTACATCCCAATGAGCCGTCGGCGTCGCATTTACGAAGGCAAGGCAAAGGTTCTGTATGAAGGTCCCGAGCCCGGTACCCTGATCCAGCACTTCAAGGACGACGCCACCGCATTCAATGCGAAAAAGCATCAGGTGATCGAGGGCAAGGGTGTCCTCAACAACCGGATCTCGGAGTACCTGTTTCAGCACCTCAACGATATCGGGGTGCCGACCCATTTCATCCGCCGCCTGAACATGCGCGAGCAGTTGATTCGCGAGGTCGAGATCGTGCCGCTCGAGGTGGTGGTGCGGAACGTTGCCGCCGGCTCGCTGTCGCAGCGCCTCGGCATCGAGGAGGGCACCCAGCTGCCCCGTTCGATCATCGAATTCTATTACAAGAACGACCAGCTCAACGACCCCATGGTGTCGGAAGAGCACATCACCGCGTTCGGCTGGGCCACGCCCCAGGAGATCGACGACATCATGGCGCTCGCCATCCGCGTCAACGATTTCCTCACCGGCCTCTTCCTCGGCATCGGCATCCGCCTTGTCGACTTCAAGATGGAGTGCGGCCGGCTGTTCGAGAACGAGATGATGCGTATCATCGTCGCCGACGAGATCTCGCCGGACAGCTGCCGTCTGTGGGACATCAAATCGAACGAGAAGCTCGACAAGGACCGTTTCCGTCGTGACCTCGGCGGCCTGCTTGAGGCTTATACGGAAGTTGCAAAGCGCCTCGGCATCCTCATGGAGAACGAGCGTCCGCAGGGCACGGGTCCCGTGCTGGTGAAGAGCTGAAGAGGAAAATGACGTGAAGGCACGTGTCACCGTTACCTTGAAGACCGGCATCCTCGATCCGCAGGGCAAGGCCATCGAAGGCGCGCTGAAGTCGCTCGGCGTCGACGGCGTCGCCAGCGTGCGCCAGGGCAAGGTGTTCGACATCGAGCTCGCAGGCTCCGACAGGGCCAAGGCCGAAGCCGCGCTGAAGGACGCAGCGGACAGGCTGCTGGCGAATACCGTGATCGAGAATTATGCAATCGAGATGAAAGCATAAAGGCGGGCGGAATGTCCGAAGTGACGCCAGAGCTGACGTTCGAGGTTTTGAAATCGGTCCAGGCGCGGCTCGCGCAGGTCGATGGTAAAATCGATGAAATGAAGCAGGAAATTCTGGCGTTGCGGACGTCCCCGAATGCTGCTCGCCAAGACGTCTCGAGTGTCTTTCAGGAGATCGCAGCAGTTCATGCCACCTTGGTGAGGCATGAAGGCCGGCTCGAGCGCATCGAGCGCAGGCTCGAGCTCAACGAGGCGCCTGTCCGATAAAACCGGACGGGCGCTCACAACCAGCCGGCGCGGCGGAAGCGCCAATAGAGCGCGGCGCACGAGATCGCCATCACGCCGAGCAGGGTGTAGTAGCCGTACTCCCATTGCAGCTCCGGCATGTTCTTGAAGTTCATGCCGTAGATGCCGGCAAAGGCGGTTGGCACGGCCAGGATCGCAAGCCACGAGGCGAGCTTCTTCGACACCGCCGTCTCCTGCGCCTGGCCCACCAAGAGGCTCGCCTCGAAGGCGAAGGCCAACACCTCGCGCATGGAATCGATCCGCTCCTGGACGTTGCGGACGTGATCGGTGACGTCGCGGAACAGCGGCTGCATGGACTTCCGCACCATCGACAGCTCGTCGTGCTCCAACCGGCGGCAGACCTCAACCAGCGGTCCGATCGCGTTGCGCAGCCGCAGGAGGTCGCGGCGCAGCATGTACAATCGCTCGATCTGCGCCTTGCTGATCGGCTTCGAGAGCACGTCGTCCTCGATGCCTTCCACTTCGTCGTGAATGCTCTCGAGCACGGGAGAGTAGTTGTCGACAATGAAGTCGAGGATCGCATAGAGGATGTAGTCCTCGCCGCGGGCGAGCGCCCGCGGGCAACTTTCGCAGCGCTCGCGGACCGCGGTGTAGGAGGTCGAGGCGCCGTGGCGGACGGTGACGAGATAGCCTTCGCCGACGAAGATGTGCGTCTCGCCGAAGGTAATCCGGCCCTCGATCAGCTGCGCCGTGCGCGCCACGATGAACAGGGCCTCGCCGTATTGCTCGATCTTCGGCCGCTGATGGGCGTGGTCGGCGTCCTCGATGGCGAGGTCGTGGAGGTCGAACTGCTTCTGCACTGCGCCGAGCAGCGCGGTATCCGGCTCGTGCAGGCCGATCCACACCACATGGCCGGGCTTGGCCCGCCAGCTCGAGGCTTCGCTGATGGCGATGTTCGCGACGCGCCGGCCGTCGACATAGGCGCCTGCAGCGACGACGCCCTCGGTGGACACCGGTTCGGCAGGAGATATGGGCCGCGACGGGACATTCATGGCTTCCATCCCCGAGCAAGATCGTTGGGCACAGGCCTTGGCTATGGCCTGTGTACAAGGCCATCGGGCAAGGCTAGCACTGGTAAAATCCCCGTCAAATGGCTATGTCTCCTGATGAATTGGCCCGCGGGCCAGCCCGATTCCAGCCATTGTCGGAACCCGAATCATGAAAGCCGCCGTCCTCGTCTTTCCCGGAATCAACCGCGAGCGCGACATGGCGCGGGCGCTGAAGCTGATCTCGGGCCACGAGCCGGCGATGGTCTGGCATGCCGAACCGACGCTGCCCGTCGGCACCGACCTCGTGGTCGTGCCCGGCGGCTTCTCCTACGGCGATTATTTGCGCTGTGGTGCGATTGCGGCGCGGGCGCCCGTGATGGATGCGGTGCGCGACTATGCGGCCAAGGGCGGCCTCGTGCTCGGCGTCTGCAACGGTTTCCAGATCCTCTGCGAGTCCGGCCTCTTGCCGGGCGTCCTGATGCGCAATGCGCGGCTGAAATTCATCTGCAAGGATGTGCATCTGCGCGTCGAGCGCTCCGACTCGCCGTTCACGCGCGGCTACAATGCCGGCCAGGTGATCCGCGTGCCTGTCGCGCATGGCGAAGGCAATTACGAAGCGGATGAAGAGACCATCAAGCGGCTCGAAGGCGAGGGGCGGGTGCTCTATCGCTACTGCTCGGCCGATGGCGTCGTCGACGATGCCAGCAACATCAACGGCGCGGCGCATTCCATCGCCGGCATCGTCAACGACAGGGGCAACGTGCTCGGCATGATGCCGCACCCGGAAAACCACGTCGAAGACATCATGGGTTGCACCGACGGCCGCGGCCTGTTCGCGGGCCTTACCGCACATCTGGAAAAGGCCGCGTAAGCTTCATTGAGCCTTGGCGCGGGTGGTCACTCGTGCCGGGCCGCCGAATTATGCGTTCGGCGGCGGGAGCGACTTCCGCTTCATCCGCTTGATCGTGCCGGAAAACGTCAGCAACAGCCGCTCTCCGGTCATCATCTCCCCGCGCAGGAAGATCAGCGAACCGCCGGCGCGGCTCACTTTGCCGGTGCATTCGATCAGCTCGCCCTCGCGGGCCGCATCGAGGAATTCGCAGGCAAAATTGGTCGTCACCGCCCGGCTGTCCAGGACATGGGTGGCGATCGCAAACAGCGAATAGTCGGCGAACGCCATGTAGCAGCCGCCGTGGACGTTGCCGGAGCCGTTGAGGTGCTTCTTCTCGACCCGGAAGGCGCAGCGGACGTTGCCGTCCGCCTCGATCCGGTGCCAGAAGGGGCCGACATGGGCTTCAAAGCTGTCGCGGATCCAGGTCCGCCAGCCCAGGAATTCACCCTCGGTGGCGATGTGGAGATCGGGACGGCGGGGCGGGGGCGTTTTGGTCAATTCGTGCAAGGAAATAGGCCTTCAATTGCGGGTCTTGAGCCCTTAAATCCGATCTGTGCACGCCATGCAATTGCTGTTCCCTCGGGCCGCACGCCCGCAAAACGTGGGACAGCGGGAAAATGCGCCATAAAGGGCTTTCCGGAAGCCCTCGTTGTTCCTAAGAACGGCCAAACCGCCGCCGAAAGCCCCTGAAGCCATGAAGAACGAACCCAAGATCACCCCCGAGTTGGTTGCCGCCCACGGGCTCAAGCCCGACGAATATGAGCGCATCCTGAAGCTGATCGGGCGGGAGCCGACCTTCACCGAGCTCGGCATCTTCTCGGCGATGTGGAACGAGCACTGCTCGTACAAGTCCTCGCGCATCCATCTGCGCGGCCTGCCGACCAAGGCGCCCTGGGTGATCCAGGGCCCGGGCGAGAACGCCGGCGTGATCGACATCGGCGACGGCCAGGCGGTGGTCTTCAAGATGGAGAGCCATAACCATCCGAGTTACATCGAGCCGTATCAGGGCGCGACCACCGGCGTCGGCGGTATCTTGCGCGACGTCTTCACCATGGGCGCACGCCCGATCGCCTGCCTCAACGCGCTGAGCTTCGGCGCCCCCGAGCATGCCAGGACCCGGCATCTCGTCTCCGGCGTCGTCGCCGGTGTCGGCGGCTACGGCAATTCCTTCGGCGTGCCGACGGTCGGCGGCCAGGTGCGCTTCCACACCCGCTACGACGGCAACATCCTCGTCAACGCGATGGCGGTGGGCCTCGCCGACGCCGACAAGATCTTCTATGCGGCCGCTTCCGGCGTGAACATGCCGATCGTCTATCTCGGCTCCAAGACGGGTCGCGACGGCATCCACGGCGCCTCGATGGCCTCGGCCGAGTTCGACGACAAGTCCGAGGAGAAGCGTCCGACCGTGCAGGTCGGCGATCCCTTCGCCGAGAAGCTGCTGCTGGAAGCCTGCCTCGAGATCATGGAGAAGGGCTGCGTCATCGCGATCCAGGACATGGGCGCGGCTGGCCTGACCTGCTCGGCGGTCGAGATGGGCGCCAAGGGCGACCTCGGCGTCGATCTCGATCTCGATGCGGTGCCGACCCGCGAGATCGGCATGAGCGCCTACGAGATGATGCTCTCGGAAAGCCAGGAGCGCATGCTCATGGTGCTCAAGCCCGAGAAGGAAAAGGAAGCCGAGGCGATCTTCAAGAAGTGGGGCCTCGACTTCGCGGTGGTCGGCTACACCACGCCGAGCAAGCGCTTCGTGGTCAAGCACGGCGGCGACATCATGGCCGACCTGCCGATCAAGGAGCTCGGCGACGAGGCGCCGGTGTACGACCGTCCGCACGTCCCGTCCGTCGCACTGCCGATCGTGCATGCGCGCGAGGTACCGGCGCCGATGGCGCTCGGCGCCGCGCTCGAGAAGCTGATAGGCACGCCCGACATGTGCAGCAAGCGCTGGGTCTGGGAGCAGTACGACCACGTCATTCTCGGCAATACCATGCAGCGCCCCGGTGGCGATGCCGCCGTCGTGCGCGTGCAGGACGGACCGAAGGGCCTGGCGCTGACCGTCGACGTTACGCCGCGCTATTGCGAGGCCGATCCTTATCAAGGTGGTATGCAGGCCGTGGCGGAAGCCTGGCGCAACATCACCGCGGTCGGCGGCAAGCCGCTCGCGATCACTGACAATCTCAATTTCGGCAACCCTGAAAGGCCCGAGATCATGGGCCAGTTCGTCGGCTGCCTGAAGGGCATCTCGGAAGCCTGCCGAACGCTCGACTTCCCGGTCGTGTCGGGCAACGTCTCGCTCTACAACGAGACCAACGGCCGCGCGATCCTGCCGACGCCCTCGATCGGCGGCGTCGGCCTGCTGGACGATTTCACCAAATCGGCGTCGCTAGCGTTCAAGGCCGAAGGCGAGGCGATCCTGCTGGTCGGCGAGACCCATGGCTGGCTCGGCCAGTCGGTTTACCTGCGCGACATCTGCGGTCGCGAGGAGGGCGCGCCGCCGCCGGTCGATCTCGCCGCCGAGAAGCGCAACGGCGATTGCGTGCGCGGCATGATCCATGCGGGCACCGCGACCGCGGTGCATGATCTCTCCGACGGCGGCCTTTTGATCGCGCTCGCCGAGATGGCGATGGCGAGCGGCATCGGCGCCAAGCTGCTGGCGGCGCCGACGGCGCTGGTGTCACAGGCCTATTGGTTCGGCGAGGATCAGGCGCGCTACCTCGTCACTGTGCCGGAAACCGAAGCCGGCCGCGTGCTCGCCAAGATGCGCGGCTGCGAGGTGCCCTGCGTGCGGATCGGCACCACGGGCGGCGATGCGATTGCGATCGCGGGCGAAGCGCCGGTGACGATCGACAACTTGCGGACCTCGCACGAGCGCTGGCTGCCGGATTACATGGGCGGGAAGGCAGCGTAAGCTGCGGCTACAAATTCCGTCATTGCGAGCGCAGCGAAGCAATCCAGACTGGTCCCGCCGAGGGAGTCCGGATTGCTTCGCTGCGCTTGCAATGACGATTGGAGAGATCTTGGCCTCACAACACGTGCGAGGCGCCCGGAATTTTCCGTAGGCCCGCCGTCACGCCCCAGCTCAACATCACGGTCAGCACGAAGCCGATTGCGGCCTTCACGATCGCCGGCAGTTCATAGTCGAACAGCGCATGCTGGATCCACAGCGCGATCGGGTAGTGCACCAGAAACATGCCATAGGCATCGGCCTGCATGCGGTCGAGCAGGGTCGGTCCCGGCGTCTTCGAATGCAGGAAGAAGGCGAGGATCGCCAGCAGGATCGAAGCCGAGAACAGCGCGAAGAACGTGCCGTAGAAGACATGGTACCAGTGCGGCAGCACGTCCGGATTATCGAGGATTTCGCGCTTGATGTAGATCATGCACCACATCAGGCAGTACGGGATCAGCGTCACGATTACCCAGAGCCAGCGGCTGTTCGGCAGCTGCCCATCGGCACTGAGGATGCCGCGATCGAAATTCGCAGCCCCCACGCTGACGCCAATGAAGAAATAGGCGAAGTAGAGTAGGATGCGGCTCGCCTGCACCGAGAACGGACCGAACTCGAACCACCTGTTGGCGCCGAAATAGACCAGTGCGGGCACATAGGCGATGATGGTGACGACCGCGAGCATCAGCCAGAAGGCGGCCGGCTGCTTGAATCCCCGGATCGAGATGCGGTTGCCTGGATCGACCAGATGCGTCGAGACCCGGTAGAGCAGGCTCGCGGTGAGGTCGAACGCCAATAGAACCCAGACGAACCAGATCGGGCCGCTCGGCCACGGTCCTGATGTGACGGTCTTCCACCAGAACGCCGCGAAGGTCAGCTCGGGATCTTCGCGCAACGCGATCGCGTAATAGGCGAGCGGAATCACGGTGAACGCCGCCACCGCGAACGGCAGGCCGAGCCGCAGCAGGCGGTCGCGTAGGAAGACCTGCGGCGCCTTGCGCGCGATGCCGGGCCAGGTGAACAGGCCCGACAGGAAGAAGAACATCGCCATGAAGAAGCTGTCGGTGGCGAGCACGATGATGTCGAAGCCGATCCAGGACGCCGGATCGGTGTGACCGAAATGGGTGTAGGGAATGACGGCGTGATGCAGCAGCACCACCAGCGTCAGGAAGGTGCGGGCGCGGTCGAGCGACAGATTGCGTACCTTGGCCTTCGGTTCGGCATGCGTCTCTGCGGCGATCGTCGCAGAGTGTGACATCGTAATCATGGTCGCCCCGGTCGCGTGTCTATCCGGCCGGACTGTGCCGCCGGGAACCCGATTCAGCAAGGGCAGTTTGCGTTGCGAAAACTATCCGTCAGCCTGAAGGAACCAGTTCCCCATAACGCCGTTAGCGTCCCCGAAAAGGTGAGGGGCCGCCGGTTGCGGCCGCCGATATGCGGAGCTGGCGATGACGATCTTGAAATGGGCGCTGATCTTCCTGCTGATCTCGATCGTGGCCGGCGTGCTCGGCTTCACCGGCATCTCGGCCGCCTCCGCCGATGTCGCCCGGTTCCTGTTCTATGTGTTCGTCGTGATCTTCCTGGTGCTGCTGATCCTGGGGCTCACGATCTTCAGGGCGTAGCGAGGCCGTCACGTCGGCCCTCGATCGCGCGCGAACGGCATGACGTGGGCCATCAGCTCCGCCAGGAATTCATCGGGACGATCGAACGGAATGAAGTGTCCCCCGCCGTGCACCCGGACGAATTCCTTGTGGGGCGCCGTGATCTGGTTGAAGAGCTGTTCGGCTGGCTCGCTCGGCGTGTTGTAGTCCGCATCGCCCTCGATGAAGATCATCGGAATCGGAAACGAGAGTCCGAGCGAGGCGACGTCGCGCTTGAACATGGGGCCCTCGCGTCCGCGCAGATATCGTGCGGAGAAGGCCATGCCTTTGCGCCAGTTATACCAGTCCCGCAGCGAGAAATCCGGCATGAATAGGGGTGGGACGGGGCCCGCCAGCCGGAAGCTCTCGATGGATGGCAGGGCCAGCGCTTTGCTCCATTTGTCCGCAACCAGACGATTTTGCGGATTCATCAGAGGCCGTGCGGCAATCGGCGCCAATTCTGCCAGAGCCTCGCTGTTGCCGGCGGACTGCGCCAAGTCTTGCAGATGCGTGATCGCGAGCTCGAACGACTTCTCGAATGTCGCCCTGCCGACCACCTGTCCCGTGCCGACATAGGCATAAAACAGATCCGGCCGTTGCTTGGCGATGTGAATGCCCAGGAACGAGCCCCAGGAATGCCCGACCAGGACGATCTTGTCCTTGTGTAGATGCGCTCGCAAATATTCGGCCAGCTCGACGCCATCCTGCGTCATTCGCTCCAGCGTCATTGATGGCGCGAGTGCCTCACCAGCGGCGCCATAGGTGCGGCCGGCGCCGCGCTGGTCCCATTGCACGACGGTGAAATGCTTTTCCCAGGGCAGCCAGCCTGATGAGATCGGCCAGCTCAAGCCTCCGGGGCCGCCGTGGACGAACAGGAGAACCGGGTTATCCCGATCCTCGCCGCGGATTTGAATCCATTGCTTGACGCCGCCGATGTCGACATATGCGCCCTCCTGCACGCCGTTGGGAGAGCGGATCGCGAGGGTTTCGGCGGCAAGAATTTGGCGGTAGGCGCGAAAACCAAATCCGGCAGCGGCGATCATAACGACCACGCCGGCCAGCCCGAGCAACGAGACCCCGATCAGTCTTGCGGCCTTGCGCGGCATCTTGTGCCTTGTATCGACTGGGAAGGCAGCCCGATGGCCGCCCTGGCCTTGCGGCGCCGTCAGTCTATCCCACTTCCTCGATCTTCACCTTGTCCGGATAGAAGGCGAGGTGGCCTGCTATTTCCGTCATCGCGGGGAACGGCGTCTCATAGGTCCAGATCGCGTTGTCGAGCGTCTTGCCGTCTGCCTTGATGCTGTAATAGCTGGCGTCCCCCTTGTAGGGACAGTGGGTGGTGCGCTCGGTGCGCTCCAGCAGCGCCATGTTGGCATCCTCCCGCGGCAGATATTGCACCGCCGGATATTTGGCCTCTTTCAGCGTCAGCGCCCTGCTGCTCTCGGCAACGACGATATCGCCCGCCATGATGCGGACGCGGCGGGGGTTCGGGGTGATGGTGATGGGGTGGTCCGGCCCTGGAAGCTTCATGATTTCACGCCTTTTCGATCGATCTGCCGCGCGCGGCACTTTGTCGTGCCTTTATCCCGATGGGATCAGGGATATAGTGCCTGGAGGCGTGACGTAGAAGGCCGTTCACGCTAAGTTTGGCCCCGCCGGAGAGGGGACCCCGGCAGCGATTCGATGCCTAAGCCGTAAGCCGACAGAAGGAGCAAGACCCGAATGCCCATGGACGCCCACGATATCGAGGCGATGATCAAGGCAGCGATCCCCGATGCCGAGGTGACCATCCGTGACCTCGCCGGCGACGGCGACCACTATGCCGCGACCGTGATCTCGGAATCCTTCCGCGGCAAATCCCGCGTCCAGCAGCACCAGATCGTCTACCGGTCCCTGCAAGGCCAGATGGGTGGCGTGCTGCATGCGCTGGCGCTGCAAACCGGAGTACCGGGCAGCTGACCTGATCGGCGCCTGATCTGATCGTGCGACGGGGACGATGATGGCTGCGGAGAATAAGCGCGGCGCGATGTTTCGCGTGATCGTGCCCAACCAGCCAAGCCGCGTCACCAATGCCGAGCTGTTCTTCGACCTCGTCTTCGTCTTCGCCGTCACCCAGATCTCGCATACGCTGCTGCACCATTTCACGCCGCTCGGAGCGGTGCATGTCACCGTGCTGTTTCTCGCGGTGTGGTGGGTGTGGGTCTACACCGCCTGGGTCACCAATTGGCTGAATCCCGATCTGACGCCGGTCCGCCTCCTGCTGTTTTCGATGATGCTGGGCGGCCTCGTGCTGTCGACGACGATCCCGACCGCCTTCGAAGGGCGGGGCCTGTGGTTCGCGGTCGCCTATGCGGCCATGCAGGTCGGCCGGACCGCGTTCTGGATGTTCGCGACGCCGCGCCATCGCATCGCCGTCCGGCATAACGCAATCCGCATCCTCGTCTGGCTCTCGATCTCGGCGGTGTTGTGGATCGCTGGCGGCTTTTCGGACGGCGAGACGCGGTTATGGCTGTGGATCGCCGCTGTCACCTGGGAATACATCTCGCCCGCGGTGCGCTTCTGGGTACCGAGGCTGGGCTTCTCGTCGGTGGAGGCCTGGGCCGTCGAGGGCAGCCACATGGCCGAGCGCTGCTCACTCTTCGTGATCATCGCGCTCGGCGAAGCCGTGGTCGTCAACGGCGCGACCTTTGCCGAGCTGGACTGGACCGCAGACAACATGCTCGCCTTCGTCGCAGCATTGGTCGGCAGCATTGCGATGTGGTGGGTCTATTTCCACAAGGGCGCGGAGGCCGGCTCCGAACGGATCTCGAAATCAGCCGAATCCGGCCGGTTGGCGCGGCTCGCCTACACCTATCTGCACATGCCGATCGTCGCCGGCATCATTCTGACCGCCGTCTCCGACGAATTGGTGCTCAAGCACCCCTCAGGACACTCGGACGTCCGCACCATCGTGAGCACGATCGGCGGTCCGCTGGTGTTCCTGGTCGGCACCATCCTGTTCAAGCACGCGATCCGCGGCTTCCTCCAGCTCTCCCACGGCATCGGCATCATCCTGCTGCTCGCGCTGTGGTGGTTCGCCGCTGATCTGTCGCCGCTCTGGCTGACGGTCGCGACGAGCGTGATCATGATTGTCGTCGCGGTGTGGGAGTCGCTGTCACTGGGAGCGAAGCCGGAAGAGGGCGGGGCGCGTTGATGCGCCGATAGCCTTACTCCGCCGCCTCCAGCGCGTGCACCGAGAACATCTTCGCCGCGTCCGTCCAGCTCTCGCGCACGCGCCAGCCGGCGCCTTGCGCCAGCGCCGCGAACCGCTCGATGCTGTACTTGTAGCTGTTCTCGGTGTGGATGCTCTCGCCCGGCTTGAACGAGAAGCTGGTGCCGAGCAGGCGTACGGTCTGGCTCTTGCGGCTGATCAGGTGCATCTCGATGCGGTGCCGCGCGTGATTGTAGATCGCGCGGTGGGTGAAGGCGGAGAGGTCGAAATTGCCGCCGAGCTCACGGTTGATCCGCACCAGGACATTGAGGTTGAAGCGCGCGGTGACGCCGGCCGCGTCATTATAGGCGGCGTGAAGCAGGCGCTCTTCCTTCTCGAGGTCGGCGCCGACGATCATCTGCGCGGCCCGGCCGAGGATCTGGCGGGCGCTCTTGAGGAACGCCTGCGCTTCATGGGGCTCGAAATTGCCGATGGTCGAGCCGGGGAAGAAGCCGACCTTGGGCATTGATGCGACCGCCTTCGGCAGCTCGAACGCAGTGGTGAAGTCCGCGGCGACCGGGTAGATGCCGAGAGCAGGGAAGTCGTGCTTCAGGCCATTCGCCTGCGCCTGAAGGAAGTCGCCGGAGATATCGACGGGGACATAGGCCGCGAACTTCGACTGGTTCAGCAGTAGACGGACCTTCGTGGTCGCGCCGGCGCCGAACTCCACCAGCGCGGCATTTTCCGGAATGATCTTCGCGATCTCGCGGCCGCGCTCCTTCAGGATCGATAGCTCCGTGCGCGTCGGATAATATTCGGGCAGGCGCGTGATCGCCTCGAACAGCTCCGACCCTGTCGCGTCGTAGAAATATTTCGGCGACAGTTTCTTCGGCTGCTGCGAGAGGTCCTCGATGGCCTCGCGGGCGAAGGCAGTGGTCTGCTCGTCGGGAAGATGGGCTTCGGCCAAAGCGCTGGCGTGCACATTCATGATACTCTCCTGAACGCGCTGTCCGGCGCGCATTGATCGTCGGATGAGAACTAGAAATAGTCAGCGAGCCGCAACCCCGTGAATTGCCAACGGTGATGCGGATAGAAGAAGTTGCGGTACGTGACGCGGCTGTGACCTTCGGGCGTCGCCAGCGAAGAGCCGCGCAGCACCAGCTGGTTGACCATGAACTTGCCGTTGTATTCGCCGAGCGCGCCTTCAATGGCGCGATAGCCGGGGTAGGGAGAATACGAAGATCGGGTCCACTGCCAGACGATGCCGAAGGCATCGTTGAGCTGCCCCGCCCGGGCTGCGACCTCCCATTCCGTCTCGGTCGGCAGGTGCTTTCCGGCCCAGCGCGCGAACGCATCGGCCTCGTAATAACTGATGTGGCAGACGGGCGCGTCCGGATCGACCGGCTTCAGGCCGGCGAGGGTCATCACCTGCCATCCGCCATCGACCTCGCGCCAATGGCCCGGGGCCTGCCAGTCTTCCTTGCTGGCCGTGGCAAAGCCGTCCATCAGCCACAGCGTTGCCTTCGCGTAACCGCCATCGCGCATGAAGGCGAGCCATTCGCCGTTCGTGACGAGATTGCGGGCGACCTTCACCGGGCCGACGAGAGCGCGATGCGCGGGCTTCTCGTTGTCGAAATGGAAGCTGTCGTCGACATGGCCGACGGTGTGGATGCCTTCGTTGAGCGTCAGCCAGTCCTCGCCGCCGCGCGTCGCGGCCGGAAAGCGCCAGTCGTTGTCGTAAGCCGGATAGACCGGGTTCTGTGCGAAGGCGTGCAGGATGTCGGTGAACATCAATTCCTGATGCTGCTGCTCGTGATTCAGCCCGACCTCGACCAGAGGCGAGACCGCACGAAGCTTGTCCTCGCCGGCCTCGCGGAAGAACCCGACGACGGCCGCATCGACATGCCTGCGATAGGCGCCGACCTCGCTCGCGCTGGGTCGGGTGATGTCGCCGCGATGATTGCGGGCATGGCGCGGGCCGGCACTGACGTAATAGGAATTGAACAGGAAGGCGAAGTCGGGATGGAACGGCCGATAGCCAGGCGCGTGCTCGCCGAGCAGAAACTGCTCCCAGAACCACGTGGTATGCGCCCGGTGCCATTTGATCGGGCTGGCATCCGGCATGGACTGGATCTGCTGATCTTCCGGTGAAAGCGTTGCAGCCCGGCGCTCGGTCTCGTTGCGCACGGCGAGAAAGGCGGTTTCGAGCCCCTGAGCGAGGCTGCCTGGGACGGCCGATGGTGACGAAAGCGGCGGGGTGGCCGTAGCGGAGGCTTGTTTCGTCACGTTTTTCTCCAGACAGGACAAGAGAACGTTGTTGGCGAGACCCGGTTCCAAAACCAGGGTTCGTCCTAGATAGGGGCTCCGTTACGGTATGAAAGTCCTCTCCAGCGATGATATTGATGTCATCAGCCTATGCACCCGGGTGGGGGCAAACCGTCCGCCGCGGGCCTCTCGCCGCCATTTTACTTTGGATGCACAACGGTTTGGGCTACATATATAGGCAGGCATCGGGTTAGATCGGCTGAGCCGGCCCGAGGATTTGGTTGAGGGCTCTGCCCCAGAAGGACACGGATATGAGCATTGCGGAATTCATCGACAACGAAGTGAAGGCGAACGACGTGGTTCTGTTCATGAAGGGGACGCCGCAATTTCCGCAGTGCGGTTTCTCCGGCCAGGTCGTCCAGATCCTCGACCATATCGGCGTCGGCTATAAGGGCCTCAACGTCCTTGAATCCGCCGAGCTCCGCAACGGCATCAAGGAATACTCGAACTGGCCGACGATTCCGCAGCTCTACGTGAAGGGCGAGTTCGTCGGCGGTTGCGACATCGTCCGCGAGATGTTCCAGGCCGGCGAATTGCAGCAGCTCTTCTCCGAGAAGGGCGTCGTCGTCGCGGCCTGATCCGTGACGGTGCTGACGCGCCGGATCGGCGGCGTCCAGCTCGAGATCATCGTTGCCGACATCACCACGCTGAGCGTTGACGCCATCGTCAACGCCGCCAATACGTCGCTCCTTGGCGGGGGCGGCGTCGATGGCGCGATCCATCGGGCGGCCGCGCCCGAGCTGGTCGCCGAGTGCCGCATGCTGCACGGCTGCAAGACCGGCGACGCAAAGATCACCAGGGGATATCGGCTCAAGGCCGCACATGTGATCCACACCGTCGGGCCGGTCTGGAATGGCGGCACGCTCGGCGAGGACGATCTGCTCGCCTCCTGCTATCGCCGCGCGATGGAGCTGTGCGGCAAGCACAACCTGAGCTCGGTGTGGCGCCGATCAAAGTAGGTCCCCTATACCCCTTGCAAGCTGTTGAAAACCTGATCTCGACGTCGGCGACGGGCCGCGAAAAAGTGCCGACTTCCGATCAAAGTACGTCTCCCGGCCACTTCTTTAGAAAGGGATCGCGGGCGGCGCCGGCCTCGTGCGCCGTTAGAGATATTGCTTAAGCAAGAGCCCCGCCAGCCCCGCGTCCTTCCCTTGAAAATGAAAGGAAATTCCTTACAGTAAGGAAAGTCCTTGACTAGAGGTGCGCATGATTACGAGTAAACTGACTACCAAAGCTCAAACCACGATCCCCCAGGCAGTCCGAACCGCTTTGCATCTGAAGGAAGGTGATGAGATCGCTTATACGATCACTGGTGATAAGGTCGTGCTGACAAAGGCTGAACCTGCTCTGGTCGATGATCCCTTCCTCACCTTCAGCGAATGGGATAGCGAGGCAGATCGGAAAGCCTATGGCAGTCTTTAAGCAGGGTGACGTCGTTAGGGTTCCTTTCCCGTACACTGATCGATCAACTCGTCAGCATCGCCCGGCACTCGTTGTATCCGCAGGAGGCATCGGGGAAAATGGAAACCTGCTTTGGGTGGTGATGATCACGAGTGCTGAAAACAGAACATGGCCCGGGGATCTTGCAATCAGCCGCTACGAAGAGGCCGGTCTGCCTGCTCCCTCCATCATTCGACCTTGTAAGATCGCGACGATAGAGGCGCGCCACGCGGAGCGGCTCGGTCGCATCAAGCCTCGTTTGATGATCGAAGTTTTATCAGAGATGCGCAGCATTCTGGGTAGCTGATCAGAAGATGCCTGTGATATCGATACTTTTGGTCGTGATGGTCGCGTTCGCGTTGGCCGGATTTAAGTTGTTCAACAGCCTCCGAACGATGCAGATACCATTGGGCTTCGGGGGTGTACTGCTGAGAGATGAGAGCCCGTTGCTTTTCTGGCTTGCGATCGCCTTGCAGTGTTTAGGGTTAGGCACGCTGTTCTCGATCATATACGTGGTGTGTTTTGTCGCTCCTAACCAGCCCATGATGTGAACGCAGTTCTGCTGACCCCCTAGCAGAAGATCCTATCGCCACATCCAGGACGACGGCTCACTGAGGTAATACGGACAAAGCTCCGGAGAAATGAAAACCCCGCCGTCGCCGGCGGGGTTTTGTTTGTCTCTGGAACATGGGACCTACTTTGCCCGGATTAGGGACCAACTTATAGGGGATCAACTATGCCAGTCGCTGCACTCGGTGGCATTTCCGGCGATTTCGACCGGTATCTATCGTTTCCCGGCCGACCGGGCAGCCGAGATTGCGGTGCGCACGACGATCGAAGGGCTCAGCGCCGCGCCATCCGTGGGTCGGGTCATTTTCTGCTGTTTCTCCGAGCCAAGCGCCCAACTCCATGCCGAGGCGCTCGGACGGCACGGCAGCCCTTGTGCCTGACAACCCCTTCAGTACACTCCGCCGGCCATGTTCCGGGGAGGGGATATGATTTTACATTTTCGACGATTTGCCTTGCTCTGCGGTGCGCTTCTATCGCTCGGCACGATGTCGCTCGCGCGCGCGGAAGGCACTTACGAAATTCCCGCCGGCGCCCATTTCAATCAGGACAAGCTCGCCAAGGTCAGCGAGTTCTTCAAGAACGAGGTCGCGACCGGCAAGATCGCGGGGGCAACCGTGCTGATCGAGCAGCACGGCAAGCCGGTCTATCACGAAGCCTTCGGCGTGCAGGACGTGGTCAGCAAGGCGCCGATCACGGACAAGACCATCTTCCGCCTGTTCTCGATGAGCAAGGCGATCACCTCCGTCGTCGCGATGCAATTGATCGAGGACGGCAAGATCAAGCTCGACGATCCCTTGTCGAAATACATCCCGTCCTTCGCCAACGTGAAGGTCGGCGTCGAGAAGAAAGCCGAGGACGGCACCAAGTCGCTCGAGCTGGTGCCGCCGAACCGGCCGATCACGATCCACGATCTGATGACGCACACGTCGGGCATCACCTATGGCTTCTATGGTGACAGCCTGGTCCGCAAAGCCTATCGCGACGCCAACATCTACGCCGGCGATTTCGACCTCGCCGAGTTCGCCGAACGCATCGCCAGGCTGCCGCTGCACAACCAGCCGGGCGCGCTCTGGCAATACGGTCATTCCACCGACGTGCTGGCGCGCGTGATGGAGATCGCGGCGGGCAAGCCGCTGATCGACATCATGCGGGAGAAGCTGCTCGACCCGCTCGGGATGGTCGACACCGGCTTCTTCGTCACCGACCCCGCCAAGCAGAAGCTTCTGGCGCAACCGGTGCCGAACGATTCCGACTTCCGGGTCGGCCGCATCAACGATCCGACCGTCGTCAAGAAGATCCAGTTCGCCAGCGGCGGCATGGTCACGACCATGGCCGACTATCAACGCTTCGCCCAGATGCTGCTCAACGGCGGCACGCTCGACGGCAAGACCATTCTCAAGCCCGCGACGTTCAAGCTGATGACGACCGACCAGATCGGCCCGGCTTCCGGCGTCGACCGCGATTATTTCTATTTCCCCGGCGACGGCTTCGGCTTCGGCCTCGGGCTTGCGGTCCGCACCGATCCCGGCAACGCCAAGCCGCCGCCGCCCGGCGATCTCGGCGAGCTGAAATGGGACGGCGCCTCCGGCTGCTATTTCGTGATCGATCCCAAGCAGGACATGTTCTTCGTCCTGCTGGAGCAGACCCCGAGCGAGCGCCAGCGCGTACAGCGGACGCTGAAGCAGTTGATCTATGAGGCCATGGAGAACTGAGGCTCTCGTCCTCGTTGCCGCGCTTGCCCTGCTGGTCGGTGCGGCGCGGCCGGTCCGCGCCGAAATGCCGCTCGCCCGCAGCTTCACGGCCGCAGGCCTTGCGCGCGTCAGCGCGCTTCTCAGTCACGAGGTCACCGCCGGCAGGATTCCCGGCGCGGTCCTGCTGATCCAGCAGCACGGCAAACCCGTGCTCTTCGAAACGTTTGGCCTGCGCAACGTGAAGACAGCGCAGCCGATGACGGATGACACCATCTTCCGCCTCTACTCGATGTCGAAGCCGATCACCTCCGTGGCGGCGATGATGCTGGTGGAGGACGGCAAGCTCGCGCTCGACGATGCCGTCGCCAAATACATTCCGGCCTTTGCCGATGTGCAGGTTGGCGTCCCCGCGGCCGACGGCGGGCTGGCGCTGCAGCTGCTGGCGCGACCGATCACGGTACGCGACCTGCTCCGACATACCTCCGGCATCACCTATGGCTTCTACGGCGACAGTCCTGTGCGCAGGCTCTATGCCCAGGCCGGTCTGTTCGACGGCGATCCTGACAACGCAGAATTCGTCGCGCGGCTCGCGCGCCTGCCGCTCGCCGAGCAGCCGGGAACGCTGTGGGACTACGGCCATTCTACCGATGTGCTCGGGCGGGTGATCGAGGTCGTCTCGGGCCTGTCGCTCTATCAATTCGAGAAGCAGCGGCTGCTCGATCCCTTGGCGATGGGCGACACGGCGTTCTTCGTCGCCGACGAGGCCAGGCGGCCGCTGATCGCCGAGCCCCTGCCCGGTGACTGGTTCGATCATCCCGTTGCCGGCATCACGGAGGCGACCGCGCCGCGTCGCTGGGAGTCCGGCGGGGCCGGCATGGTCGGCACGATTCGAGACTATGCGCGCTTTACGCAGATGCTGCTCAATGGCGGCGAGCTCGACGGTCGCCGCTATCTCAGGCGCGAGACGGTGGCGCTGATGACATCGGACCAGATCGGTAAGGGAAGCGGTGGGACGAAAGATCCCGGGTTCTACTTTCCCGGGCGTGACAGCGGCTTTGGTCTCGGCTTTGCCGTGCGCATCGTGGCGGACGGTCGGGTGCGGGCGGGCGAGTACCGCTGGGACGGTGTCGGCGGCACCTTCTTCTTCATCGATCCCGCAGACGACATGTTCGTGATCTGCATGATGCAGTCGCCCGCGCAGCGCGGCCCGATCCAGGACGAGCTGAAGCGGCTGGTCTACGGAGCGCTTATGCGCTGATTACGCCGCGCGCACGATCTCGCGGACGTATCCGATCGTCTCCTCGATCTGGCTCGCGTTGACGTCGAGATGGGTGCAGGCGCGGATGCGGCCGTCCATCATCGCGAGCGTGACGCCGCGCTGGCGGAGTAGCGCGACCATCTTGTCGCCGGGAACGCCGGCACCGTCGGGCTTGAAGAACACGAGATTGGTCTCGGGCTCCTGCACCTCGATGCCTGCGATCTGCGACAGCCCGCGCGCGAGCGCGCGCGCATTGGCGTGATCGTCGGCAAGCCGCTCGACGTGATGGTCGAGAGCGTAGATGCAGGCGGCCGCGCAGATGCCGGCCTGGCGCATCGAGCCGCCGAGGCGCTGCTTCCACTGCCAGACCGCATCGATGAAGGCGCGAGAGCCTGCGAGCACGCCGCCGATCGGCGCTCCCAGGCCCTTGGAGAAGTCGATCCAGGCCGAATCCCAACCCGCCGTCATGTCGCGCGGGGAGATGCCGCTTGCCACGGTGGCGTTGAGGAGGCGCGCGCCATCCATGTGGGTGACGAGGCCGTGTTGCCTGGCGATTGCGACGATCTCGTCGAGCGCGGCCTTCTTCCAGATCGTGCCGCCGCCGATATTGGCGGTCTGCTCGACGCTGACGACGGTCTGCGGCGGCTGGTAGCGCGTGCGCGGATGCAGTGCTTTCCGGAGCGTCTCCGGCGTGAACTGGCCGTCGGCGCCCTTCAACTGTGTCACCTGGAAGCCTCCGATGGCGGCATGCGCGCCGCCCTCGCGGGCGATGATGTGCGCGGTCTCGTGCGCCAGGATCTCGTCCCCGGGACGGCAATGCACCAGCGTCGCGGTGACGTTGCACATCGTGCCCGAGGGCATGTAGACGGCCGCCTCCTTGCCGAGCAGCCCGGCGACGCGCTCGCACAGCGCATTCACGGTCGGATCGTCGCCGACCTGCTCGTCCCCGACTTCCGCCCTCGCCATCGCCTCGCGCATCGCAGGTGTCGGCCTGGTCTGCGTGTCCGAGAGCAGATTGATGCGCACCGGCGGTGCCTTGGGATCAACAGGGGGAGGGGTGTAGAGCATGCGACGGCTCCTCAAAGCATTGCGGCCACTGAAATGTGGCTCTTAAGCAAAAAGGCCCCGGCGAACCGGGGCCTTTCGATATTCAGATCTTAGCGCGAATAGAATTCGACGACCAGATGGGGCTCCATCTGCACCGGGAAGGGCACGTCGGAGAGGCCGGGGACGCGCACGTACTTGGCGGTCATCTTGCCGTGATCGACTTCGAGATAGTCGGGGGTGTCGCGCTCGGGGAGCTGGCTGGCTTCGAGAACGTGGGCGAGCTGCTTGGAGGCTTCCTTGACCTCGATCACGTCGCCGATCTTGACCTGATAGCTCGAGATGTTGACCTTGCGGCCGTTCACCTTGATGTGGCCGTGGTTGATGAACTGACGGGCGGCGAAGATCGTCGAGACGAACTTGGCGCGATACACGACCGCGTCGAGACGACGCTCCAGGAGGCCGATCAGGTTCTCGCCGGTGTCACCCTTGAGGCGGCTCGCCTCGACATAGATGCCGTGGAACTGACGCTCGCTGATGTTGGCGTAGTAGCCCTTCAGCTTCTGCTTGGCGCGCAGCTGCACGCCGAAGTCGGAGAGCTTGCCCTTGCGGCGCTGGCCATGCTGGCCGGGGCCGTACTCGCGGCGGTTCACGGGGCTCTTCGGGCGGCCCCAGATGTTCTGGCCCATACGGCGATCGATCTTGTACTTCGCCTCACTGCGCTTAGTCATCGCGTCCTCTTCGGTTGCATTGATATGAGGAAACGCGCCCTCCTGTGTGACGGGGAAATCCCGGCACCGACAGGTCCAATTCCCAAGCATAAGGAAACGGACCACGGGTCGCGAAACGCTTCGCGGGCCGAAACCGGCCCGCGAGCAGGCGGCTTTTAGGGGAGTTTGGGGTTCGCTGTCAATGCGAACGGCCCCGGAATCACGTCCTGACGGCCCGGATCGGCTTCGCGCCTGCCGCGCTCAATTCGGCAGCGATTTCAGTGTTCAGGACCTGTTCCAGCCGGGTCAGGACCCGGGCAATGAGGGCGGCATCGGTGACCCGATGATCCCAGCGGATCACGACATGGATGGTCTGGTCGGGCTCAACCACCCCATAGCTCACGATGAAGGGGCCGGGGGTGACGGGATGAAGCTCGCCGCCGCCGTAGGCCGCCACCGAGCTCACCGCGAAACTCCCGAACCAATTGCCCCGCTGCCGGCCGAAATTGAGCCCCACGGCCCAGGACAGGCGCCGCAGCGGCAGCGGCAGACGGGTGGCGCGCATGATCTTGCGGAACATCGGGACATCGTCGATCGGAGCCGTCTTGGCGCGCCGGATCTCGGCATCAACCGCGGACAGCGTCATGGCCTCGGGAGCTGCGATTCGCTGCGGCATCACGCATTCCTCGCCCTTCTCGACCCGGGCGATGGCGATTAGCGCCACGCTTTTCGGGAGCTCGTAGAGCGACGGCCACGGCCATTTGGCATAGACGGTGCGCAGGACCGGCTCGTCCCTTGCGACCAGGGCGAAAGCCTTGACGAATATCGCCGCCCAGCCGGCCGGCGCCAACACGCCTGCACGGGCCTCCAGCAGGGAACGAATATTGAGCGAGCGGGACAGTGAAACGAACGGCACGTCCATCGACGCCCGCATGAGGTCGCAGATCAGGCGGCGCGGCAGCGAAATGGTTTTGGGCGTCCCGCGCATCTCTCTTTCGGTTCCCGCGGATCAAAATATAGGCAACGAGCGGGTCGCCCGCTGCCCCGTTTAGCACAATCAACCCGCTTTGGGGCGGCTGGTTCGCCTTTCACGGCACTGGCAAGGGCAGCGGCCTGTTCTTATGGAAAATAAAAATCATTATTGATTTCAATATCTTGAAGCGGCGTCGGGCATCGTGCACTAGGCCTGCCGCGATCTGGTCAGCGCCTGATCCCATCGAACGCGGCCATGATGCCGCGCTGGAATAGCGACCAGTCGAAGCCGAGCGCGATCGCGCGGTAGCCACGGTCGATCAGTTGGTTGGCCTGGTCGGCGGTCCGCGCAACGCCGCCGATCGGCACGCCGCTTCTGAGGATGCCGGCTTCGGCGCGGGCGACCAGTTCGAGCAGCTCGGGGTCATCCATTCGGCCGCGCTTGTTGATGGACGTCGCAAGATCGCCGGGACCGATAACCGCGACGTCGATGCCTGGTGTTGCCATGATCTCGTCGATGCGGTTGACGGCATCGACATGCTCGATGGTAACCATGCAGATCATCTCGTCGTCGGCTGACGCCATGTAGTCGGGCATCGATTGGCCCCAGCGAAACGGAGCGTGGAACGGTCCCCAGAGCCGGTCCCCGCGCGGCGGGTAGCGCACGCTCCGCACCGCCTTCTCGGCCTCGGCGCGATTGGTGATCATCGGGAAGTTGATGCCGAAGGCGCCGATATCCATCGGCGCTTTCGCAAGCCACGGCTCGTTCGCGGCGATCCGCACCAGGGGCGTGCAGGGCGTACCGGTCGTCGCCGCGATCATCGCATGCGCTTCGGTGAGCCCGATCGGCCCATGCTCGAGATCGACGATGATCCAGTCGAGCGAGCGCGCCATAATCTGCACCATCTGCACGCTCGGGATCGTCGCGATCGCGCCGAAGGCGGGGCGCCCCTCGCTCCACATCTGGCGGAGGCGATTGAGCGGCGTGGTTGGGATCGACATGGAAAGACCTTGCGCGGGATGGCGAGGCGCGAAGCCTAGCAGCGCGCCGCCTGGGCGCAAGGTCAGGCGACTGCGCGCCCGCCGAAGAACGGCGTCAGGGCCGGTCCGAGCCCATGCACGCGGTTCGACGTGAAAATCATCTCGGCGCCGGATTGCACGTTGTCGCCGCTGCGCGGGGCGAGCAGATCCGAAACGCGGCGGGCGATCGCGGGCGCCGGATCGATCCAGTCGACGGGCCAGGGTGCCAGCCGCTCCAGCCGATCGAGCAGCAGCGGGTAATGCGTGCAGGCGAGCACGATCGTGTCGGTGCGTGCGCTCGCATCGGACTCATCTCCGACGAAGCAGGGGGCGAGCTCGGCAAGGATATCGGCGTCACTGATCGCCTGGCCGCTGAGCTCGCGTTCGGCGAGCGAAGCAAGCTCGGGCGAACCGACCAGCGTCACCTCGCATCCTTGCGCGAAGTCGCGGATCAGCGCCTTGGTGTATTCGCGCTTGACCGTGCCCTTGGTGCCGAGCACCGAGACGCGGCGAGTCTTGGACCGGGCGCAGGCCGGCTTGATCGCCGGCACCGTGCCGACAAAGGGTACGGAATAAGCGGCACGCAGATGCGATAGAACCAGGGTGGACGCGGTGTTGCAGGCGATGACGACGAGGTCAGGGTCATGGGTGCCGATCAGCTCCCCCATCAGCGGCACCACGCGGGCGATGATCTCGTCCTCGCTGTGATGGCCATAGGGGAAGAAGGCGTCGTCAGCGACGTAGGTATAATGCGCATCCGGGTGCGCGGCCACGACCTCACGCAGGACAGTGAGGCCGCCAAGGCCGGAATCAAATACCAGGATCGTCGAGGAATTGCTCACATCAGCACCATAGCCCGTCATGGTTACCATTCGGTTTTTAGGGCGGTTTTGCGGCGAGGACGGCCTGCGCGGACTTTTTCGGCCTGTTCAACACGCCACAATCAGCTCTCCGGACAAAGCAGCGGCGGCCAGGACCGTTACATCTTCTTGGCTTATGTGCTGCTGGCCCTGATCGCAGTCCATGTGATTACAGCCGGGCCGTCGCCCTTCGAGGGCCGCTGAAGAAGCGGCCGCCTCAGGGTGACCGGGATGGTATGATGCGTCGTTACGACTGATCGAGGAGACTCCCATGCTCACCGTCCATCACCTCGGCAAATCGCAATCCGAACGCATCGTCTGGCTCTGCGAGGAGCTCGGGATCCCCTACGAACTGAAGCGCTATGCGCGCGATCCCGTCACCATGCTGGCGCCGCCTGAGTACAAGGCGCTGCATTCGATCGGAGCGGCGCCCGTCATCACCGATGGCGATCTCGTGCTCGCCGAATCCGGCGCCATCGTCGATTACATCATCGCCAAATATGGCAAAGGCCGTCTCGTGCTCGGTCCGGAGGCCCCCGAATTCGCGCAATTCCTGTACTGGTTTCACTTTGCCAATGGCACGCTACAAGCCGGCATGGGGCGGCTGATGCTGCTGAACCGACTCAAGCTCGCTGACGACAATCCGATGCTGGTCGCGATCAGAGCGCGCCTCGATCGTGCCTTCGACCTCGTCGACGCCCGCGTGCGCGATGCCGAATATCTCGCCGGCGGCACCTTTACTGCGGCCGACATCATGATCGGCTTCTCGCTCACCACGATGCGCTACTTCCAGCCGTATGATCTCCAGCGCTGCCCGAACGTGGTCGGATATCTCGGTCGCATCGGCGCACGTCCGGCTTACCGGCGCGCGATGGAGAAGGGCGATCCCGGCATGGCGCTCTTGCTGAGCTGAGCGGCGGTCAGGCGATCTTGTTCGTGGTCGCCGCCTGGGCTGCGGCCAGCTGCTTCTGCAGGCGATCGATGTTCTGCAGGAGGCGCTGGCTGGTCAGCACCAGGAAGTAATAGCCGAACTGCGGATCCTGGAAGTAGATCTCCAGCAACCGGTCATAGGTGATGGTCAGCACCTGGCCGTCTTCGATGCATTCGATCGTTGCGGTGCGCCGGTTGTCCGGCGTGAGGAAGCCGAACTCTCCCATGAGGGCTCCGGGCCCGATTTCGACGCCGATCTCCTTCACGAGGAATTTGCCGGTGACAGTGAGGAGCATCTCCTTGGCCGGATCGCCCAATCTGAACAGCGTGTCACCGCGGCGGTATTTGCGCTCGGCCATGAACGGCTTGAGCCATTCGATCGACATGTCGCCTTCGGCGGCGTGGCGCGCCTTCTTGACCAGCTTGAGCATCTGCCGCAGGCGAAAAGCGTTGATCGGAAGCAAAAGCAGATACAGCAGGAACGTCGAGACATTGGCCGAGAGCGCACCGAAAAGAGCGAAGAAGGCGCAACCGACCATGTTGGCGACGCGCAAGGGCACCATCGTCCGCATCAGCAGGGTGGCAACGAAGAAGATGGCGCCGACCGCGGCGAACATGTTCGCCAGCGTGATGTTGTGAACGAAGATCTCGAGCAGGCGATTGAAGATCGCGTCCCAAGTGACGTCGTTGGGGTCGAGGCCCATCTGGACCAGGATCTTCGCGATCCTGAGATTGTCCGTTGCCGCATCCAGAATGCGGTCGAGGATCGACGAAATGTCTACGCTGCCGGACGGCATGGTACTAACCCCGCATAAGGCCTTCAGTCCCGGTATCCGCGGCAGGTATAGCCGAAATCGAATGACGACCGCTTGAAATGAAACCTTCGGCCGTCCTGCCGCAAGGGGCAAATTTTAGCCTGCTTGGGCGTTTCGGCAATTGCCCGTTGGTTGCGTGCATGACGGGGCCCCCGTGATTCGGGCGGGCGCCGCAGAGTGACTTTGCTGCTCCGGACAGGCCGGCGCGCTCACGACGGCCCGTGGGCTCGGATGCGTTGTTCCGCTAGTGCTTGGCGCCGGGTTGGAGGACCTGCTGCTCGACGAGCGTAAGGTGACCCGGCAGGGCGCCGGCGCGCAGCAGCATGGCGATGCTGTTGGCCTCCTCGAGCGTGAAATTGCCGGAGATCTGGACCGAGCCGCCGGTGATAGGCTCGCGGATCACGGGAGCGGAGATCACCCTGCCGTCGAGCACGATGGCGAAGGCTTTGCCGACGTTCTCTTCGGTGACGTGCGCAAAGCGCCGCGTGCCGCGTCCGTTGAAGCGGAACTGGGCGATCGGCTCCTTGGTGCCGGTCGCAAAGCCAGGCGCTGCATAGTTGATGTCCTCACCGTCGAGCGCACTGGCTTTGGTGACCAGATAAGGCTTCTTGTCCTTGAAGCCGAGCAGGACTTCGGAGCCGTCAGGTGGGGTGCCGGATTGCGCCTGCTCCGCCAGCATCGAAACATCAACCGGATGGAAGCTGACCGTAACCTTGTGGGCAAAGATCGCTGTGATGCGCTCGGGATCGCTGACGCCCGGCAGAAAGATCCGGATGCGGTCGGTCCCGTCAGGGGCCACGCTGGCGAGCTTGACGCCGGCGTCCTTGAGACGCTGTTCGACCATGGCGATGGCGTCTTCGACGAGATCGCGCAGCCGCGCCGCCGAGGCCGCGTCGGTCGGCGCCAGCCTGACCGCTCCGTCACTGCCGTTGGTCACGGCGATCGCATGCGAGGGCAATCCTTCCGCGTCCGAGGCGAGCTTGCGCGCGAGCTGTTCGCGGGCTTTGGCGTCGGCGATCTTCAATTCGACGCCACCGTCGCGGATCGCAAGGCCTGAGAAGGCGATCTGGCCGTCGTGCAAGATCTTGTAGACGTCGTCGCGCAAATCCGTGACGACGCTCTCGCGCAAGCCTTCGCTGTCCACCTTGTAGATGATGCGTGACCCGCCCAGCTTTTCCATCTTGTCGCCGATGAAAGCAGCGATCTTGCCGCGCATCTTGTCGAATTGACTGTCCTCGGCGAGCGTGGCGCGCGGCATGGCGATCGCCGACGCAAAGATTACCGATCCCAGTGCAAGCGCGGCGATCAGCGATCTGATGCGGTGTTGCAGGGGCCTCGTCATGATGTCCTCGCGTCTCGCGGCATTGCGTCCGGCGAAGCCGCTCCCAGTTTGGTCCGCGAATCGCGCTAAGAGGTTCATTGCTAACGGCATCTTTGCGATGAAATACAGTAATTTCAGTTGCTTAATAGCGTAACCGGGATACGCATTTGCGTAACCGGGATACGCGTGCTATGCTCTCTTATCGGGAGCAAAGGCCTGTGATCCCAGCGAAGAAGAGAATTCGAAAATACAGAAAAGAGGGCGGCGCCGCGGATTTAGTGCGCGTCGAGGTCCTCATTCCGCCGAGCGGCCGAAACGAAGTGCTGGCGATGGCTTCTCGCATGCGGGCCGAGCATCGCCAGACCAGGGACCTCCAGTTGCTGCTCGACAATGCGCTCCGTCTGTACGGATCGCGAATACTCGACAACGTCGATCTCGGCCGCCTTCCCGATATCCGGTCCCGTGCTGCCGTCGCTGCGCGCGCAATGATCGATCGCGGCGACGCAAGGGCGTTTGCAATGGGCAGGAAGATTCTGGACCGCGTCAGCGAGCGCGAGCATTGAGATGGCCCTCAGCAAACTGCAGAGCGACATCCTTCGTCTCCTGGCCAAGAACCGGTCCGAGAGCAGCTATTTCGCCGGTGGCTTGATGTTGAACAAGGACTGGCAGAGACGATCCGACGACATCGATATATTCCACGACACCGACGAAGAAGTAACCGAAAGTGCAAAGGCCGACCTGGCGCTTCTCGAGGCTGCCAGCTTCAAGACGCATCGCGATTTTATTATCTATGGCTGCGTCGATGCGACTGTTTCGCGCGAGGGCGAATCCACGATCATCCAGTGGTTCGCGGAGACGAAACTTCGCTTTTTTCCGCTTGTTAGGGATCAGGAATGGGGAGCTCGCCTTCATCAGGCGGATCTCGCCATCAACAAGGTTCTCGCCGCGGCAGGTCGTTCAAAGGCGCGCGATATCGCTGATCTTGTCGCAATCGGCCGCGACTATTGCCCGCTTGGACCACTTGTGTTCGCCGCCGCCGGCAAGCCGCCCAATTTCTCGCCGCGTCGAACCATCGATGAGATCCGCCGGCATGCATTGTCGATTCCGGCGGAGGAGTTTGCAGCCGTGAGGGGTTTGCCGGGCGAATGGTCAGCCGCCTTCATTCGGGACGAATTGCTCCGGCTGATCGAGTCGGCAGACCGGTACGTGATGTCGGCGCCGCCGGAGCTGACCGGAATACTTGCCGTCGACGCAGCGGGGGTCCCGGTTGAAATTTCTGATTCGAACCGTGCGGATGCAATCCTGCGAAAACCAACTGCTGAGCCGGAAGTGATGCCCGCGCCGGCCGATTTCAACGCGGTGGGCTGGACGCCGGATCGCCCGTAACGTCTCACAGGCCGACGGCGAGCTCCAACGTGCGGCCAATTGCATCGGGCAATGGACGAACGCCCGATCATCCATCATTGTGGTCCCGCTCGACCGGTCACCGGTCGGGGCCCCGCCGACCCAAATGTCAAAAGACAGGCGGCGAGGGCCGACATCTGAGGGAGGACGATATTCCATGGCGGGCATCCACGCGCTCGATCGGCTCATCGGCAATGACTATCCGGAGCTTTTGACGGACGAGGAGGTCCGGGCCTTCGAGCAGGTCCCTTATGCCGATCGGGTCGCGGCCGAGAGCACCTACGATGCCATCCGGCTTGGTGCCGCGCGCAACCCGGACGGGGCGGCACTCCAGTTTCTCCAAAATGCCGATCCGGCCGATACGCCTGTTGTGGTCACCTACCGCGATTTCATCGCGCGCGTCACGCAGGCCGCCAACATGTTTCATGCGCTCGGCGCGGAGAAGGGCGATGTCATCTCCTTCATGCTGCCGCTGCTGCCCGATGCCTTCGTGACGCTGTTCGGCGCCGAGGCCGCCGGCATCGCCAATCCCGTCAACCCGCTGCTCGAGCCGCACCAGATTGCGGAAATTCTGGAAGCGGCGAACACCAAGATCCTGGTCGCGCTCGGGCCGGTGCCGGGCACCGACATCTGGCAGAAGGTCGAGCAGATCCGCCCGCAACTCAAGCATCTCAAGGCGATCGTGCAGGTGGCGGGCGGCGGTGATCCTGCCAACGGAATTTACGCGTTCAACGACCTGATCAAGAAGCAGCCGGCTGACCGGCTTGTCAGCGGGCGCAAGATCGCGAGCCACGATATCGCGGTCTATTTCCATACCGGCGGCACCACCGGCACGCCGAAGCTCGTGCGACACACCCACGGCAATCAGGTCTATCAGGCCTGGGCGCTGAATCTGATGCTGAAATCGAAGCCCGGCGCCAACCTGCTGTTCGGCATGCCGCTGTTTCACGTCGGCGGATCGCTGACGCAGGTGCTCCTGACGCTGTCGAGCGGTGGTTCGCTGGTGGTGTTGTCGCCGAGCGGCTGGCGCAATCCGAACGCGGTGAAGAACATCTGGGGGCTGGTCGAGCGCTTCAAGCCGGAAGCGCTCTCGAGCGTGCCGACGGTGCTGGCCGCAGCCCTCGCGGTGCCGCCTGGCAATGCCGACATTTCCAGCCTGAAATACGCAGCCGGCGGTGGCTCGGCGATTCCCGTTGCGGTCGGCTCGGCGATCCAGGAGAAGCTCAAGCTGCCGGTGGTCGAGGTCTACGGCATGACGGAGACATCGAGCGTGCACACGCTCGCTTTCCCGTCGCGGCCGATCCGGCTCGGTTCGGTCGGCCTGCCCATGCCTTACTCGCGCGTGCGCATCGTGCAGCTCGATGCCGACGGCAATTTGATCCGCGACTGCAAGCCGGACGAGATCGGCGTCGTCATCATGGCCGGCCCCGGCGTGTTCGGCGGCTATCTCAACGACGCCCACAACAAGGGCGCCTTCGTCGACAAAGTCTGGGTCAATTCCGGCGATCTCGGCCGGTTAGACGCCGACGGCTATCTCTGGATCACCGGCCGTGCCAAGGACCTCGTCATTCGCGGCGGCCATAACATCGATCCAGCGCCGATCGAGGAGATCATGTTCCGCCATCCCGCCGTCGGCTTCGCCGCGGTGGTCGGCCAGCCCGACGCCTATGCCGGCGAGCTGCCGGTCGGTTACGTGCAGTTGAAGCCGGGCGCAAAGGTCGAGCCCGGCGAGCTCGAAGCATGGGTGCGCGAGCGCACGCCGGAGCGTGCCGCTGTCCCCGTGCAGGTCATTCCGATCGATCCGATGCCGGTGACCGGCGTCGGCAAGGTGTTCAAGCCGCAACTGCGCTGGGACGCTGCGCAGCGCGTGTTCACCAAGGTGCTGGCGCCCCTCACGGAGCGTGGCATCGATTGCAAGGTGAAGGTCGGCGCCCACGGCAGTCACGGCTCGATCGCCACGGTGACGCTTACAGGCTTGCCTGCAGACCAGCGCGAGGCCGTCGCCGGCGAGGTGCACACGCTGCTCGCGCCGTTCGTGATGCGGCACGAGGTGGTGCAGGCGTAACGGAGAGGCCAGAGAAGGTCGCGCTTGCGACGTCCACGGGCTGCTGCTGTAGGGCGGGCAAAGGCGTAAAGCGCCGTGCCCACCTACTCCCTTTGAGACAGTTGTGGTGGGCACGCTTCGCTTTGCCCACCCTGCGAGATCGACGTTCGTTACGCCGGCATCCGCGTCTCGATCAAGCGCACCCAGAATGATGCGCCGTGGCCCAAAATATTGTCGTTGAAGATGTAGCCGGGATGGTGGCATTCGTTGCCGTCGCCCATGCCGACCAGCACCATCGCGCCTGGGCGCGCTTCCAGCATGAAGGAGAAATCCTCGGCGCCCATCATGGGGACGAACTTGTCGTTGACGCGCTCGGCACCGACGATGTCGCGGGCGACGTCGGCGGCAAGCCCGGCCTCGCGCGCATGGTTCATCGTCACCGGATACATCCGAGAGTATTTCGTCTCGGCCGAGCCGCCATAGGCGCGCGCGACGCTGTCGGCGACTTCGCCGATGCGGCGCTCGACGAGATCGCGCACCTCGGGGTCGAGCGTGCGCACGGTGCCGCCGAGCTCGGCGACCTCAGGAATGATGTTGAAGGCCGTGCCGGAGTGGAACTGGGTGATCGAAATCACCGCGGACTTCAGCGGATCGACGTTGCGCGCCACGATAGATTGCAGCGCATTGACGATCTGCGAGCCGATCAGCACGCTGTCGACGGATTTGTGCGGGCCGGCGCCGGCGTGGCCGCCCTTGCCGCGAACGGTGATCTGGATGTTGTCGGAAGACGCGAGCATCGGGCCGGGCGTCGTGGCGAAATGGCCTTCGGGCAGGCCGGGCATGTTGTGCATGCCGTAGACCTCCTGGATGTTCCAGCGTGTCATCAACCCGTCTTCGACCATGGCCTTGCCGCCGCCGCCACCTTCCTCGGCGGGTTGGAAGATCAGAACCGCGGTGCCGTCGAAATTGCGCGTCTCGGCGAGATATTTGGCGGCCCCCAGCAGCATCGCGGTATGGCCGTCATGGCCGCAGGCGTGCATCTTGCCGGGAACTTTCGAGGCGTAAGGCACGCCCGAGGTTTCCATGATCGGCAGCGCGTCCATGTCGGCGCGCAGGCCGATGGTCTTGCCGGAGGCCGACTTGCGGCCGCGGATCACGCCGACGACCCCCGTGCGCCCGATGCCGGTCACCACCTCGTCGCAGCCGAACTCGCGCAAGCGATCGGCAACGATGCCGGCGGTGCGATGGACTTCGTAGAGCAGCTCGGGATTCTCGTGGAAGTCATGGCGCCAGGCGGCCATTTCGTCGGAAAGGGCGGCGATGCGGTTGACGATGGGCATGGGATCGGTCCGTTTCTTGTTCGTAAGTCGGGCAGATAGCGTAACCCGGCGCGATGCCGGGGTGAAAGGCGGATTGCGCGCCAATTCGCCGCTCAGGGACGTTTCGACTCGCCTTGAAAATCGGGGCGCCAGAAGGCGGTCGGTCTAACAAAATTTATTCGTATCAATGGCTTGCCGGCGAGAACGATTAGTCGACGGCGGGGGCGACGGGCAGGGTTCGGTCGACTGGATGACCAAGGCTCAAGTATTGACTGTCAATCACGGATCATTGAATGACAGATATTGAAATCTGTCAGCGAGACGTGTATATGCGTCTCCGGACGCCCCGATTGGGCGTCCCGCGGTTACCTCCAGGGGGAGCCCGACATCCGAAATACTGCTCGGATCGAGGGTCGTCATCGAAGGGCGAGGGCCGCGGACGAATGGAGACTTGAGACAATGACGACCGAAATCATCAACTTCACCGGGACGATTGGGCATTGGCTCAATTTACTGGTCGCGCGCCAGATCGCTGCGCAGGCTGCAAAACTGCCTCATTGAGGCGAGAGCTTTCCGAGACGACCGGTGAGGGGCGCTTCGGAAGCTGTCCCATCGCCGGATAACTGGACCCTTGATGGGAACATGGTGCTGGCATGAACGAAGCCGTTGTCTTGACGCCGGAGCGGATCCTCGAAGTCACCGAGGACGTCTTGCGGCGCTACGGACTTGCCAAGGCCACAGTGGTCGACGTTGCCCGTGCGCTCGATGTGAGCCACGGCAGCGTCTATCGCCATTTTCCGAGCAAGGCTTCGCTGCGCGAGGCCGTTGCCAAGCGCTGGCTGGACCGCATCGACGCGCCGCTGCTGGCGATTGCCGAGGAAAAGGGCCCTGCGCCCGACAGGCTCGACCGCTGGCTGCGCACGCTGTTCGCTGCCAAGCGTTCGCGCGTGCTTGACGACCCCGAGATGTTCGAGACCTATCTGACGCTGGCGCGTGAGGCGTGCGCGGCGGTCAAGTGTCACAAGGATACCATGATCGACCAGATCGCGGCGATCCTGGCCGACGGCGTCAAGCAGGGCGTGTTCGCCGTCGACAACGTGAAGGTCACCGCGCGGGCGATCTTCGACGGTACCTGCCGCTTTCACCACCCGGCCCATGCCGACGAGTGGAAGGACGCGGAGTTGCCGACGCGGGTCGATGCGACGCTCGCGCTGCTGCTGCGCGGGTTGAAGGCCTGTTAAAGGCGCGGCGCTGTTCGATCCAGGCTGCGCAATCAACCTCTCGCCTTGTGAAGAACAGCGCCATCGTGAGCCGATGGCGAAGACGTACGTGTACGAAAAGCGCCGTCTGACGATGGCACCACCGGCGGACTCTCCGGATACACATTTATCGCGATTTCGACGTCGTCCTTTGACCGCTTTCGAAGCCGCTCGAACGCCAGCTCCTGATCGAGCATGGGGCAACGGAAGTGGACGACCGCGGTATCGGGCAGGCGACAGAGCTCGTCGATGAGTTCTCCTACCGTGATGATCTGCGGATGGGCGACTGTCTTGTGGTGACCCTTGCTCATGACCTTCTACTCCTCACTCTGTCGTCAACCGGAATGGAATAGGCTCCGTTCCAATCACCTCGGCAGATTGAAGAATTTCATCTCATTCCAGGCCATGCGGCAGTTTTGCTGCTAGATCCTGGTCAGCCCGCAAGCTGCCGCGAGCCGCACCAGCTGCGCATCCGTGCGCGCGCCGGTCTTGGTCTTGATCAGATAATGGTAGTTCTGGACCGTCTTGACGCTGAGATTGAGATGCGTCGCGATCTGCTCGCTGGTGGCCCCGCCGGCGAACTGCCGCAAGATCTCGATTTCGCGCTCGCCCAGATGATCCAGCGCTGATCCCGCCGACAGGCTATCCTCGGCCAGCACGTGCGCGATGTCGTCGCTCATGGCGCGTTCGCCGCGCGCGACGCTGCGGATGGCATTGACGACTGCGGAGGGCGCGCTGCTCTTGGTGACGAAGCCGGAGGCGCCCGCATTGAAGGCGGCTTTCACCAGCACGGCCTCATTGTGCATGGTGAAGACGAGAACGCGCGCCCGTGGATTGCGTGCACGGATGTTGCGGATCGCCTCCAGCCCGCTGGCGCCCGGCATCGAGATGTCCATCACGACCACGTCGGGATCATGCAACTTGAAGGCGGAGTAGGCGTCCGCGGCGTTGTCGGCTTCCGCGACGACGTGGAGATCGCCCTGGCTTTCCAGCACGCGCCGGTAACCCTGGCGGACGATCGGATGATCGTCGACCAGCAGCACCGCGATGCCTGTTGCTGCGACCTCGCTCATGACGGCCTCACGCAGCGAGCGGGATGGTCGCGGCAACGCTGAGGCCGCCCCGTGCGGGCAGGATCGAGAGCGAGCCGCCGGCAGCCGTCACCCGCTCGCGGATTCCGGTGAGGCCGAAACCGGCCGACCGTTCCACGCGCGCCGCATCGCCGCCGCCGTCGTCCTCGACGCGGATCAGGAGCGCATCGTCTTCGCCGGCGCGTCGCTCGACACGCAACGAGATTTCGCGCGCTGCCCCATGGCGGACCGCGTTGGTCAGGCATTCCTGGGCGACCCGATAGGCAGTCGTCGCGGCCGGGCCGCTGATATCGGCGAGGTCGCCCTTGAGGTCGAGCTGGATCGTCGGCTGCGTCGCGCTCTGCGAGCGCCAGCTGTCGACGAGATTGACGAGGCTTGCTTCCAGCCCGAGCTCCTCGGGCAGGGGATTGCGCAGGCGCTTCAGCGCATCGCGCAGCGAGGCCATCAGATGGTGCGTGGCCTGCGAGATCATGTGCGCGTCCTGCGCGATGCCGTTATCTTTGGCCTGCTGCGCGCTCGCGGTCTCGATCGTGTTGGCGAAGGCCAGGATGGCGGAAAGATTTTGCCCGAACTCGTCATGCAGCTCGCGGGCGAGCGCGCGCCGCTCGTCGTCGCGGATCTCGATCAGGCGCCGCGTCAACGCCGCGCGCTGTTCGGTCGCTTCTTCGAGCCGGCTGCCGAGCGCATCGACCGCGCCGCCGATCATCGAAAGCTCCATGGAGCGGAAGCGCGGCAGCCTGGTGCGATATTGGCCGCGCGCCATGCGCTGCAGAGCCAGCACGATGGCGCGCGCCGGCGCCAGCGTATGCGCGATCGCGAGCGAAGCCAGCAGCGCGATCGCCGCCGCCATCAGCAGCGCGACGTCGATCACGTTGAGAATGTACTCCCAGGCCAGCGAGATCGAGGCTGCTTGATCCGGTGTCGCCACCACCGTTCCGGCGGCTGCGGCGCGGGGGCTGACGGGCCGCACCACCTCGGCGTGACTGCCGAGGAAGGTCGGCACGACGGACGCGAACCAGCGCGGCGGCGTCCGGCCGATGCCCTGGCTCTGGCCGCACAGCGGCTTTTCAAAAGCTGTTGCCGGTTGGAACTCAACGCAGACGCCGGGCGAAATCAGCTTCATCGTCTCCAGCGTCCGCCATTCCGGAACTGGCACGAGGTGCTCGCGCATTCTGCTGCTGCGCAGCAAGAGTTCGTGCCAGTACAGGCCCTGAAGCGCCTGCGCAACGCGTTGCGCGGATGCCGCCGTCGCCCGGTCGACGCTGCGATAGGCATCGAAGGTGGCCCACATGGTCGCGGCGGCCAGGCAAAGCGCCACGATGAGAAGCAGGCGGCCGACAAGTTGAAGCACGAGGCGCATGCGATCACCCCAAAGTTTGGTAAGCTCAGCCTAACAACGCCGCCGCGTCTTGCCAATTGCGGGAGCGGGCCGGATCGCAGCTCGGGCAATTTTCCCAAGCCGGATTGGGCATGGGTCTTTGGACCCCGGACGGCGGCTTTGATCTAATCGGGATGGAATTGTTCGAGGTCAGGAGCGGGGCAGCATGAGTTCGATGACGATTGGACCGATTGCGAACGGCGCGACCGACCCATCCGAGCGCAGTGCGCTCTTGTTCTGGATGATCTTCACCGGGCTCTCGATCTTTGCCGTCGTGCTGCTGTGGCGGTTCGGCCTGATCCATCTGATGCTGACCTCGGACCGGACCTACATCTCGAGCGTGATCGCGGTGCTCTATCTCGCCACCTGCGGCCATTGCTTCCTGCGGACGCGGGCGATCGCGCGGGAGGGGGCGGCGGCGCGGCGCTGTCGCGCGGTGCTGGGGGCGCCTGACGGCGGCAAGGCGCTCGAGGCGCGCGCGTCCGCCTTGCCGCGCGGATTGGTGCGGGATCATATCGAGAGCCTCGTGACCAAGGCCGCCGCGCAGGATTATCGCCCGGTCGATCAGACACTGTTGCTGCGGACGCTGGCCGATCGCCTGCGCGGCTCCAACGGTTTTGGTGCCTTCGTCTCGGACACGCTGATGAAGCTCGGTCTGCTCGGCACCATCATCGGATTCATCATCATGCTGGCGCCGATCGCCGGGCTGGATGCCGCCGACAAGGTCGCGATGCGCTCTTCGATGGGGCTGATGAGTGACGGCATGGCGGTCGCGATGTACACGACACTGGCGGGCCTCGTCGGGTCCATCCTGGTCCGCATCCAGTATTACATGCTCGATGCCGCGACCCAGCGGGTGTTCTCCGATGCCGTGGTCCTGACCGAGACTTATGTGACGCCGGTTCTTGAGCGCCAAGGCGCTGGTATCAAAGGCGCCGGAATGCCGTCATGATGGATGATTTCGGTCTCTATCCGCGCGAGGAGCCGTTCGATCCGCTCGGCGTGATGCTGTTCAAGGCGCTCCAGGTGGTCGCCTTCCTGTTCTTTCTTGCGCTGCTCGCGGTTTCGCCCGACGCCAAGGACGGCAAGATCGACTCCAAGGCCGAGTTCATGATCACGCTGGACTGGCCGGACAATCACCCTGACGATCTCGACCTCTTCGTGCAGGATCCCGCCGGCAACATCGCCTGGTACCGCCACCGCGAGGCCGGCTTTCTTACGCTCGACCGCGACGATCGCGGCGGGGCCAACGACTTCATCATGGTTGCCGGCAAGAAGATCGCTTCGCCGATCCGCGAGGAGATCGTGACACTGCGCGGCATCGTCCCCGGCGAATACACCGTCAACGTCTCGCATTTCGTGGCGACGACCGGCGAGCCCGTGACCGCCAATGTGAAGGTGCAGAAGCTCAACCCGACCGCGCAGGTGGTTTTCGACAACAAAATCACGCTCGATCATACCGGCGACGAGAAGACTGCGGTGCGGTTCCGGCTCGATGCCGAGGGCAAGGTCATCGACGTCAACCAAAGGCCGAAATCGCTGATGGAGACTTTTCGCAGCACCTGGCGGAATGGGGCTGATCTCGACCCCAGCACCGGCGTGAGCAAGAACGCTACGAGGATCCGCCGTGATTGATTTGCAGACGGTCATCCTCACGCTGTCGGTCGCCTATGCCGTGATCGGCGCGCTGCTGCTGGTCGTGCTGGTCTATGCACGGCTGCACTGGTCGCTGAAGGCGGTCGCGGTGGTGGTCACCAGCGCTTTCTACATCGTCAGCTTCACGGAAATGCGCGGGTTGCTCGGCTGGGCCAGCACCGACCGGCTGCCTACCGCCTTCAAGCTGCTCAAGGCACGGATCGTCGAGCCGCATTCGCTGGAGGGCGATCCCGGCTCGATCTATCTCTGGGTCGAGGAACTCGACGAGGACCACCGTCCGAGCGGCATCCCGCGCGCCTTCCGCGTCCCCTACAACGACACACTTGCCGAAAAAACCCATGCCGCAGAGAACGAGATCGCGGCCGGCCATCCCCAGGGCGGGCGCGCCGCCGACTTTGGCGGTGGCGAGGGCAGCCTGATCGACATGGTCCGGGAATATGTGACACCCAAGGCGATCCTCGAGACCAGCGGCGGCGATTCCTCGACCGGGGAGTTCAATGCCCCGCCTGCCGGCGCGCAAGGTGCCGTCTTCACGCCGCTGCCCCCACCCCGGATGCCGCCAAAAGACGAGCAATAGGCTCCATCGCCGTCAGACCGGCGCTGGTCAACTGCCCCGCGCTGGCGCATCTTGTTGACCTCCCTCAAATTGGCTTTATCGGCTTCCAATAAGAATTTGAGGGTGGAGGGTGCGTGCTACTCGCTGTCTTCTCGGATATTCACGGCAACCGGCAGGCGTTCGAGGCGTGCCTGAAAGTGGCCCGCGCCAGCGCCGCGGAGCGCTTCATTCTGCTCGGTGATTTCGTCGGATACGGCGCCGACCCGGAATGGGTCGTGGACACCGCCATGGATCTGGTCGCCCGTGGTGCCGTCGCCGTGCGCGGCAACCATGACGAAGCGGTCAATACGACCTCCGAGAACATGAATCACGATGCGCAGATCGCGATCGAGTGGACGCGTGGGCGGCTCGATGCGGCGCAGCGGCGGTTCCTGGCCGAGCTGCCGATGCTGGTGCAGGACGGCGATCGTCTGTTCGTGCATGCGGAGGCCTCGAGCCCCAAGCGTTGGAACTACGTTCGTTCGACCACGGATGCCGCCAAGAGCCTGATCGCGACGCCGTCCCATGTCACCTTCTGCGGCCATATCCACCGACCCGCGCTCTATTCGATGTCGGTGACGGCGAAGATGACGAGCTTCGTGCCCAAGACCGACGTGCCGGTGCAGCTCCTGCGTGGGCGGCAATGGCTCGCCGTGCTCGGCTCGGTCGGCCAGCCGCGCGACGGCGATCCCTCCGCATCCTTCGTGCTGTTCGACACGGTCTCGTGCCAGATCACCTATTGCCGCGTGCCCTATGACATCGCAAGCGCTGCGAACAAGATCCGCGAGAACGGCCTGCCGCCCTGGCTCGCCGACCGACTGTCGCAGGGACGCTAGATGCCCAAATCCCTGATCAAATCGGGCGCTGTCATCGACGGCTACACGATCGGCGAATGCGTCCATGCCGGCGGCATGGCGACGCTGTGGACCGTCACCCATCCCGGCATCGACGTGCCGCTGCTGATGAAGGTCCCGCGTGCCTCGGAAGGCGAGGACCCCGCCGCGATCGTCTCGTTCGAGATGGAGATGATGATCCTGCCAAGGCTCGCGGGTCCCCATGTGCCGCGCTGCTACGGCACGGGCGATTTCGCGCGCCAGGCCTATGCCGTGATCGAACGCATTCCCGGCACCACGCTCTACAAGCGGCTGCCCGATCTGCCGCTGCCCTACGAGGAGGCGCGGCTGCTGGTTGCGAAGATCGCGGCTGCGCTCGCCGATCTGCACCGGCAGAACGTGATCCATCACGACATCAAGCCGAGCAGCGTCATGTTCCGTGAGAGCGGGGATGCCGTGCTGATCGACTACGGCCTGTCGCATCACGACCATCTGCCCGATCTGTTGCAGGAGGAGTTCCGTCTGCCTTACGGCACCGCGCCTTACATGGCGCCGGAGCGGCTGCTCGGCGTTCGCGACGATCCGCGCAGCGATCTGTTTTCGCTCGGCGTGCTGCTCTATTTCTTCACGACCGGCGAACGTCCCTTCGGCGAGGGCGAGACGCTGCGCGCGATGCGGCGGAGGCTGTGGCGGGATCCGCATCCGCCGCGAAGCTTACGCGCCGACTATCCGCCCTGGCTCCAGGAAGTGGTGCTGCGCTGCCTGGAGATCGAGCCGGTCTGGCGCTATCCGACCGCGGCCCAGCTCGCCTTCGATCTTGCCCACCCGAACCAGGTCAAGCTGACCGCGCGTTCGGAGCGGCTGAAGCGCGATCCCCTCTCCGTCGCGTGGCGCCGCCGTTTCAATCCGGATGTCAAGCAGCCGCGGACCAAGCCCGACGTGGCGGAGCAGATCGCTTCGAGCCCGATCCTTGCGGTCGCGCTCGACACGGTGGAGGGTACGCCGGAGCTGAACGAGGCGCTACGCGTCACGACCGAGCGCATCCTGGCGACGCTGCCGTCGGCGCGGCTCGCCTGCGTCAATGTGCTCAAGCTCAACCGCATTGCCATCGACAAGACGTTGGACGAGCAGGGCTCCAACAAGCATATCGACCGGCTGGTCGCGCTTCGGCACTGGGCGACGCCCCTGAAGCTGGACGAGAGCCGGCTGTCGGTTCATGTGCTGGAGGCGGTCGATCCTGCCGCGGCGCTGCTGGAATTCGCCGAGGTCAACCAGGTCGACCATCTCATCGTCGGCGCGCGGCAGAGTTCGTTCAGGCGCACGCTGCTCGGCAGCGTCTCGGCCAAGGTCGCGGCGGAGGCGACCTCCACCGTCACCGTGGTGCGACCGCCGCGAATGGCTGCGGCGAAACCGGGCGCCGGCGTGGTCTGGGGCTAGGTCTGGGGCTAGGAAAGATCAGGCCGCGTGAGCGGTGTGGATCGCGCGCTTGCGGCGGATCGGCCAGGCGAACTGCGGGCCGGTCTCGCTGTGGTCGGCATGACCGCCGAAATACTGGATGATCTCGCGGCAGGGTTCGCAGGCAAAGAGATTACGCGACGCGGCTGCCTTGGCCATTTCCTTGAGACAGTTGGGGCAGTGCGGTTTCATGGTTCAATCCGGAAAAGAGAGTCTCAATGACCGCGCTGCGAGGCGAACGAGTGATCGAGGTTTGAATTGTCGGAGCCGGCATCCTTGTCGAATGCACGATCGGTGCGCTCGAGGCGACCGAAGAAATAATCGAGGTTCGGATGCGGGCGACGCGGGATGCGGCAGCGGCGCTTCGGCAGGCGCTTGACCAGAGCGATTTGCATGGCGTCAGCCCCGGTCGCGGCGGATGAGACGGGCGGAGCGCGCCGGGAATCTTTCCGGTCCGGCCGATGGGCCAAACACGACAAACGCACTGAAACCGATCCACAACGCTACGCCAGTCCAAACCAGGGTCGTCGTCATGATGTGCTCCCGTCAAAAGCAGGCAGGAGCTAGTAGCGGTGATTTGCGCGAATCAGTGAAGTCCGGATGAGTACGGATCGTGAGTGCAATTTTAAGTAATGCGTGCTGCGGCTTCCGTAAAAGTAGCAGGTTTTTCGGGCTCGCGCAGCCCGAAGCAGTTCAAATCGCTTCGCCGCGTGCGCCGAGGGCCGCGTTGCGTATCGCTGCAATATTGTTCTTGTAGGCTTCGAGCGTACCGCCCTTGAAAACGGAGGTGCCGGCCACGAAGGCGTTGGCGCCGGCAGCTGCGAGCGCGCCCGCGACGTCGGGGCCGACGCCGCCGTCAACCTCGATATCGATGGGACGGCCAGCGGTCATCGCGCGGATGTCGCGGATCTTGCCGATCGCGGAGGGAATGAAGGCCTGGCCGCCGAAGCCCGGATTGACCGACATCACCAGCACGAGGTCGACCAGATCCAGCACGTATTCGAGCGCAGTGATCGGCGTGCCTGGATTGAGCGAGACGCCGGCCTTCTTGCCGAGCGCGCGGATCGCCTGCAACGAGCGATGCAGATGAGGACCTGCCTCGGCATGCACGGTGATGTGGTCGCACCCGGCTTTGGCGAAGGCTTCGAGATAGGGATCGCAGGGTGAGATCATCAGATGCGCGTCGAACACCTTCTTGGTGTGCGGGCGCATCGCCTTGATGACGTCGGGGCCGTAGGAGATGTTGGGGACGAAGTGCCCGTCCATCACGTCGAGATGGATCCAGTCGGCACCGGCCGCATCCACCGCACGAACCTCCTCGCCGAGCTTAGAGAAGTCCGATGCCAGGATCGAGGGCGCGATGGCCAGGGGGCGAGGGGTGAAGGCTTGGGTCATGGCGCTGTTTCCGGGGCGGCCGAGGGACTGATGGCTTCGCCTAACATGGGCCTCCCAGCCGGGCAATGCAGGGAGGGCGAGCTTCCTGTGGGCGGAAAATTCTGCCGTCGGCGGCATGAATTGCCGATGTTCCCGCAGGCCGCAAAGAATGGCGGATACGGATTTCATTGAGCTTTTCGCGCTGGCACGACGCTTGCTGATCTTGTCCTTGGAACATTGGCCGCGGCATGCCGCAAGGGTTGGAGTTGTGCAATGTTGTTTGCGCTTGGTGCCGTCTCGACTGCGCTTGATGCCATTCAGTCGCTGACGAGCTCGAAATCATCCTCGACCCAACAAACCGGTTCGTCGCAGCGGGCAACGACCAATCCCTTCGCGATCGACAGCGACGACGGCACCACAAGCAATGCGACCTCGTCGGTCAATGCGGGAAAATATCCGCAGATCTCGCCGGAGACGATGAACGCGTTGTTCGCGGCGCAGGGCCAGTCGACGGGTTCGACCAGCGCCACCTCGTCGAGCGCGACGACATCGACGCCGACCGGCCGCGACGCTGCTTTGAAGGACCTGTTCTCGCAGATCGATGCGGACGGCGACGGCAAGATCACCAAATCAGAGTTCGAGAAGGCGCTGGGCGCCGGCGGCACCAACCTCACGCAGGCCGATGACGTGTTCTCCAAGCTCGATAGCAATTCCGACGGCAGCGTCAGCCTGGACGAGATGTCGAAGGCGCTGAAGTCCGGTCATCACGGCCACCATCACGCGCAAGGGACGAGCGGTTCGGGCGACGTCACCGGCGGCTCGGATTCTTCCACGTCGCAGTCCAGCGGCGGGTCGACCTCGACCACGACGACCGGCGCCGACGGCTCGACCACCACCACCGTCACCTATCCCGACGGCTTCAAGATGTCGACGACCGTGCCCGGCGCCTCCAGCTCGTTCAATGCGAACGGTGGCGGCAATTCCCCCTATGACTGGTTCGGCCAGATGATGCAGCGCCAGGCTCAGACCGCGGGCTCGGCTGCTTCGTCGATGTCGATGAGCGTGTAAGCTGCGGTCGAAGCTAACCGGCAAGCTCGTGCGTGATGTCACGATAGGCATACCGGTCGCGGATTTTGTGGTTGAAGAATGTGCCTTTTGAGCGGGCATCCCTGAACGCGGCAGCGACCTCGGGCGGAACGTTCTCGTAAACATACAGGCGGCCGCTGACGAAAGTCACCTTCAACTCGCGGGTGTCGGGGGCATAACGAAAGAAGCGGATCACGGAAGACGGCATGACGGTGCACCTGGCCTCGTCGGCTAACGCTGTGTCCGCCGTTTCGTTGCTAGCCGAACCGGTCCTTCCACGCCGGCTGGGCGCCGGGGAACGGCAGCGCGGTCGCGCTGTAGACGCCGCGCGCGATGGCGCGGGCGACCACATTCGCGGCGACCATGCCGAGCTCGGTCATGCCGACAATCGGATCGATCGGCTTTGCACCCGTCGCGGCGGCGAACAGCACGTCACCGTCGGTCGGAGCATGGACGGGGTAGATCGCGCGGGCGAAGCCGGTGTGCGCGATCATCGCCAGCCGCTTGGCCTGAGGCTTGGTCAGCACCGCATCGGTGACGAGGACGCCGATCGTGGTGTTCTCGCGCTCGCTTGCGGCTGGGCCGCCCTTGATGCGCATCCTGAGCATGTCGTCGGTGAATTTGTCGGGCAGTCCGCGGCCGCCGAACTCGCCGCCCACCTCGAACGGCGCCGCCCAGAACCACGGTCCGTCGCCGACGTTGGCGCTTCCGACCGCATTGACCGCGATGATCGCCGCCACCTTGACGCCGTTGGCCGCGACAGCGGATGCCGAGCCAAGTCCGCCCTTGAATGTCGCGGTGGTGGCGCCAAAGCCCGCACCCACGCTGCCAAGCGCAAATTCCGTCCCGGCGGCGACCGCCGCGGCGTAGCCGAGATCGCGATAGGGCGCGAAGCGGCCCCAGGCCTTGTCGCCGCCATTGAGCAGATCGAACAGGATCGCGCCGGGGACGATGGGGATCAGCGCCTCGCGGACGCGGAAGCCGCGCCCCTGTTCGGCGAGCCAGGCCTGGATGCCGCCGCCCACCTCGATTCCGAAGGCTGAGCCGCCGGACAGCGCGATTGCGTCGACGCGTTCGACCGTGCTTGCGGGATCGAGCAAGGCGTCCTCACGCGTTCCGGGGCCGCCGCCGCGGACGTCGATCGCCGCCACCGCCGGCTGGTCGAACACGATCGCCGTCGCGCCCGAGGCGAGCTTCGCGTCATGGGCATGGCCGACGCGGACGCCGGCGATATCGGTGAGGAGGTTTTTCAAGGGCGACACTCCATGCGCTTCGGGCCTCAGCGATAGCGCACGCCAACGTCCCGCTCAACTCGCCAGCGCCGTCCTGAGCATCTTGGCGAGCTCCGACTTGCGGTAGGGCTTGGCCAGCAGCAGCACGCCGGAATCGAGCCGGCCGTGATGGACGATGGCGTTCTCGGTGTAGCCCGAGGTGAACAGCGTCTTCAGATCCGGGCGCCGCCGCGCCGCCTCGTCGGCGAGCTGGCGGCCGTTCATGCTGCCGGGCATGATGACATCGGTGAAGAGCAGGTCGATGTTCCTGTCGGCATCGATGATATCGAGGGCTTCGGCGGCGTTGGCCGCCTCGAGCGCGGTGTAGCCGAGGCTCCTGACCTGGGTCACGACATATTGCCGCACCAGGGCGTCATCCTCGACGATCAGGATCTTCTCGTCGCCGCCGGTGATGGGCACGTTCTGCAGCGCCTCGTACTCGGTCTCCTGCACGCCGGTGGACCGCGGCAGGTAGATCTTCACGCTCGTGCCGTGGCCTTCCTCGCTGTAGATCTTGATATGGCCGCCGGACTGCTTGACGAAGCCGAACACCATGCTGAGGCCGAGGCCCGTGCCCTTGCCGACCTCCTTGGTGGTGAAGAAGGGATCGAACACCCGCTCGAGCAGCTCGGCCGGAATCCCCGAGCCGGTGTCGCTGACCGCAATCATCACGTAATTGCCGGCCACGACGTCGGGATTCATGCTGGCATAGCCGTCGTCGAGAAAGATGTTGCGGGTCTCCAGCACCAGCGTGCCGCCATCGGGCATGGCATCGCGCGCGTTCAATGCGAGATTGAGGATCGCGGTCGAGAGCTGGCCCGGATCGATCAGTGCGGGCCAGGCATCCTCGGTGAGCTGCGGCATGATGGTGATCTGCTCGCCGAGCGTCGGGTGCAGCAGCTTGGCGGCTTCGAGCACCAGCGCATTGACGTCGATCTCGCGCGGCTGGAGCGGCTGCTTGCGGGCGAAGGCAAGCAGGTGCTTGGTCAGCTGTGCGCCGCGTTCGGCGGCATCGTCGATCAGCTTGGTGATGGCGGCAAGCTGGGGCCGGTCGGCGACCGCGTCCGATAGGATCCCGATCGTGCCGGTGATGACGGTGAGCACGTTGTTGAAATCGTGGGCGACGCCACCAGTCAATTGTCCGATCGAATCCATCTTCTGGACCTGCCGGAGCTGGGCCTCTGCGGCCTGCTTGTCGGTGAGGTCGCGGCCGATGAAATAATGGCGCTTGACGGGCTCCGACCATGTGCCCATCCAGTTCAGCGTCACCTCGTGGCCGTCATAGTGATAATAACGCGCCTCGAAGCTGCGCTTGACCGCGCCACGTCGCGCTGCGCGCATTTCGCCCCGCGTCTTCTCGAGGTCATCAGGATGGATGAACTCGGTCGCGCTATGGCCGATCATGTCCTCCGGGTCGTAGCCGAGGATATCCTTCACGCTCGGGCTGACCTGGATGAACTTGCCGTAACCGTCGGTCACCAGGATCAGGTCCTGCGAGGTCTCGAAGATGCGCTGGCGCTCCTCGATCTCGCGGCGCAGCTTTTCCCGCGACTGCTTCTCCTCGGTGATGTCGTGGGCGATCTTGGAGACGCCGATGATTTCGCCGGTGGCTGATTTCAGCGGAGATATGTTGAGCACGAGATCGATCGGACGGCCGTCCTTCCGCACACGGACGGTCTCGTGCTGGGCGATCGATTCGTTGGTGGTGACGCGGTTGAGGATACTTCTGACTTCGGCCCTGCGATCCTCCGGCACGATCATCTCGATCGATTTGCCGATGGCCTCCGCGGCCGAATAGCCGAACAGGCGCTCGGCGGCCCTGTTCCAGCCCGTGATGATGCCATCGAGGGATTTCGTGATGATGGCATCGTTGGATGACTCGACGACGGCGCCGTAGAGCGCCAGGCGTTTGCTGTAGTAGTCGCGTTCCGATGCCGATTGCTCGCGCAGCCGGCCAACGAGTCCCATCGTGCTCGCTTGGAGGCGAACGTTTTCGATCAAGAGCACGGCGAGCACGAAGCTCGCGGCGCAAAGCCCGTAGAGACGGCCCGCGTAGAAGCCGAGATCGTACCGGGCGACATTAACGATCGCCGACAGCGCGATATCGAACAGCCAGGCGCAGATCGTGACCATGAGCCAGATGTCGATCACCGTGTGCGGCTTGCGGAGCCACAGCGTGACCAGTGCCGCGAAACTCAACGACCAGACGAACGACACGACGCCGATCATCACGGTGGTGTAGCGACCGTCCCTGAGCAGCAACGGCAGTAGATCGTGTTGCGCGGTGACGATCCAGGCGATGACGGCCATCGCCGCCACCACGCTGACGATGGTCAGGACGATCGCGCGTCCAGTCGGTCCTTCGATCTTGCCGCCGCCGTTGTCATCCTTGAGCCATCCATAGGCCAGCACGAACAGGGGGAACCCGCCATGCCAGATCATGTAAAGCCAGACTGTGGTCTGTGAGCCGGCGCCCAGCAGCCCGGCCGGTGCGAACAGGCCGGGGAAGGTGAGGCAGTGGGTCACCGCCGCCGCTGCGGTGAACAGATAGCCGGTCGACAGCAGCAGCAGCGCGCGGCTACGCAGGACGGAGAACTGCGACAGCAGCAGAACTGCGGTGATGATGTCGCTGACGGCGAGCGCGGATTGGTAGCTGGCGACGAAGGCTGGCACCGGGGTTAGCGGGGTCCCTGCGAACGGGACTGCCAGCGCGAACAGGATCGCGGAGATCGCGACGATCGCCAATGCTGCGGTGCGATCACTCTGCGCGGCAGGTAATGTCGAAAGGAATGTGCTTCGGTCGTTCTTTGCGTGCACGTTGACCTCGCGCTGGGTCGTCATGAGTAGTCCGCGTGACTTCTTATGGCCGGCTGCCTTGGTCTCCATGGTAGCCGGCTCCGGGCGCGTGTCCCGAGGAGATCCGCCGACGACTCAACCGAGGGTTACAGCTTACTTAACCTGGACAGAGAATCGGAATAGGGAATCGGTAAGATTGGCTTTACTGGAGGTGCCCCATACTGCTGCGGCGCATATGGCCGCCGAATTGAACCAATTAATGATGTAAATCCGGGAGTTGTTCCCATGCCGCGTGTCCTTGTTGTCGATGACCAGAAGGACGTGCGCGCGATGGTTTCGATCGTTCTTCGGATCAACCGTTATGACGTGGTCGAAGCGGAGAGCGGCGCGACCGGCCTGAAGGCCTTCGGCGAAGATCTATTCGACGCGGCGATTGTCGACATTTTCCTGGCCGATACTAGCGGTATCGACGTCATTACCGCGATCCGCGAGCGGGCTCCCGGATTTCCGATCGTGGCCGTATCAGGCATGACGGCGCTGGATTTCATCGGCGAAGCGCCCGGTCTTGACGGCGTGATTTGCCTGCAGAAGCCGTTTCGGCCGAACGATTTGCTGCAAGCGCTCCGAAAGGCGCAGGAAGCAGGCGGCAAACTGTCGGCCGCCGTCTGAGAGGCCCGAAACGAAAACGCCCCGGCGGACCGGGGCGTTGACGACGATTTGACGAAAAGGTCAGGAAACCTGTCTCAGGTCCCGTTGCCGCTGACCTCGGCGTAGCCGCCCTTGGCATCCCATTTGTAAACGACGTAGTCGATCTGCTTGATGTCGCCCTTGGCGTCATATTCGATCGGGCCGATCACGGTGTCCCACTTGCCGGCCTTCATCGCCGCCATGACCTTCTTGGCGTCGGTGGTGCCGGCCTTCTTGGCGGCCTGCGACCAGACCTGCATCGCGGCATAGGTGTAGAGCGTATAGCCCTCGGGATCGATGTTCTTGGCCTTGAAGGCCTCGACGATCTTCTTGGCGGTGGGCTTGTTGCGCGGATCGGGGCCGAAGGTGAACAGCGTGCCTTCGCCGGCGGGGCCGGTGATGGAGGCGTATTCCTTGTCGGCGAGCGCGTCGCCGGCCATCAGGATCGTCTTGAGGCCCTGGTCCCGCATCTGGCGCAGGATCAGGCCGCTCTCCTGATGGTAGCCGCCGACATAGACGAGATCGATGTTGTCGCGCTTCAGGCGCGAGACGATCGCGTTGAAGTCCTTGTCGCCCTTGTTATAGGACTCGTACATCTTCTCGGTGATGCCGGCCTTGTTGAGCGCTTTCTTGGTCTCGTCGGCAAGACCCTTGCCGTAGGTGGTCTTGTCGTTGAGGATCGCGATGTTCTTGCCTTTGAAGTTCTTGGCGATGTACTGCGCCGCGATCAGGCCCTGCTGATCGTCACGGCCGCAGACGCGCGCCACGTTCCAGAGCTTGCGCTCGGTGAAGAGCGGGTTGGTCGAAGCCGGCGTGATCTGGAGCACGTTGCCGTCGGCATAGGCCTCCGACGCCGGGATCGATGATGACGAACAATAGTGCCCCGCCACGAACGGGATCTTCGAACTCGCGATCTTCTCGGCGACCGAGCGCGCCTGCTTCGGATCGCAGGCATCGTCCTCAACGTCGAGGGCGAGCTTCTTGCCGTTGACACCGCCGGCGGCGTTGATGTCAGCGACCGCCATCTCGGCGCCGTTCTTCATCTGGCGGCCGAAGGCGGATTCGCCGCCGGTCATCGGGCCTGCGACTGCGATGGTGACATCCTGCGCGAATGCCGCGCTCGACAACGCGATCGACGCGCCGAATGCCAGACCGATGAGCTTCAGTGATTTCATGAGATACCTCGCGGGTGATCGCCTGTGGAAGTTGCCGGGCTCGCCCGGTTCAAACCGGCGCCATTCTTGAATGAATCTGGCGAGAAGTCACCGGCAAAATACGGGCATTCGCCTAGATATCTCGCCGCATTCCACCGCACCGAACCCGGATCCGGGGCGCCTCAGCCGTGTCGGCCGCCTTCCAGATAGGCGGCACGAATCTCGGGGCGCTGCAGCAACTCCGCACCTGTTCCAGCCAGCGTGATCAGGCCATTGACCATGACGTAACCGCGATGGGCGAGCTTGAGCGCGTGGTTGGCGTTCTGCTCGACGATCAGGACGGTCAGGCCGTCCTGCCGGTTCAACGTGCGAATCGCATCGAAGATCTGGCGGGCGATCAGCGGCGCGAGCCCGAGCGAGGGTTCGTCGAGCAGGAGCAGGCGCGGGCGGCTCATCAGGGCGCGGCCGATCGCCAGCATCTGCTGCTCGCCGCCGGACAACGTGCCGCCGCGCTGGACATAGCGCTCCTTCAGGCGCGGAAACAGCGTGAAGACGCGCTCCAGCGTTGCCTCGCGCTCCGCATCGGTGCATTCGGTGGCGTCCGCACCCATCTGGAGGTTTTCCGCCACGCTCATGCGGGGGAAGATGCGGCGTCCCTCAGGCGATTGCGCGATGCGCAAATGCGCGATCTCGTGGGTCGGCACGTCGGTGATGTCGTGGCCTTCATACAGGATCTGGCCGGCCCGGGCGCGCGGCTTGCCGAAGATCGTCATCATCAGCGTCGATTTGCCGGCGCCGTTGGCGCCGATCAGGGCGACGATCTCGCCGGCATTGATCTCGATATCGACGCCCTTCAGCGCCTCGATCTTGCCGTAGGCGGCGCGCAGGGACCTAATCGCGAGCAGCGGATTGATAGACGTCACGATCCGCTCTCCATCACGGCCGCGGCCTCTTCCTCGTCGGTGCCGAGATAGGCGGCGATCACTTTCGGATCGTCGCGCACCTCCCGCGGCGTGCCTTGCGCGATCTTCACGCCATGATCCATGACCACGATGTGGTCCGAGATCTCCATCACCACCGACATGTCGTGCTCGATCAGCAGGATCGAGGTGCCGAGCTCGTCGCGGATCGACAGCAACAGCTCGCTGAGCGCAGCGCTTTCCCGCGCATTGAGGCCGGCGGCGGGCTCGTCCAGACACAGAAGCGCGGGCCCGGTGCACATCGCGCGCGCGATCTCGAGCCGGCGCTGATCGCCATAGGCGAGATTGCCGGCGGCGTCGTCGGCGCGGTCGAGCAGGTTGATCCGCTTGAGCCAGTCGGTGGCGAGCGCAATCGCCTGCTTTTCGGCGTCGCGATAGGTGGGGACGCCGATCAGGCCGAGAAACGTGAAGCCCGAAGCGCGCATCAGCGCGTTGTGCTGCGCCACCATCAGGTTCTCGAGCGCGGTCATGCCGGGAAACAGCCGGATGTTCTGGAACGTGCGCGCGACCTTGGCCTGTTTGGCGATGCGGAAATCGTTGAGCCGCTCCAGAGCGATCTGCCGGCCATCGTCATGGGCGAGGCGGATGGCGCCGCCGCTCGGCTTGTAGAAGCCGGTGATGCAGTTGAAGACGGTGGTCTTGCCGGCGCCGTTCGGGCCGATCAGCGCGGTGATCTTCTTCCGTTCGGCCGCAAACGACAGGTCCTGAACGGCGACGATGCCGCCGAAACGCATGGTGAGCCGGTCGACGCTGAGAATTGTCTCGCCGCTCATCCGTGCCCCTCCTTGACGAGGTCGGAGGAGATGGCCTGCGCCTTGGTCAGATACACGGTCGGCGCGCGATGGCCGATCAGGCCGCGCGGCCGCCAGATCATGATCAGCACCATGGCGATGCCGAACACCAGCATGCGATAGGTCTCCAGGCTGCGGAACAGCTCGAAGCCGCCGATCATGGCCAGCGCCGCCAGCGCGACGCCGAGTTGCGAGCCCATGCCGCCGAGCACGACGATGGCGAGCACCAGTGCCGATTCCTGGAAGGTGAAGGATTCCGGGCTGATGAAACCCTGGCGCGTCGCGAAGAACGCACCGGCAAAACCGCCGAACATCGCGCCGGTCGCGAACGCCGTGAGCTTGGTGGTCGTGGTGTTGATGCCGAGCGCACGGCAGGCGACTTCGTCCTCACGCAGCGCCTCCCAGGCGCGGCCGATCGGCAGGCGGCGCAGGCGGATCGTGACCCAGTTGGTCAGCAGCGCCAGCGCCAGGATCAGATAGAACAGGAAGACGATGCGCTGCGTCGGGGAATATTCGATGCCGAGTTTTGCCGCGAGCCCGTCGTCGCTGTTGTCGAGCGGGATACCGAAGAAGGAGGGGCGCGGAATGCCCGAGACGCCGTTGGGTCCGCCGGTTAGATCCTGCCAGTTGATGATGACGAGGCGGATGATCTCGCCGAAGGCGAGCGTCACGATGGCGAGATAATCGCCGCGCAGGCGCAGCACGGGGAAGCCCAGCAGCACGCCCCAGAACGCGGCAAGGATGCCGGCCAGCGGCAGGCAGATCCAGAACGACCAGCCGAAATTGGTGGCGAGCAGCCCGTACGAATAGGCGCCGACCGCGTAGAAGGCGACGTAGCCGAGATCGAGCAGGCCGGCGAGGCCAACCACCACGTTGAGGCCCCAGCCCAGCATCACATAGGTGAGCACGAGGATCGCAAGGTCGAGGATGTAGCGCTGGTTATAGAAGATGACGGGCACCAGCAGCGTGAAGAGCAGGAGCGCCGGTGCTAGGTAGCGGCCGATGAACGACATGCCGCTCTGCACCGAAGCCGGCACCAGCTTTTCAGCGCCGGTCGAGCCGATCCATTGCCTGATCAGTTCGATCACGATCGAGCCGCCGAATACTGCGGCGACGAGCGAAGCGAGATCGCCGAAGCGCGTCCAGTAGGTGAGCTGGCCGTCGGACCCCGCCTCGGTGCGAATGCCGACCATCAGCGAGAACAGCACCAGCGCAATCAGCGCGTTGACGAAAGCGGTCTTGAGGAGGAAGGGGATGCCTGTCGCAGGCTTGGTTGTCATTGTCGGGGGAGCTGTCACGCGGCCGGTCCCTCAGACTTTTTCGACTTCGGGACGGCCGAGCAGGCCGGTCGGCATGAAGATCAATACGACGATCAGAATAGAGAAGGCGGCGACGTCCTTGTATTCCACCGAAAAATAGGCCGACCAGAACGTCTCGATCAGGCCGATCGCGAGACCTCCGAGCATGGCGCCCGGAAGCGAGCCGATGCCGCCGAGAACGGCGGCGGTGAACGCCTTGATGCCGGCGACGAAGCCCATGAAGAAATCGACCAAGCCATAATAGAGCAGGTACATCAGGCCGGCGACGGCAGCGAGCGCCGCACCGATGACGAAGGTCATGGAGATGGTGCGGTCGACGTTGACGCCGAGCAGCGCCGCCATAGTCTGGTCCTGCTCGCAGGCGCGCATGTCGCGTCCGAGCCTTGTGCGCGAGACCAGCCAGGTGAAGATCGCCAGCAGCACGATCGTGGTGACGACCACCATGATCTGGATGTTGGAGAGCTGGATGACGAATCCGTCGGGACTCTCGTGCAGCGTGTAGCCGCCGGTGATGAAGGGCGGGATCGGCTTGACGCGAGCGCCTTGCGCCACCTGCGAGTAATTGGTCAGCACGAAGGACATGCCGATAGCCGACAGCATCGGGGCGAGGCGGAAGGAATGGCGCAGCGGCCGGTAGGCGATGCGCTCGATGGTCCAGCCATAGAGCGCGGTGATCGCCATCGAGACCAGCAGCACCACGAGCAGAATCACCGGGATTGCCGTCAGGCCGAGCGAGATCAGGATCAGGAAGGTGATGAGGGCGATGAAGCCGCCGATCATGAAGATGTCGCCATGGGCGAAATTGATCATGCCGACGATGCCGTAGACCATCGTATAGCCGATCGCGATCAGACCGTAGATGGAACCGAGCACGAGGCCGTTGATGAGCTGCTGGGCGAAATAATCCATAGGCTGCCGTTACCCAAACCTGACGCGATTTGATGGGAGTCTTCGAGAGAGAGTGAGTGCTTGCGTTTCTTCTCGGGCCCCGGCAGCCCCTCAGCGTTCTTCGTTTTGTAACAGGAGGGAACTGGCGGCTGCAACTGGGCTGGCCTCGGCATAAAGGATTGTACAGAGGTCATTTTGTGACGGGTGTCATCTTCCGGTTCCGCGCCTGCGAGGAACAGGGTTCCGCAGGGCAACTAAATCCCCGGCCGTTTGTTCTTCTTCGACTGACGTCCAACAAGGGAGTTCCCCCCGATGACGAAGCAGCAGAACCAGAATCCGGGCCAGCAGAGTCAGAGCCCCGGTCAGCAGCGCCCAAGCCAGCAGCCGGGGCAGCAGCAGCAGGGCGGCGGCCAGAAACCCGGACAGCAGCAGCAGCATGATCCGATGCGCCAGGGCGACAAGCCCGGCCAGCAGCGGGGCGGTCAGCAGGACAACAGATTGGACTGAACGTCCAGGAAGTAGCGTGGAGGGCCCCGGCGGAAGGCGGGGCCCTTTTTTCCGTTGTGGAGAACGGTCGGCGGGCAGTTAAGGTAAACAAAGGGTTTAAATTGCCGCCACAGTCTGATGCGAGTTAGCTCCCGCGGAGCCTTCCATCGAAGGCGATGAGACGAAGCGGGAAGCGGCATGTTCAGGAATTGGCGGATCGGCTCGGTCAACGGCGCGCTGCTGGCGGCCTATTTCATTCCGGCCTGGACGCTGGTTGCCTTCAACATCTTCGTGGCGCCGGTGCACGGTCTTTATGAGCGGCCGAGCGTCGCCGTGGCACTCTTTCTCAGCGACCAGCTTCAGATGTCCGGAATGAGCACGGTGCGCGCGGCCTGGCTGCTCGCGCTCGGACGTCTGACGGTGGTGGCGTTCTTTGCAATATATCTGGCGATGCTGGCCATTCCGCGCACCCGCAAGAGCGGAGCGAGCGACGAGGCGCTCGGAATTGCGCTCGCGATCGGCAGCGTGATCTCGTTCGCGAGCATGGTGATGGCCTCGAAGGTCGGCGAGATGGCCGCGCTTCGGCTCCACGCCACCGAGCTGCTGCTGCTGCTCGGTGCCGCAATCGTGCTGGTGATCGAGCGGCCGGCGGCAGCGCCGAAGACCGTCGACGTCGAAGATACCGGGCCGCTAGCCTTTGATGAGGCCGAGCTCCTGCACAATCGCTGAGGCTTCCTTGACGGCGTGGTTCGCGGCCGGAACGCCGCAATAGATCGCCTGCTGCAGCAAGATCTCCTTGATGTCGTCGGGAGTGAAGCCGCCCTCGGCCAGCGCCGCGCGGACGTGCAGGCGGAATTCGTCCCATTGTCCGAGCGCGACCATCGTGCCGATCACCAGCACGCGCCGCGTGCGTTCGTCGAAATGCGGCCGCGTCCAGATCTCGCCCCAGGCGTAGCGGGTGATCATGTCCTGAAAGTCGGTGTTGAACGCGTTGCGATTCGCGATCGATTTGTCGACCCAGGCATTGCCCAGCACTTTTCGGCGCACGGTCATGCCGGCATCGCGGCGCTTCTGGTCGTCCATGCCTGTATCCTTCCGGTGTTTATGAGATCAGCGTTGCGTCAAGAATCCCACCACCGCATCGGTGAATGCGTGCGGCTGCTCGACATTGGAAATATGGGCGGCGTCGATGATGGTCATGCTGGCGCCGGGAATGTTCGAGCGGATCAACTCGCCGGCCGCGATCGGCGTCGCCACGTCGTGGCGGCCGGCAATCACCAGGGTCGGGCTCTTGATCTTGGGCAGCAGCGCCCGCTGATCGAGCGTCGACAGCGCCTCGCAGCAGGCGAGATAGCCCTCGACCGGGGTCGCGAGCAGCATCGATTTCATCTTCGCCGTGATCTCGGGTGCGCGCTCACGGAAATCCTGGGTCAGCCAGCCGGCGATCACGCCGTCGGCAACCGCTGCGATGCCGCCCTTCTTCACCGCGTCGATGCGCTCCAGCCATTTGGTCGGCTCGGCGTAGTAGCAGGAGGTGTTGGCGAGGATGAGCTTGCCGAACCGCTCAGGCGCATTGGCGCCCAGCCATTGACCGACCATGCCGCCCATCGACAGGCCGCACCAATGCACCTTCTCGATGTTCAGATCGTCGAGGATCGCCAGCACGTCGCGGCCGAAACGCTCCATCGTGTAGGGGCCGGGCGGGACGTTGGACTTGCCGTGGCCGCGGCGGTCGTAGCGGATGACGCGGAACACCTGCGTCAGCGCCTTCATCTGCGGCTCCCACATTTGCAAGGTGCAGCCGAGCGAATTGGAGAGCATCAAGGTCGGCCCGCCGTCGCGGCCCTCGACGGAGACGTTGAGCAGGCAACCGTCGGCATCGATCATGGGCATGCGGCGTCTCCGTTATTCTCGCTCAAGGCTGCTCTATTCGCGATCGAGGCTGTCGAGCAGCCGGTCGATCAAGGCTTGGGAAGCGCCTTGATAGGCCATCGGCTCGAACAATGCCGCAATTTTCTCGGGCGTCAGATGCGCGGTCACTAGTGAATCGACCGACAGCACCTCGCGCAGATGCTTCTTCTCCGCGACCGCGCGCTTGCTCGCGGCCTCGATGAGATGATGCGCATCGCTCTTGCCGATCCTGTCGGCGAGCGCAAAGGTGACCGCCTCCGCCATGATCAGCCCATGCGTCGCATCGAGATTGCTGCGCATGCGCGCGGCATCGACGTTCAGCCCTTCGGCGATGTCGACGATGGCGGCAAGCGCGCCTGACGTGACCAGCATCAGTTGCGGCAATGTCGGCCATTCCGCGTGCCACGGCCCGGCGCTGCGCTCATGGTCCTGCACTTGGGCCGCAAAAATCGTCGCCGCGAGCTGCGGGGCCATCGTCGCGCAGCCGAGCGCGCTTGCGGCGGCGACCGGGTTGCGCTTGTGCGGCATGGTCGAGGAGCCGCCGCGGCCTTCGCCGGCGGGTTCGAACGCCTCGCCGACATCGGTCTGCATCATCAGCGAGACGTCGCGCGCGATCTTGCCGCAGCTTCCGGCGAGAATCGCGAGGGCTGACGCAGCTTCCGCGATGCGGTCGCGATGGGTGTGCCAGGGTGCTTCCGGCAACGGCAAATTCAACTCCTGCGCCAGCCGTTCGGCTACGACGAGACCTTTGTCGCCGAGGGCTGCAAGTGTGCCGGCGGCACCGCCGAATTGCAGCGCGAGCCCTTCGCGGCGGAGCCGCCGCAGGCGGCAGCGCGCGCGGGCGAGGCTCGAGGCGTATTCCGCGGCCTTCAGGCCGAACGGCATCGGCAGCGCGTGCTGAAGCCACGTCCGCGCGACCATTGCGGTGTTGCGATGGGCGCGGGCCAGCGCGGCAAAGCCCTTGATGGCCCGGCCGAGATCGACGTCGAGCGCGTCGATCGCGGCGCGCAAGCCCAGCATGGTCGCGGTGTCGATGACGTCCTGGCTGGTCGCGCCCCAATGCACGTAGCGCGCGGCCTCGGCATCGGCCTTGGCCACATTCGCGGTCAGAGCTTTGACCAGGGGAATCGCGAGATTGCCCGATCGGGTCGCGGCCTCCGCCAGAGCAGCCATGTCGAAGATGTCGGCCTTGCAGGCCGCTTCGATCGGGCCCACCGCGGAGGTGGGAATCACGCCCGTCGCGGCTTCGGCCCTTGCCAGGGCTGCCTCGAAATCGAGCATGTTCTGGAGCATGGACCGGTCGTCGCAGACGGAGCGCATGGCTGCGCTCGACAGCATCGGCGCAAGCAGGGGGGAGAGGGCTGTGCTCATGTTGCGCGGGACCTAATCACCATGATCAGGCTCTGCCAATCCCCGACGGGGTCGCGCAAGACTTTTTGCAAGTGCGAATATGCATTGCACGTGACCCGAAGGTACCCTTTCCTTTGCGGCCTTCGTGCGTTACTTGAGCAATATTGTTCTGATGTGATCCCGGGAGGCGCCCCATGGCCATGACGATGAACGGCGAGGTCCAGCTCGCAGCGCCGCGCGAGGCCGTGTGGGAAAAGCTCAACGATCCCGCAGTGCTGAAGGCCTGTATCCCCGGCTGCGAGGAGCTGGAGAAGACCGACGACGGCGGCTTTCGCGCCACGGCCAAGATGAAGGTCGGCCCGGTCTCTGCGCGCTTCAAGGGCAAGGTGACACTGAGCGATCTCGACCCACCGAACGGCTACAAGATCTCGGGCGAGGGCGAGGGCGGCGTCGCCGGTTTTGCCAAGGGTGGCGCGGCCGTGAAGCTCGCCGAGAAGGACGGCGGCACGCTGCTCTCTTACGATGTGGAGGCCCAGATCGGCGGCAAGTTGGCGCAGCTGGGCCAGCGCCTCATCAACGGCGCCGCCAAGAAGCTGGCCGACGAGTTTTTCGCGAACTTCGCCAAGGCGGTACAGGGCTGAAACCTATCGTCTTTCGGCATAGCGGCTTGCGTCCGGGGTGATGTTGCCCCAGTGGACAATGGCCCATATGATGGGTTGGAATAATTATAAAAAAGAACCGCTTCGACGGGACCCGTCGGGGCGCTGACAGAGAGTGCTTATGGCAAAAATCTCCCTCATCGTGAACGGCAATCCTGTTACGGCCAATGTCGATCCGCGTACGCTTCTGGTGCAATTCCTGCGCGAGAATCTGCGCCTGACCGGCACCCATGTCGGCTGCGACACCTCGCAGTGCGGCGCTTGCGTCGTGCACCTCGACGGCAAGGCCGTGAAGTCCTGCACCACACTGGCGGTGATGGCCGACGGCCACGAGGTCAAGACCATCGAGGGCTTGGCGGCCGACGGCGCGCCGCTGCATCCGATGCAGGAAGCCTTTCGTGAGCACCATGGCCTGCAGTGCGGCTTCTGCACGCCCGGCATGATCATGACCGCGATCGACATCGTCCATCGCAAGGGCCACGAGCTCGACGACCATACGATCCGGGAAGAACTGGAAGGCAATCTCTGCCGCTGCACCGGCTACCAGAACATCGTTGCCTCGATCGCCGCCGGCGCCAAGGCGATGGCGAAATCGGATCTCGCGTAACCGCCGCCCTCCCGCGATCAGGACACCCTCATGTACGAATTCAAATACCACCGCCCCGGGACCGTCCGGCAGGCCGCCAATCTCCTGGTGAAGAACGAAGACGCCAAGCTGATCGCCGGCGGTCACACGCTGATTCCGGTCATGAAGCAGCGGCTGGCCAGCCCGCCGCATCTGGTCGACCTCTCCCATATCGAGGGGCTGAACACGATCGAGATGAAGGGCCGCTCGCTGGTGATCGGCGCCACCGCCAAACATGCCGAGGTCGCGACCTCGGCCATCGTCGGCGAGGCGATTCCCGCGCTGGCCGATCTTGCCGGCCAGATCGGCGATCCCGCCGTGCGCCACAAGGGCACGATCGGCGGTTCGCTCGCCAACAACGATCCCACCGCGGACTATCCTGCCGCCGTGCTGGCGCTGGGCGCGACCATCGTCACCAACAAGCGTCGCCTCAAGGCGGAAGAGTATTTCCAGGGCCTGTTCTCGACCGCGCTGGACGCCGACGAGATCATCACCAAGGTGATGTTCCCGCTGCCCAAGAAGGCCGCCTACATCAAGTTCCGCAACCAGGCCTCGCGCTACGCGCTGGTCGGCGTCTTCGTGGCGCGGCGTCCCTCGGACGTGCGCGTCGCCGTCACCGGAGCCGGTTCGAACGGCGTGTTCCGCGTCGAGGCCTTCGAGGAGGCGTTGAAGAAGCGGTTCTCATCCAAGGTGCTCGACGGCATCGAGGTGCCGGCGGAAGGGCTGAACAGCGACATCCATGGCAGCGCCGAGTACCGTGCCCATCTGATTGGCGTGCTGACGCGCCGCGCCCTCGATGCCGCCAACGCCAAGGAGTGAGTGAACCTCACGCCTCGGCCAAACTTGTCCCGTGAGGGCGTAAGCGAGACTGGCTTTCATGACTTCAGCGACCCTGCCGGCATCGGTCGATGCGATGCTCGAACTCTTGACCTCGCGCGGCTATCTCGCCGAGCGGTCGCTGGCGACGGTGACGTATCTCTCGTTGCGCATGGGCCGCCCGCTGTTCCTGGAAGGCGAGGCCGGCGTCGGCAAGACCGAGATTGCAAAGGTGCTCTCGGCAGCGCTCGGGCGGAAGCTGATCCGCCTGCAATGCTACGAAGGTCTCGACGTCTCCTCCGCCGTCTATGAGTGGAACAGCGCCGCGCAGATGATTGCGATCCGGATGGCGGAAGCCGCCGGCGACACCGATCGCGAACAGCTGTCGAGCGACATCTTCGCGGACCGATACATGATCAAGCGGCCGCTGCTCCAGGCGCTGGAGCCGGACGTTGCCGGCCCGCCGGTGCTGCTGATCGACGAACTCGACCGCGCCGACGAGGCCTTCGAAGCTTATCTTCTGGAGATCCTCAGCGACTTCCAGGTGACGATCCCGGAATTCGGGACCGTGAAAGCGCCGCATCCGCCGATCGTCATCATCACCTCCAACCGCACCCGCGAGATTCACGACGCGCTGAAGCGGCGCTGTCTCTATCACTGGGTCGATTATCCCGCCGCCGAGCGCGAGCTTGCGATCGTCAAGTCGCGCGTGCCCGGCATCTCCGCCAAGCTGTCGCAGCAGGTCGTCCGTTTCGTGCAGGCGCTACGCGATCAGGACTTTTACAAATCGCCAGGGGTCGCCGAGACCATCGACTGGGCCACAGCGCTCTCAGAGCTCGATGCCCGCTCGCTGACCCCGCAAGTGGTCGGCGACACGCTGGGCGCGCTGCTCAAGTACCAGGACGACATCACCCGCATGCAGGGCGACACCTTGCAGAAGGTGGTGAAGGAAGCGACGAGCGAGAATTGACGCGCGGGCGTCATAACGAACTCGTCATTCCGGTGCGCGCGTAGCGCGGGCCCGGAATCCATCGGGCCGCAGGGACAGTGGATGAATGGATTCTCAGATGCGCAATTGCGCATCATAGCTCGCGCCCAAGCGGGCGCGCCCCGGAATGACGGCTGAGAGTGTGGACGCATGGCCATCAACCATCTCGCGCCTGAAAAGACCGAGCAATTCGCCGACAACATCGTCGGCTTCGCCCGTGCGTTGCGCTCTGCGGGCATGCCGGTCGGGCCAGGTGCGGTGATCGATGCCATGAGCGCGCTGCAAGTGATCGACATCGGCAACCGCGCCGACGTCTTCACCACGCTGGAGGCGATCTTCGTCAAGCGCCACGAGCACGCACTGATCTTCAAGCAGGCCTTCAATCTGTTCTTCCGCGCCTCGCAGGAATGGAAGCACATGCTGGATTCGGTGCCACTGCCGGAGGAAGCCAGGAAGAAGCCGCAGGCCGGCGCCCGCCGCGTGCAGGAGGCGATGTCGCAGCCGCGGATGACGGAGACGCCGCAGCATCAGGAGCAGGATCTGCGCCTGTCGGTCTCCGACAAGGAAATCCTTCAGAAGAAGGATTTTGCGCAGATGAGCGCCGCCGAAATCACCGAAGCGCTCCGCGCTATCGAGATGATGCACCTGCCTCAGGCGGAGCTTCTCACCCGCCGGCATCAACCCGATCCGCGCGGCCTGCGGCTCGACCTCCGCCGCACCTTGCGTGCCTCCTTGCGCACCGGCGGCGACATCATCGACATTCATCGTCGCGGGCCGATCGAGAAGCCGGCCCCGATCGTGGCGCTGCTCGACATCTCCGGCTCGATGAGCGAGTACACCCGCCTGTTCCTGCATTTCCTGCACGCCATCGGCGACGCACGCAAGCGCGTCTCGGTATTCCTGTTCGGCACGCGCCTCACCAATGTGACACGCGCGCTGCGCCAGCGCGATCCGGACGAGGCGCTGGCGAGTTGCTCGGCCTCGGTCGAGGACTGGGCCGGGGGAACGCGGATCTCGGCCTCGCTGCACAACTTCAACAAATTGTGGGCGCGGCGCGTGCTGAGCCAGGGCGCCATCGTGCTCTTGATTTCGGACGGGCTGGAACGCGAGGCCGATTCCAAGCTGGCCTTCGAGATGGACCGGCTGCACCGCTCCTGCCGGCGGCTGATCTGGCTCAACCCGCTGCTCAGGTTTGGCGGCTTCGAGGCCAAGGCCCAGGGGATCAAAATGATGCTCCCGCACGTTGACGAATTCCGGCCCGTGCATAATTTGAGTTCGATCCAGGAGCTGATCGCCACGCTCTCCCGGCCGCTGCCGCCGCATCACCGCAGCCTGATCCGCTCCGCAGCTTGAGAGGTCCACCATGCTCGATCGCGACGAGGATATTCTGAAGGCGGCGGAAGACTGGCAGAAGGCCGGCCGGGGCGTCGCGCTGGCGACGGTCGTGGAAACCTGGGGCTCGGCGCCGCGCCCGGCGGGCTCGAGCCTCGTCATCAACGACGAGGGCACGTTTCTGGGCTCGGTCTCCGGCGGCTGCGTCGAGGGCGCCGTCGTCACCGAGGCCATGGATGTGATCGCGAGCGGCAAGCCCAGGATGCTGGAGTTCGGCGTCGCCGACGAGACCGCCTGGAATGTCGGCTTGTCCTGCGGCGGCACCATCCGCGTCTTCGTCGAGAAGGTCGGCTAGCCGTGAAGCTCGCAATCCTGCACGAACTGAATGCCGAGCGCGCCGCGCGCCGGCCGGTGATCTTGGTGACCGATACCGAGAGCGGCGAGCAGCGCCTGGTGAAGGCGGCCGATTTCGCCAAGGATCCGCTGCGCGCCGAGCTGGATAAGCAGCTTCGCATGGGCAAGAGCGCCAATGTCGAGGTCGGCGGCAAGAAGCTATTCCTCAACGTCTACGCGCCGACCGCAAAGCTCGTCATCGTCGGCGCGGTACATATCAGCCAGGCGCTGGCGCCGCTGGCGCGCTCGCTCGGCTACGACGTCACGGTGGTCGATCCGCGCACGGCCTTTGCGAGCCCCGAACGGTTCCCCGACATTCCGCTGGTCGCCGAATGGCCCGACACCGCGCTGCCGCCGCTGAACGTCGATGTCTACACCGCCTTCGTCGCGGTGACCCATGATCCGAAGATCGATGATCCCGCGCTGCTGCACGCCTTCGAGCGCAACTGCTTCTATATCGGCGCGCTCGGCTCGCGGAAAACGCATGCCAAACGCGGCGACCGGCTGCGGGCGCAGGGCGCGAAGGAAAGCGACATCGCGCGCATTCACGCGCCGATCGGCCTTGCGATCGGTGCGGTTTCGCCGGCCGAGATCGCGGTGGCGATCATGGCGGAGATCACGGCGGTGCTCCGGCTGCCTCCCAAGGAAAAAGAAGAAGCGGCATGAAGTTCGGACCGGCGAGCCCCAGGGATGCGATCGGCGGGGTGACCGTCCACACCCTGCGCCAGGGTCCGCTGGTGCTGAAGAAGGGCACGACGATCGGTCCCGCCGAGGTCGAGCAGCTCGAGCGTGCCGGCATCAAGGACATCGTCGTGGTGCGGATGGAGGCGGGCGACGTGTCCGAGGACGTCGCGGCCGCCAGCATCGCGCTTGCGATCGGCGGCGAGGGCATTCATGTCGAGCGCGCCTTCACCGGCCGCGCCAATCTGTTCGCCGCGCGTCCGGGCGTGCTGGTGATCGACCGCGCCGCGGTCGACCGCATCAACAATATCGACGAAGCCATCACCTTCGCCACGCTCTCGGCGTTCAAGCCGGTGGTCGAAGGCGAGATGGTCGGTACCGTCAAGATCATTCCGTTCGGCGTCGGAGGAGATTTGCGCGACGCGGCGGTGAAAGCTGCCGGCAAGGACGTGCTGACGGTCGCGCCCTACGTCATCAAGCGCGTCGGCGTGGTCTCGACGCTGCTGCCGGGCCTGTCGTCCAAGGTGATCGACAAGACGCTGCGCGTCACCGCCGAGCGGCTGGCGCCGGCCGGCGCCAGCATCATCGCGGAGCGGCGGGTCCAGCATGACGAGCATGCGCTGTCGGCTGCGATCAAGGAATTGCTCGGCCTTGGCGCCGAGCTGGTGATCGTGTTCGGCGCGTCGGCGATCGCCGACCGCCGCGACGTGATCCCCGCGGCCGTCACCGGTATCGGCGGCGAGATCGAGCATTTCGGCATGCCGGTCGATCCCGGCAATCTGCTGCTGATCGCGCGCGCCGGTGGCGTGCCGGTGCTGGGCGCGCCGGGCTGCGCGCGCTCGCCGGTCGAGAACGGCTTCGACTGGGTCCTGATGCGGCTGCTCGCCGGCATCAAGGTGACACGGTCCGAGCTGATGGGTATGGGTGTCGGCGGCCTGTTGATGGAAATCGTGACGCGCCCGCAGCCGCGCGCAAAACCCGAGCCCGAGGGCAACAGCCAGGTCGCCGCCATCGTGCTTGCAGCAGGCCGTTCGACCCGCATGGGCGGGCCGAACAAGCTGCTCGCCGAGTTCGACGGCAAGAAGCTGGTGCGGATCGCGACCGAGCAGGCGCTGGCTTCCAGGGCCTCGGAGGTGATCGTCGTCACCGGCCACCAGAGCGAGCTGGTCGAGCAGGCGCTGCAGGGCCTGAAGGTGCGCTTCGTCAGGAATCCGGATTTTGCTGGCGGCATCGCGAGCTCGGTCAAATCGGGCATCGCGGCCGTGTCCGAGGCTTGCGACGGCGCGGTGGTCTGCCTTGGCGATATGCCGCTGATCGATGCCGGCCTGATCGACCGCCTCATCGACAGTTTCGCGCCGGACCGAGGCAATCTGATCGTCGTGCCCGTCAGCGAAGGCCGCCGCGGCAATCCCGTGCTGTGGTCGCGCCGTTTCTTCAAGGAGCTCATGACGCTCGATGGCGACGTCGGCGCGCGACACCTGATCGCCAAGCACACCGAAGCGGTCGCCGAAGTGCCCGTGGATGGCGAAGGTGCCTTTCTCGACATCGACACGCCGCAGGCGCTGGAAGCGGCGCGACGCGGATGACGCTGCCGTAACTTCGTAGGGCGGGTTGGATCGCGGCTGCGCGAAGCGCAGTCCGCCGGCGTAACCACCACGTCTGTTTCCGCGGTGACACAGTTCGTGGATTACGCTTCGCTAATCCACCCTACGAATCCTCGTTTTCAACCACCCGTTCACCATCTGGAAACGACCGCCGCTTAGAATCCCGGCCACCTGCCTTGGGGGGAGGGTTTTCCATGACTTCGAACGTCGTCGCGCGCCGTTGCGCGATGTTTTTCTTTGCGCTGTCGGTTTGTGTTTCCGGGGCTCGTTACATCACCGAAGCCCATGCGGCCGGTGCATTCGCCGTCGGCAAGTGCGGCGCTTACGGCCAGGCCTATGATTACAACGCCGAGCACGAGGCGCGTGCCGCCGCGCAGAAGCAGTGCAAGGGCGAATGCACGACCGTGACGATGAAGCGCGCTTGCGCTGCGATGTCGGTCGACATGACCAATCCCTGCGGCGCCTATGGCTACGCCGTGAAGCCGAAGATCTCGGCCACGCTCAATGCGGCGACGCGCGAATGCTACAAATATGGTGGCAAGGAATGCGTCATCCGCGCCTGGGCCTGCGACGCCAAAGGTTGATCACCGGCTGATGCGCTCGATCAGGCTTCGGCTCCGACCGACCAGGGTACTTTCGTCTTGACGAATTCCGACCACGCCTTGTTCAGGCGCGGTTCGACGCCGATCATGGCGTGGGCCTGCCAGCCGGCAATTGCGGCCGCGGCGGTGCCGCTACCTGCCTCCGTCCCGATGTCCGCGAGCAGCGAAGCGGTCGTCGCCATGTCGTTGTAGATGCCGAGCTGCTGTTGCAGTTCGGCGAGCTTGCCGGAAAAGCGTTTGGCCGATTTTCGTTCGCCGTACAGCGGCAGCAGGAAATCGGCGACGTAGCGCAGTTTCTTCGCGGCAAGCCGGACCCGGTGCCGCTCTTCCGTGCTGCGTGACTTGAAGCGGCGGCCGCGCTTGAGCACCTTGGCATGCTGCGCCGACAGGATGCGCTGCGCGAAATTGGTGGCGGGCTCGGCGAGTTGCGCCAGATGCTCCGGCGCGATGTCGCTGCGCCAGCCGCGTGCCTCGATCCAGCCGCCAAGACCGATCAGGAAAAGCGACGTGCGGCGATCCGCCAGCACCTGGCGCACCGTGTCATAGCTGGCGGTCCGACGCTGCGCGACGGCGGCTTGAAGGGCGTCGAAGCCAGCGATCGAAGGGCAGCCATTCGCGACGACGCGCAAGGTGTCTTGCTGAAACACGTCCCAATCGCGCGCAGGCGAGAGATTCTGTGCCAGCCATTTCGCCTCCGACCGCAGCAGGTCGAGCTTGCTGAGCGACACCACCGATCGCATCAGGTCCAGCGCGGATCGCAGGCGACGCAGCGCGACGCGAAGCTGGTGAATGCCCTCGGGATCGCGTCCGTCCTCGGCGGCCGGGATCGACTGGAGCAGATGCAGCAGACAGGCGCGCAGGATCGCGGCGAATGTCTCGTCGAGCGACGAGGACGGGTCGAGCCGAAGCTTGCGCGGCTTCTTGACGACCGGCGAGGTGCCGGCCGCGAGCTCGAACCCGCGCGTCGACTTGCCGCGAATGGAGGGCCTGACCGGCCCATGCTCGGCGAGCCGCAGCGCAAGCTCCCAGATGGCGGACGGGCTGCCTGCCTTGAGCTCGAGCTCGATCTCGCTGACTTGAAGCGACCGATCGCCGGCGGTCAGATGGCCCTGGTCGAAGGCGACCTCGATCGTGCCCGACGGCAGGTCGATGACGCGTTGATGCCTGTGAATGTCGGTGCTGAAGATCGCTTCGAGCGGACGGCGCGCGAGATCCGCACACAGCTTCTCCGGAAGGAAAGGCAGCGCCAGCGCGAGATCGGGCTCAAAAGAAGGCACGCTCGCCTCCCATTCGCCGCGCCGCAGCGGATCGTTGCCGGATTCGGTCTTCACCGTTTGGGTGAAACGCGAACCGCTCTGACGGACCCGAAAGCTCAGTCCGTTCCGTTGAATCACACGCTTGGACGTATCGTAGTAGACGGCCCGGAGGTGCTTGCGTGAGCCCTTGTTGCGCGCGTTGGCGACGATGACAGGCGCGTTGCCGAAATCGGCGAGGCGACCGGCGTCGACAAGCAGCTTGAGCTCGATTTCGGTGGCGTGCGGCGTGGCATGGTGGGAAGGCGTGGTTTCCGGCGCAATCGTCTCCGCGCGAGCTTCGTCGGCGATCCGAGAAGATTCGTTGCGAGAAGATTCGTTGTCAGCGCGTGCGGAACCGGACGTCTCGGCGGGAACTGGAACGCCGAAGCCAGTGAATTTCTTCGTGTCGTCCGGGATCGAATGGCCGTTGGCCTTCGCAAGCCGCTGCAACGGATCGAGGGCTCGTTTGATCGCGCCAGTTTCGGACATCGAAGGTTTATGACAGTTCAGTGACAGAGTGCCGACATATACCCGACTTGGTCAGCGAGGAGAAGCGCGGCCGGTCAAATCACCATTGAAATTTCCGAGCTGTGATCGATAGGGCAACCCGGGTTACGTTCGCATCCGCCGTCGGCATGAGAGAAATCTTCGTTTCTTTCCCGGCGGTTGGAAGTGTTGGGAGAATTCATGCAGTTCGACACCAAGATTGCCGTTGTCATTCGCAACGATCTCGAAGCCTGGCAGAAGCTCAATGTCGCATCGTTCCTGACGAGCGGAATTGCCGCTGGCTTTCCGGAGTGCATCGGCGAGGCCTATGAGGATGCCTCGGCGACGAAATACCTTGCTCTGATCGGTCAACCGATCCTGATCTACGGCGCGGATGGTCCGGCTTTGTCGCGCGCGCTCGATCGTGCGCTCACGCGCAACGTCACGCCGGCGATCTATACCGAGGACATTTTCAAGACCACGCATGATGCCGCCAATCGCGAAGCGGTGAGGGCAGTTGCGCGCGCTGATCTCAATCTGGTCGGCATCGCCATGCGCGCCGAACGCAAGGTGATCGACAAGATCGTCGATGGCTTGAGGTTCCATAGTTGACGCCGCACACATCGCGGCGTCGTGATCGCGGTCGCTTGCGCAAACTTTGTGCGGTTTGACCCCAATCAAACGGGGGCTGTGTGGCTTCGCTAGTCTGCTCGCGCAATGCAAAGGAGCAGACAGATGCCGACCATGAAAGCCGCCGTCGTCAGACAATTCGGCAAGCCGCTCGTGATCGAGGACGTGCCGGTGCCGCAGCCCGGTCCGGGCGAGGTGCTGGTCAAGGTGAAGGCCTGCGGCGTCTGTCACACCGATCTGCACGCCGCCTCCGGCGACTGGCCGGTGAAGCCGGTTCCACCCTTCATTCCCGGGCATGAAGTCGCCGGCATCGTCGCCGCGCTCGGGCCCGGCGTGAAGAATCTGAAAGTCGGCGATGCCGTGGGCGTGGCCTGGCTGCACGATGCCTGCATGTCCTGCGAATATTGCGAGACCGGCTGGGAGACGTTGTGCGAGCACCAGCACAACACCGGCTACAGCGTGAACGGTGGCTTTGCCGAGTATGTCATCGCCTCCGCTGCGTTCGCGGCAAAGCTGCCGGCGACAGTCGATTTCGCCGCCATTGCGCCGATCCTGTGCGCTGGCGTCACCACCTACAAGGGATTGAAGGAGACGGAGGCAAGGCCCGGCGAGTGGGTCGTGATCTCGGGCGTCGGCGGGCTCGGCCACGTCGCGATCCAGTACGCCAAGGCGATGGGACTCAAGGTCGCAGCCATCGACATCGCCGAGGACAAGCTCGTGCTTGCGCGTGAGACCGGTGCCGATCTCGCGGTCAATGCGCTGGCAGACGGGGCCGTGGACAAGGTGCTGGCCGCGACCGGCGGCGGGGCGCACGGCGTGCTGGTGACGGCGGTATCGACTGCTGCCTTTGCCCAGGCGCTGAAGATGGTGCGCCGGAAGGGCACCGTCAGCCTCGTCGGCCTGCCGCCGGGCGAATTCCCGACGCCGATCTTCGACGTCGTACTGAAGCGCATCACCGTGCGCGGCTCCATTGTCGGCACCCGCCGGGATCTCGACGAAGCCATCGCGTTCGCTGCCGACGGCAAGGTCAAGGCGGAGGTGGCGAAGGTGCCGCTCGCTGGGATCAACGAGGTGTTCGACCGGATGAAGGCCGGCAAGATCGACGGCCGCATGGTACTCGACTTTGGCTAAAGCGTTATCGAGCGAAGTGGATACCGGTTCGCGTCAAGAAAACGCGTCAAAACAAGATTCCTTCGCCTCAGCCCGGCGGCATCGTCTCGAATTTCGTCAAGCCGGAATCGAGATGGTCCCAGTCATACCCGCGCACGGCGTAGGTGACCACCTGCGGCTTGTAGCGGGCGGGCTCGTCGAGGCTCGCGGCGCGGATGGTGAAGATGTCGGGCATGGCGGCGAAGGTCATGTAGACGGCCAGGCCGCACTCGGGGCAGAAGGCGCGCGTCTTCACATTACCGCTGTCGCCAATCATGTCCCATGTTTTGGCGTCGCCGGTCACGGTGACTCCGGCGCGGGCGAAGGTGGCATAGGAGCCGTGGCCGGTGCCGCTTTCACGCTGGCAGTCCCGGCACTGGCAGTGATTGCTGAACAGCGGTTCGCCGGCGATCGAATAGCGGATCGCGCCGCAGGCGCAGCCGCCGGTATAGGGCTTGTCCATCGTGCTCGCTCCTTAACCGTTTTCGCCGCTGATCTCGTCGAGCTGCCGGATGACCTTCTTCCAGCCGCCGCTCATGCCGGTGTAGGCGGTCTCGTTCCTCGGCAGCACGAAGCCGGCATGAACCAGCTGGACGCGCGTGCCGGCTTCGACGGGGGCGAGGGACCAGGTCACGACGGTGTCGAGCGGCGCGCCATATCCGGTATTGCGCGCATCGCCGCCTTTCCAGGCGTAAGCGAGTCGCCGGTTCGTCACGACCTCAAGAACGCGGCAATGAATGACGCCATCCCAGTTGCCACCCGGCGTGGTCTGGAACGTGAAGGCCTTGCCTTCCACGGCTTCGAAACCGGTCGGCTTCATCAGCCATCGTGCGATCAGCTGCGCGCTGGTCAGCACTTTCCAGACCGTCTCCGGCGCATGAGGGAGCACCTCGTCGATGACGATGTCCTTGGTCTCGGCTTTCAACGCAGCAGCACTCACGGATCGATCTCCTTCAAGAGGTCACGCAGATTCTGGAAGCGCTCCCGCCAGAACACGCCGTAATGGTCCATCCAGGTGACCAGCGGTTCGAGTCCCTGCGGGGCGGCGCGGTAATAGACGTTGCGGCCCTCGGCGCGCTCGGCGACGAGGCCTGCCTGTTTCAACGATTTCAGGTGCTGCGAGATCGCCCCCTGCGTCACCCCGCTGCCGCGCGTCAGCTCGGCGACACTGATTTCCTTGCTGTCGAACACGCGCTCGAACACGGCGCGGCGGGTCGGGTCGGCGAGGGCGCGCATCACGGAAGTGACGGGATGTGGAGCAGTTTCGATCATCGCCATCAATTAGCAAACACTAATGCATTAGTCAACGCTAATCTATCTGTCTTTTTTCCTTTCGAACCTGGAATTCTGATTTGACTATGACTGACTAGTCAGTCATAAATGAAACATGACAAAGAAGCGCATCACGGCAGCTGCGGCCAAGGCAGCGCATCAGAAGCCCGAGCTGGGTGGGGAAGCCGCCCCGGCGTCGAGCCGCGCCAAGCGCACGGCAGAGCGGCGTCAGGCCATCGTTGAGGCGGCGATGGAGGAATTCATCGCACGCGGCTTTGCGGCGACGCGGCTCGACGACATCGCCAAGCGCGCAGGAGTTGCGAAGGGCACGATCTACCTGCACTTCAAGGACAAGGAATCCATGTTCGAGGAGCTGGTGCGCATCGTGATCGTGCCGGTGGTGGCGCGGCTCGACGCGTTGCCGCCGTCGACGGGCTCCGTGCGCGATCTCATCGAAATGTTTGCGGGCAACTTCATCAACGAGGTGATCGGCACACGGCGCGGCGATCTTGTCCGCTTGATCGTGGCTGAGGGGCCGCGCTTTCCGGCGGTGGCCGACTTTTACTACCGCGAGGTCGTCTCACGCGGGATGGCCGGCATGGGCGCGCTGATCGAACTCGGCATTGCCCGCGGCGAGATCCAGCAGAAGAATCTCGCACGCTATCCGCAGATCCTGGTCGCGCCGGCGATCATCGCGGTGATCTGGCAGAGCCTGTTTGCGCGGCACGCGCCGCTCGACGCTAAAGACATGCTGCGCGTCCATCTTGATTTGATTTTTGGCGAACGGAGGACGACATGACGTCGTCGCAAAGGATAGTTGGAATCATCTTGGCCGCCGCGCTTGCTACCGGCCTTGCCGGTTGCAAGGAGAAGCGCGACCCCGGTTTTCAGGGCTGGGTCGAGGCCGACATGATCTTCGTCAGTCCGGACGAAGCCGGCCGGGTCACCAAGCTCAACGTCCGCGAGGGCGACGAAGTCAAGGTCGGCGAAGCGCTCTATTCCGTCGATGACGATCTCCAGCTCGCCGATCTCAACCAGAACAAGGCGACGCTGGCGAATGCACAACAGACCTATGATCGTGCGGCTTCGCTGAGCAAGACGGGCGCCGGCACCCAGGCCAATCTCGATTCCGCTGTCTCGGCCTTGCGTGTTGCCGAAGCGCGGGTGGCGACCTCGGAGACTCGGCTGGCGCGGCGCAAGGGCTTTGCGCCGGTCGCCGGCACCATCCAGCAGATCTATTTCCGCGAAGGCGAGATGGTCGCGGCGCAGCGGCCGGTGCTCTCGATCATGCCGCCCGGCAACATGAAGCTGCGCTTCTTCGTGCCGGAAACGGAGCTCCCGAAACTCTCGATCGGCGACGAGGTGCGGGTCGCCTGCGACAATTGCGCGGCCGATCTCACCGCAAAGATCTATTTCATCGCAACCTCGGCCGAATACACCCCGCCGGTCATCTACAGCCTCGAAGAGCGCAACAAGCTCGTCTATCTCATTCAGGCGCGGCCGTCGCGGCCCGATGCCTTGCGGGTGGGGCAGCCGATCGATGTCTATCTCAATCCAAAGACGCCGGTGGCGGACAAGCGATGAACGCCGGCAACGACATCGCCATCGACGTCAAGGGCCTGAGCAAATCGTTCGGCGGCCGCGAGGTCGTGCACGATCTGTCGATGCAGGTGAAACGCGGCTCGATCTACGGCTTCCTCGGGCCGAACGGCTCGGGCAAGACCACGACCATCCGCATCCTCTGCGGCCTGCTGACGCCCGATAGCGGCGAGGGCACCTGCCTCGGCTACGACATCCTGGGCGACGCCGAAAAGATCAAGCGCCAGGTCGGCTACATGACCCAGCGCTTCAGTCTCTATCAGGACCTGTCCGTGCGTGAGAATCTCGAATTCGTCGCGCGGCTCTATGGCCTCGCTGACGCACGCGGTGCCGCACGCGAGATGATCAAGCGGCTCGGGCTGTCGGGCCGTGAGGAGCAGCTCGCCGGCGAGCTCTCCGGCGGGTGGAAGCAGCGGCTGGCACTCGGGGCCTGCACGCTGCCCAATCCGAAACTGTTGCTGCTGGACGAGCCGACCGCCGGCGTCGACCCCAAGGCACGGCGCGATTTCTGGAACGAGATCCACGCGCTCGCCGCCGATGGGCTCACCGTGCTTGTCTCCACCCATTACATGGACGAAGCCGAGCGCTGCCACGAGATCGCTTACATCGCCTATGGCCATCTGCTGGCCCGCGGCACCGTCGACGAGGTGATCGCGAAGTCGGCGCTGACGACCTACACCGTCACTGGCGAACTGGGCGGTCTCGCGGCCGAGCTCGACCACAAGCCAGGCGTCGACATGGTCGCCCCGTTCGGCACCTCGCTGCACGTCTCCGGCCGCGACGCTGCGGCGCTCGAAGCCAGCATCGCGCCGTGGCGCGAGAAGAACGGCTTGCACTGGCAGAAGTCGCATCCGTCGCTGGAAGACGTCTTCATCGAATTGATGAACCGCTCGAAGGATAATTTCCAATGAGCACCATCCGCGCAACCGGTCCCGTATCGGAGATCCGCGACCGCTTCGGCTTCTTGCGCCGCTCCTATGCCATGATGGCGAAGGAATTCATTCAGCTCCGGCGGGACCGGGTCTCGTTCGCGATGATCATTGCGATCCCGGTGATGCAGCTGCTCTTGTTCGGGTATGCGATCAACACCACACCGCACCATCTGCCGAGCGCGGTGCTGCTGCAGGAGGACTCCGATCTCGCCCGCTCGGTCCTGAAGGCCCTGGAGAATACCGCCTATTTCCGCTTCGTCTATGAAGTGCACGACGTCGAGGAATTCGACAATCTGCTGAAGTCCGGCAAGGTGCTGTTCGGCGTCGAGATCCCGCGTGGCTTCGAACGGGCGGTGCGCCGCGGCGACAGACCGGCGCTGCTGGTCGCCGCGGATGCGTCCGATCCGGTCGCCGCCAACTCGGCGCTCGGCTCGCTCGGAATGATCGTGCAGACCGCGCTGCAGCACGATCTCTATATCGGCGAAGCGCCGGCCCCGCCGTTCGAGATCCGGGCGCATGCGCGCTATAATCCGGCGGCGGAATCGCGGCTCAACATCGTGCCGGGCCTGGTCGGCACCATTCTCACCATGACGATGTTGATCTTCACGGCGCTGTCGGTGACGCGCGAGATCGAGCGCGGCACCATGGAGAGCCTGTTGTCGATGCCAATCAAGCCGGTCGAGGTGATGCTCGGCAAGATCGTTCCCTACATCCTGGTCGGCTTCATCCAGGCTTTCCTGATCGTCAATATCGGCGTGTTCCTGTTCGGCGTGCCGGTGCTCGGCAATCTGCTCCTGCTGGCCGCTCTCTCGACCCTTTTCATCGCCGCAAACCTCGCGATCGGCTACACGTTCTCCACCATCGCCCAGAACCAACTGCAGGCGATACAGATGTCGTTCATGTTCTTCCTGCCGAGCCTGCTGTTGTCCGGCTTCATGTTCCCGTTCGCGGGCATGCCGGCCTGGGCGCAATATCTCGGCGAATGCCTGCCGTTGACGCACTATCTGCGCATCGTGCGTGCCATCATGCTGAAGGGCGCGTCCATGCCGAACCTGCGCTTCGATGCCGCTGCCCTTGCCATCCTGATGCTGGTCGCCATGACCGTCGCCGTGACACGCTTCCGCCGCACGCTGGATTGAGGCAGACTGCCCCTGAAACGAGGGGGAGAAATGGTCAGCTTTGCGGATGGGAAAGCCCGGCAGAAGGCCGTCTTGTCGGAGGAGTTCGAGCGCGAGCTGACGCGCGAAGTGCTGCGCACCGAGCTGCTGCGCGTGAAGGCGCTGATCGCCACCGGCCTGGTCATGATCGTCCTGCTCACCGCAACCTTCGTGGTCGATCCTGCCATCGTGAACCGGATCTGGCACGGGACGGAGGGCATGACCCGGGAATACGCCCTCGTGGCAGGTTTCCTGTTGTTCGAGGCGTGGGTTCACGGCCAGATCAAGCGAAACCTCGAGCTCGATCGCGACCTGCCGGTCGTCAGGCGCTATATCGGCGCAACTATCGAAACCTCGCTGCCGACGCTCATCCTGATCCTGCAGATCCGCAGCATGGGCGCGGGGCCCGCGCTCGGCTTCGTGTTGCCGCTGGTCTATTTCATCTTCGTCATTCTTTCGACGCTGCGGCTCGACTTCTGGCTGTCCACCTTCACGGGGTTCGTCGCCGGCGCCGAACTTCTGGCGGTTGCGCTGTACTACAATTCGGCCAGCGACACCGGCGAACACTTGATCTACTTCCACGCCGTGCGCAGCACCGTCATCCTGGTCTGCGGCGTGCTGGCGGGCTCGGTCGGCGCGCAACTGCGTCGGCAATTTGCCGCGAGCATCGCGGCGGCCACCGCGCGCGATCGGGTGACCAATTTGTTCGGTCAGCACGTCTCGCCGCAGGTGGTCGAGCGGCTGATGGCCGAGGGCACCACCGTTGCCGGCGATCTCCGCCGTGTCGCCGTGATGTTCGTCGATTTCCGCGGCTTCACGGCAGGCGCCCAGACGCGCACGCCGCAGGAGGTGGTCGATAGGCTCGACGGCGCCTTCGCGGTGCTGGTCGATATCCTCGACCGCCATGGCGGCATCGTGAACAAGTTTCTCGGCGACGGGTTCCTGGCGCTGTTCGGCGCGCCGCTCGAAGCCTCCGATGCCGCCCATCGCGCGGTCGCTGCCGGCCGCGACATGCTGACGGCGATGGATCACATCAACGCGCAGACGAGCTGGCCGCTGCGGATCGGTATCGGCATCCATTTCGGCGAGGTCGTCGCCGGCAATATCGGCTCGCCGCGACGCAAGGAGTACACGGTCATCGGCGACACCGTGAACTTCGCCTCGCGCCTGGAAGCGTTGAACAAGGAGTTCGGCTCCCAGCTCCTGATCTCCGCGTCCGTGCGCGAGGCGCTCGGCGATGACGTTGGGGATGCGGTCGCGCTCGGCGAGGTCACCGTGCGCGGTTACGAGCAGCCGGTTGCCGTGTTTCAACTGGGATGAGGGGACTGCTCGCGTTTCTTTGAAGGCGGGCGCTGAAATATCTCCGCGCGCTCTCCGCTCCTGCATTCAGGACGCCGAAACTCCTCGGCTTCCTGATGTCACGCGGAGAAAACCCATGACCCGATTGACTCTTGTTTCGGCCTTGATCGCCGCTTCCGTCTATCAAAGCCAGTCGGCTGCCGCTCGCGACGTTGCGCCTGCGCGCCGCGCTGCAGTTCATACGACGGTGGATTGCGTCAGGGCACCGGCAGAGGGCGCCTATGCCTCGGCGCCCTACAAGGAGCCGCCCTGCATGCCGAAGACCAGGAACTGACTCTTGCGACGAGGCGAGGCCGGGCTGGCGGAGACGCTCGGTCCGACCTCGCTTTCCATTCGTTGTAGGTATTATAGTAGCGCTTGACTCCTGATTCATCCAGTCATCTATATGACTATATGAATTCAGCCTCTCGCGACGACCGCCTGCCACGCTACCAGCGCCTGCGTGACGACCTCGCCGCGCGGATCAATCGCAATGAATGGCGCCCGGGCGAGCCGATCCCCTCGGAAGCCGAGCTCGGCGCCCATTACGGCGTCGCGATCGGCACCGTGCGCAAGGCGATCGACCAGCTCGTTGCCGACGCCGTGCTGGAGCGTCAGCAGGGCCGCGGCACTTTCGTGCGGCGGGCGCGCTTCAATTCCTCACTGTTCCGGTTCTTCCGCTTCCAGTCCGAGAGCGGCGAGCGGCGCGTGCCGAAGAGCCGTATCCTCAGGCGCAAGAGCGTCCCCGCGACGTCGGCCGTGGCATCGGCGCTGCGCATTCCGGTCGGCGAGCCCGTCATCAGCCTGTCGCGCCTGCGCTTGATCGACGATGTGCCGTTGCTGGCCGAAGAGATTTGGCTCCAGCAATCGCGCTTCGCAAAGATTCTCGAGATCGACACCGCCGAGTTCGGCGACTTGCTGTATCCGCTCTACGAGGAGCGCTGCGGCGAGGTGGTCGTCTCCGCCGAGGAAATCCTGACGGTGGAGACCGCGAACGAGATGCAGGCGCGGCTATTGCGGCTCGAGGCTCATGCACCGCTGATCGTGATCGAGCGCCTTGCGTTCGATCTGGAGCGACAGCCGATCGAATGGCGCCGCTCGCGCGGGCCGGCGGATCGCTTCCGCTATCACGCCGAGATCAGGTGAGCGCGACTTTCAACGACGTCAAACAATAACGCGTACAGGGGTAGGAAACATGTCGAACTGGTACAGTGAGAGCTCGCCGCTGGAGCGGCGGACGTTCTGGGCAAGCTTTGGCGGCTGGGCGCTGGATGCGCTCGACGTCCAGATGTTCGGTCTTGCCATCCCTGCGCTGATCGCGGCCTTCGGCATCAGCAAGGCCGACGCGGGCCTGCTCGGCTCGGTCACGCTGTTTTTCGGCGCGTTCGGCGGCTGGCTCGGTGGTGCGCTCGGCGACCGCTTTGGCCGCGTCAAGGCGCTCCAGATCACGGTGGCCACATTCGCACTCGCGACTTTCGCCTGCGCATTCGCGATGAGCTACACCCAGCTTCTGGTGCTCAAGGCCATCCAAGGCCTCGGTTTTGGCGCCGAATGGGCCTGCGGCGCGGTGCTGATGGCCGAGATCATCCGCCCCCAACATCGCGGCAAGGCGCTCGGCTCGGTGCAGAGCGCCTGGGCGGTCGGCTGGGGCGCCGCGGTGCTGCTGTCGGCGCTGGTGTTCACCTATGCGCCGGCGGATCTCGGCTGGCGGATCCTGTTTGCGATCGGGCTGCTGCCGGCGCTGCTCATCATTTTCATCCGCCGTGGCTTGAAGGAGCCGCCGCGCGCGATTGCTAGGGAAGCCGAGGCACCGTTCCTCGCTACGCTGTCCGGCATCTTCCACCGTGATGTGCTGCGCTCGACCTTGGTCGGCGGTCTCTTCGGCATCGGCGCGCATGGCGGTTATGCCGCGCTGACGACGTTCCTGCCGACCTTCTTGCGGGAGGTGCGGCATCTCTCGGTGCTCGGCTCCAGCTTCTATCTTGCCGTTATCATCGTCGCTTTCTTCTGCGGCTGCGTCGCGAGCGGTTTCATCAGCGACCGGGTCGGGCGCAGGGCCAATGTCGCGTTCTTTGCCGCCGCATGTATCGCCACCGTGCTGGTCTATATCTTCGTACCCCTAACCAATGGCCAGATGCTGGTACTCGGATTTCCGCTCGGCTTCTTCTCGGCCGGAATCCCCGCGAGCATGGCGGCGCTGTTCAGCGAGCTCTATCCGGCCGGCGTGCGCGGCACCGGTGTGGGCTTCTGCTACAATTTCGGCCGCGTCGTCTCCGCCGCATTTCCCTTCCTGGTCGGCTTTCTCAGCGACCGCATCGGCCTCGGGCCCGCGATCGGCATCGACGCGGCGTTTGCCTATTCGCTGGTGCTGATCGCGGTGCTGCTGCTGCCGGAAACCCGCGGCAAGGTGTTCGAGCAGACGGCGGCAACCCACGCCTGACTGTAAATGAGGAACAACGACCATGACACTGCCCCAGCGCGGCCTGACGCGCCGACAATTTGGTGCGGGTCTCGCATCGCTGGCAACTCTGGTCGCGACCACAGCCAGGAGTGAGGCGGCCTTGCCCGAGATCGACACCCATGCCCACGTCTTTCATCGCGGATTGAAACTCGCGCCGGGCCGGCGCTATGCGCCCGATTACGACGCGCCGCTGTCGCTCTATCTCGAGCAACTCGACCGCAACGGCATGACCAATGGCGTGCTGGTGCAGCCGAGCTTTCTCGGTACCGAGAATTCCTATCTCGTCGATTGTCTGAAACAGACGGGCGGGCGCCTGCGCGGCATTGCGGTCGTCGATCCCGCCGTCTCCGCAGACGAACTGCGTGGGCTCGATCGCGCCGGCGTGGTCGGCATTCGTCTTAATCTCGTCGGCCAGCCGTTGCCGGACCTTGCGGCGAGCGAATGGAAAGCATTGCTCGGGCACGTCAAGGCGATGAGCTGGCAAGTCGAGATCCAGCGCAACGCCGCTGATCTCGCTGTGCTCGTGCCGCAATTGCTCGATCGCGGCGTCCCGGTCGTGCTCGATCACTACGCGTTGCCGGATCCAAAGCTGGGCGTCACCGATCCCGGATTTCAGTCGGTGCTGAAATTCGGTGCGACGCGGAACGTATGGGTCAAGATCTCGGCGCCTTATCGCAACGGTCCGTCCGGCGAGAGCTTTGCCAGGGAAGCCTATCCGCTGCTGCGCAGTGCCTACGACCTCGATCGTCTGCTCTGGGGCAGCGACTGGCCGCACACGCAGTTCGAGGCGACGCAGACCTTCGCGAAGAACCGGCAATTTCTCGACACGCTCATCGCCGATGCGCGCGAGCGCGCGCAACTGCTGGCCTCGCCGCGGCCACTCTTCCGTTTCTGACGCGCTTTGATGATTGCTCCGATTGCACCGAATTTTGGGGCATGACGGGCGATGTTGCGCACCTGTAGAGTGCTGCGCGAAGCGGCCGATCGCGGCCGCCATTTGCGTGAGGAAATGCCATGCAGCGCCGCTATGTCACCGTCGACGTGTTCACCGACCGCGCCTTCGGCGGCAACCAGCTCGCCGTGGTGCTTGACGCTGACGGCCTCTCCACGCAGCAGATGCAGGCGATCGCGACCGAGTTCAACTATTCCGAGACGACCTTCGTGCTGCCGCCACGCGACAAGGCGAACGACGCAGAGGTGCGCATTTTCACGCCGGTGCTGGAGATCGCCTTTGCCGGCCATCCCAATGTCGGCACCGCCTTCGTGCTGGCCTCGATGATGAAGGAGCCGAAGCCGCGCCTCGTGTTCGAGGAGAAGGCGGGCCTCGTGCCTGTTGATATCGTGCGAGAGCAGGGAAGGGTGATCAGAACCGAGCTCACCGCACCGCAGCCGCTTGCGCGGTATGCTCCGCTGTCACCGGCTGAAGCCGCGAGCTGCATCTCGCTTGATGCAGACGACATCAAGACCGACAACCACGCGCCTCACGTCGTCACCGTCGGAAATGCGTTCCTGGTGATGGAGCTGCATTCGCGCGAGGCGCTGAAGCGTGCCCGGCCCGACGCTGCGGCCTACGGCAAGCTCTTGCCGCGCGACGGTGCCCGCTCCGTGTGGTTCTATACCCGCGACGTGCCGGCGGCGGAGGCGCCGTGCGATCGGCAGGCGCGCATGTTCATGCGCGGCGCCAGCGGCATCAACGAGGATCCCGCAACCGGCAGCGCCACGGTCGCAGCGGCCGCGCTGTTCGCCGATCTGGATCCGGTCAGCGACGGCGAATTGAAACTCACCGTCGGCCAGGGCTTCGACATGGGCCGGCCCAGCATCCTCCAGACCCGCGTCGTCAAGCAGGATGGCAAGATCGTCTCCGCGCATGTCGGCGGTGCCAGCGTGCAGATGATGGAGGGGACGTTCAGGCTGGCTGGGCAGGGGTAGATGCTCTTTCCCCGTCATCCTGAGGTGCGAGCCCTTGCGAGCCTCGAAGGATGCACGGCCGAAATGTCGCGGCGTCAGTGTCACGCCGTCGTGCTTCGAGGGCCGCTGAAGAAGCGGCCACCTCAGGACGACGGCTACGGATAAAGTCGTCGTCTCGTCTTCTCCCGCGACAACGGCAGCTAGACCTGCCGTCCCGCCAAATTCGTCACCGCCACGCCGTCGCGCTCCTCGATGATCTCCGCGATCATCTGCCGGTGGCAATGGGTGTGGTCGCGCTCGTAGCAGAGCAGGCAGACGGGGCCGGCTTTCTTCACCAGTGCCGAGAGCTCGTCCATCTGTTCGCGCGCTTCAGGCGTCTTCAAATGCTTTGAGAAGACCTTCTCCAGCACGTCGTATTGGCCGCTGCGGGCCGCGAGCCGACCTTCCTTGGGAGTGCCGAGGCCAGCGAGATGAACTTAGGCGATGCCGCGCTCATCGAGCCCTGCAGCGAGTTGCTTCTTGGAAAAGCCCGGCCGTCGCGAGGACGTCACCGCCCGCACGTCGACAACGAGCTTGACGCCGGCCTGCTCCAGTTCGTCCAGCACGGCCTTGGGCGGCGTCTGCTCATAGCCGATGGTGAAGAGCTTCTTCGCCTTGGCCATCGACTTCCTCAGCTCACCCGCGCGATCAGTTCCATGGCGCCGTGCGGCGCGCGCACCTTGCCCTCGTGAATGACATAGGCGAACACGTCGCGCGGTTCTTTCTTCGGCTTGCTCTTGTCAACTTTCGGCAGGTCGTCGGGTTCGCCGCCCGCGGCCCAGGCCTTGAAGCGCTCGGCCCAGGCATCCAGCTGCTTCGGTGGATAGCAGGTCTTGATCTCGTCATTGCCCTTCTGCAAGCGCGCATAGACAAAATCGCCGGCGACATCGGCGATGGCAGGATATTTGCCGTGCTCGGCGAACACCACGGGCGTTTCGAACTCGCGGATCAACGCGACGAAATCAGGCGTGCAGAAGCTGTCGTGCCGCACTTCCACGACATGGCGCAACGCGCGGCCCTCGAGTTTGCGCGGCAGCAGCTCGAGGAACTTGCCGAAATCGGCGCCGTCGAATTTCTTAGTCGGTGCGAACTGCCACAGTACGGGCCCGAGATGATCGCCGAGTTCCAGCACGCCGGAATCATAGAACCGCTTGATGGAATCGCCGGCCTCGGCGAGCACGCGGCGGTTGGTGGCAAAGCGCGGTCCCTTCACCGAGAACACAAAACCATCAGGCACTTCGCTTGCCCATTTGCGAAAACTCTCCGGCTTCTGCGAGCCGTAATAGGTGCCGTTGATCTCGATCGAGGTCAGCTTTGAGGCCGCGTAGGACAGTTCTTTCGCCTGCGTCAGCTTCTCCGGGTAGAACACGCCGCGCCAGGGCTCGAAGGTCCAGCCGCCGATGCCGATGAAGATGTTGCCGGATTTTTTGGACACGGTTTTTGTTTTGGCCACGGGAGGATCTCGCATCGACGGGAAGGGGAGGGCGGCATCCTAGTCAAACCGGATGTGATTGGCCAGTTGCGACGACCCTGAACCATCAATAGCACGCCGACATCAAGCCGAGCTTCGGATAGAGACGGTCAATCGCGGCGATCTCGTTTTTCATCTGCGCGATGATCCAGTCGCGGATCTCGGCGGCGACGGGGCGCATCGGCCGGTTGCGCGGCGGCAGGAACTCGCAGATGCGGCGCGTCGTGGCGAGTGTGTCGGAGGCGGGCACCAGCGCCCCGGTCAGGAGCCAATGAGAGGCCACGGTCAGCCAGCCGAGCGCAATGCCCTGGCCGAGCAGCGCGGCCTGCACCACGACGGCATAATCGGTGAAGCTCAGCGCCTTGGCCGCGCCGCGGCGCCCGGTAAGGAGCGAGGCGTAATCCGCGGCCCAGTCGCCCGGCGTCTCGGCGAGACGAATGATGGTGTTGCCTTCCATGGCCTCGGTCTCGCCGAGATAAGTAGGACTGCACATCGGCAGCATCACTTCCTTCATGACCAGTGTGCCGCCCGAGGACGGCTCGTCGCGGTCGCGGAAGCGCATGCCGAGATCGACGTTCTCTACCGCTCCGCGTAGTGCGCCGGAGATGAGCTGGAAGCGCAAATCGACCTGCGGAAATTGCTTCTGCAGCTTGTCGATGCGCGGCATCAGCCAATGCGTGGTGAATGCCGAGGAGACCGACAGCGTCACGGTCTCCGTGCCCCTGCGACGGCGCTCAATCTCGGTAAGGCCGGTCTCGATGCTGCGAAAGCCCTCGAGCACGCGTCGATAGAGCAGTTCGCCTTCTTCGGTGAGCACCGCGCGTCCCGCCTTGCGGTCGAACAGGCGCACGCCGAGATGCTCCTCGAATTGCCCGAGCATGCGGCTCACTGCCGGCTGCGTGACATTCAGTTCGGCGGCGGCGGCCGTGAAGCTGCCATTGCGCGCCGCTGCGTCGAAGACGAACAGGGCGTTACTTGAGGGCAGCATCCGGCGCAGCTCGGGCATAACGCCATGTTATGAGCGCAGTGAGAATTTGGCAATTGCCGGATTTTGCCAAGTCTGGTGTCATTGCCATTGCAGCCTGAAGACAGGGCTTGCGAGAGAGAAGATGGTGCAGTGCACGCTTCGACCGCGAGTGTGTCAGCTCCTCTGTCTATAAAGCAGGCTTATGGCGCGCAGTGAGGCACGCCGTCGAGGGACATGGCGAGGGCGATCGTTGGACAAACGAGCGGAAAGCGTCGAGATCAGGTCCGCGAGCAAGGCCTATGGCGCCGTCCGCGCTCTCGACCACGTGTCCCTCAACGTTGCCGCCGGCGAGTTCGTTTCGCTGCTCGGTCCGTCCGGTTCCGGCAAGACCACCCTGCTCGGCATTCTGGGCGGCTTCATCCTGCCGACGTCAGGCACGATCCTGTTCGGTGGCCGCGATGTCACGTACATGCCGCCGCACAAGCGCGACATCGGCGTCGTGTTCCAGAACTACGCGCTGTTTCCGCATATGAGCGTCGGCGAGAATGTGGCCTTTCCCTTGCACGCGCGGCGTTTGCCGAAAGCGAGCTGGCCCGACAAGGTGCGCGCGGCGCTGTCGATGGTCGGCCTTGCCGGCTACGAAGAGCGCGGCATCGCCCAGCTCTCCGGCGGCCAGCGCCAGCGCGTGGCGCTGGCGCGCGCCATGATCTTCGAGCCGCGGCTGATCCTGATGGACGAGCCGCTTTCCGCGCTCGACAAGCAGCTGCGCGAATCCATGCAGATCGAGCTGCGCGCACTGCACAAGCGCATCCAGGCCACCATCATATACGTCACCCATGACCAGCGCGAGGCGCTGACCATGAGCGACCGCGTCGCGGTGATGAAGGACGGCCGGCTGATCCAGATCGACGAGCCCGAACGACTGCACGATCACCCCGCCGATTCCTTCGTCGCCAGCTTCATCGGGGAAGCGACAATGCTGCCGGTCCGCCGCGTCGATGCGTCCAGCGTCGCGCTCGGCAATGCCTTGCTGCGCAGCGCGCGCGCCATTCCTGACGGTGACGCCCTGATGCTCGCCGTGCACAGCGAGAAGCTGCTGATCGATGATGGCGCGCAGGATGCCGCCTGCAACCGCCTGACCGGCACGGTCACCGACATCGTCTACCAGGGCGAGAGCCTGCGCATCTTCCTGGCGCTGGCCGACGGCATCGCGCTCAGCCTGCGCCAGCCCAGCTATCACCAAGCCTATAGCCGGATTCCGCCTCTCGGCGGCAGTCTCACCGTCACCCTTCACCCCGAGGACACTATCGTCGTGCCCCGCGTGGACTGAAGCCTTGTTGCAACCTGAGAGAAGAAGCCCATGTCGACCCAAGCCGCGTTCAGCAATTTCAAGGTTCTCACCTTCGACGTCGTCGGCACCTTGATCGATTTCGAAACCGGCGTGCTCGAAGCCGTGCGCAAGATCGGGGGCAAGAAGGCGGCCGAGTTCAGCGACGAGCAGATCTTCGAGCCCTACAAGCGCGGCCGCGACAGGCATTACGAGCGCTCCAGCGAAGCGATGTTCCACGTCTATCGCCATCTCGCCACCGAGCTCGGACTGCCGGCTGACGATGCGTCCTGCGACGTGTTCCAGCTCTCGGTGCTGCGCTGGGGACCGTTCTCCGACTCGGTCGAGGCGCTGAAGCGTCTGCGGACGAAATTCCGTCTCGTGGCGATGACCAACGCAGACCGCGTCGCCCTGTCCTGCTACGCGCATGCGCTCGGCAATCCGTTCGACGACACCGTTTGCGCCGACGAGACTGGCGTGGCGAAGCCCAACCCGGAATTCTTCGCCTACAACAAGGGCCGGCAATCCGCGTTCGGCTACAAGCAGTCCGACATCCTGCACGTGGCGCAGAGCCAGTATCATGACATCGGGATCGCGCGAAAACTTGGCTACAAGGTGTGCTGGATCGAGCGCCGCCAGGGCATTGCCGGCTTCGGCGGCACTCCCGCCGTGGAGACCCTGACCAAGCCGGACTTCCATTATCCGACGCTGAAGGCGCTTGCCGACGCCGCCATCGGCCCTGCGTCATAAGCTCCGTGAGCGCGGGCATGACACGGGACTGGAACGCGCTGCCATCGGCCAATTCGCTGTGGGAAGCCACGGCGGAGCCGGCCCGCGGATTCCCTGTTCTGTCGGGCGAGTTGCAGGCGGATGTGGTGATCATCGGAGCCGGCTACACGGCGCTCTCCGCGGCACACCACATCGCCAGGAGCGGCCTGTTGCCTGTCGTGCTGGAGGCCAATCGCCCGGGCTGGGGCGCGAGCGGGCGCAATGGCGGCGTGATCACCGCAAAATTCCGCCTGTCGTTTCGCGAGATCGACGCCATGCACGGCCGCGCCATGGCAAAGCGCATGTACGAGATCGCGCATGAATCGACCGATATGGTCGAGGAGCTCGTCTCCGAATTCGGCATTGCCAGCGCAAACCTCACCCGCACCGGCCAGGTCAAGGCTGCCCACAACCAGACGACGCTGAAGGCCGCGATCGACGAGGCCAACTGGATGACGCGCGAGATGGGCTCTGCCGAGGTCCGCATCCTCGACAAGCACGGAGTGCGCGAAGAAACCGGCTCTGACGTCTTTGTCGGCGGCGTGCTCAATCCCGGCTCGGGCGGCATCCATCCGCTGAACTATCTGCGGGGGCTTGCCGATGGCGTGGCGCGCCGCGGCGTGCCGATCTTCCAGGAGTCGCCGGTCGTCAAGCTCCGGTGCGAGAAGGAGGGTATCGTCGCCGAGACGCCACGAGGAGCGGTGCGCGCCAAGCAGGCGATTATCGCCACCAACAGCTATTCGGATCTGACGGGCGCCATCGCACATCTGCAACGCACCCTGATCCCGTTCCGCAGCGCCATGGTCGCCACGGAGAAGCTTCCGCGCAATCTCGCCGGAAAGCTGATGCCGACCGGGCGAACCTATACCGAGACCAAGCGCATGATGCGCTGGTTCCGCATGGTCGACAACCGCGTGATCTTCGGCGGCCGCGGCGCCTTCGGCAAGCAGGACTCGCAATCCGCTTTCGATGCCTTGCGCAGGGCGATGGTCGGCATCTTCCCTGACCTCGCCGATATCCCGCTCGAATACAAATGGTCGGGCCTCGTTGCCATGACGCTGGACTCGGTGCCGCATATCGGCCGGCTCGACGAGCGCATGCTGTTCTCGGTGGGTTACAACGGCGCCGGCGTCGCGATGTCGAGCCTGATGGGCCGCTATCTCGCCGCTTTCGTGCGCGGCGAGACGCCCAATGTCGGCCTGCTCGACGCGCGGCGCATGAAGGCAATTCCGTTCTATCCGCTGCGTGAGCCCGCCGTGCGCATGGTCGCCGGCTGGTATCAGTTTCTCGATGCGATCGGTCGGTAAAGATATCTTTGGAGGAGGCGAGGATGAATATGAGGCGGACTGTTGGACTGGGTTGTGGGCTGGTCGGCGCAATCGGATGGATCGGCGCGGCTGATGCCGCCGAGCAGATCACTTTCGTCTCTCAAGGCGGCGCCTATCAGCAGGCGCAGACGGTGGCGATTCTCGATCCCTCCGCCAAGAAGCTCGGCATCACCATCAACCAGGATTCCATTCCGGACGCCTGGCCGGCGATCAAGACCCAGGTCGGCAGCGGCAAGCCGATCTGGGACGTGGTCGACACGCCCACCGGCTATTGCCTGCGCGGCGGAGAGCAGGGGCTGATCGAGAAGCTCGACTTCTCCAAGATCCCGAACGCCGCGGCGATGCCGGAGGCCTATCGTAGTCCCTATTCTGTCTCCTACGAATTCTATTCCAGCGTTCTGGCGTACAGCCAGAAGACCTTCCCGAAGGACGCGCCGAACAGCTGGGCCGATTTCTGGGACGTCAAGAAATTCCCCGGCCGCCGCGCGCTTCGCAATCACCCCATCGCCACGCTCGAGGCTGCGCTGATGGCCGACGGCGTCGCGCCTGACAAGCTCTACCCGCTCGATGTCGATCGCGCCTTCAAGAAGCTCGAGGAGATCAAGCCGAACATCACGGTGTGGTGGACCTCGGGCGCGCAATCGGCGCAGCTCCTCAACGACGGTGAGGTCGACATGGAGATGGCCTGGAACGGCCGCGTCAGCGCCGTCGCGAAGGAGGGCGCGAAGGTCACCTTCACCTACAACCAGGGCATCTTGCAGAGCACTTCGCTCTGCATCCTCAAGGGCGCGCCGAACCTGGAGACGGCCGTGAAGTTCATCAACGAAGCCGTCGATCCCGTGCACCAAGCCAATCTGCCGCTCAACATCGATTACGGCCCGGGCAACCCCAAGGCGTTCGAGACCAGCGTCATCAAGCCCGAGCGGGCCGCGCAATTGCCAAGCGAGCCGGCGAATGCGGCCAAGCAGGCGCTGATGTCCTACGCCTGGTGGTCCTCGCCATCAGGTGAGGCCGCCGAGAAGCGTTGGGCAGCCTTCATGCAGAAATGAGGGAGGTCGCGTTGACGATGTCCGCGCCGGATCCATCGCAAAAGCATCAGCGCCGCGAGCACGGCCTGATGCTGGCACTGGTGTCGCCGGCGCTGCTGGTGATCCTGGCGCTGATCGTGCTGCCGGTCGGCTGGCTCACCTGGCAGTCGATCTACCATGACGGTTTCACGCTGGAAAATTATCGCCGCGTCTTCACCGAGGACATCTACTGGCGCAGCTTTGCGCTGACGTTCGAGATCAGCCTCGCGGTCACCGTCATCGCACTGCTGCTCGGCTATCCCGTCGCCTACCTCGCCAATTCGGTGCCGAAGGGATGGAGCATTCTCATCCTGTCGCTGGTCGTTCTGCCGTTCTGGACATCCGTGCTGGTGCGCGCCTATGCGTGGCTGGCGCTGCTCCAGCGCACTGGTGTCATCAACCAGTTCCTGCGCTATCTCGATGTGATCTCCGAGCCGCTCGCGCTGGTTCACAACACTCTCGGCACGGTGGTGGCGACCGTGCACATCCTGTTGCCGTTCATGGTGCTGCCGCTCTATGCCACCATGCAGAAGATCCCGCGCGATCTGATGCAGGCTGGCGCCAGCCTGGGCGCGAGCCCATCGCTGACTTTCTTTCGCGTATTCCTGCCGCTGTCGCTGCCAGGCGTGCTCGCCGGCTGCACCATGGTCTTCGTGCTCTGCCTTGGTTTCTACATCACGCCGGAGCTGCTCGGGGGCGGGCGCACCGTGATGGTGTCGATGCTGGTGAGCCGCAATGTCGAGCTCTACAACCAGTTCGGCGGCGCCAGCGCGGTCGCCGTGGTGCTGCTCGCCAGCGTGCTGGTGATCTTCTTCATCGTCAGCCGTTTCATTTCGCTCGATCGTGTGCTGGGGCAGAAATGATGCGTGTCTCGCCCGCCCGGATTGCCCTTTACGTGATCAGCGCGCTTGTGCTGGTCTATTTGATCCTGCCGGTGCTGATCATCGCGCCGATCTCGTTTTCCGGCGCGCGCTTCCTGACCTTCCCGCCGCCCTCGCTGTCGCTGCGCTGGTATCAGGCCTATTTCTCCAATTCGGCCTGGATGCAGGCAACGCGCGTGACGTTGACGGTTGCGTTCCTGACCGTGGTGATCGCGACCCCATGCGGCGTGGCTGCGGCTTATGCCATCAGCCAATCGAAACTGCGGATCATGCGGATCATCCACATGGCGCTGCTGTTGCCACTGGTGGTGCCGATCATCATCACCGCGGTCGGCATCTTCTTCGTATATGCCAGGGTCGGCCTGGTCGCGACCATGCCGGGCCTCGTGCTGGCGAACGTGATGCTGGGGCTGCCCTATGTCGTGATCTCGGTGCTGGCGGGCTTGCAAAGCTTCGACGCCGCGCAGGAGATGGTCGCGCGCAGCCTCGGCATGAACCGCCTGCGCAGCTTTTTCGCGGTGACCCTGCCGCAGATCAAATCCAGTGTGGTTGCGGGCGGCATCTTCGCGTTCATCTCGGCGATGGACGAGACCATCGTCGCGCTGTTCATCTCCGGCGGTCAGTATCAGCCCCTGACCAAGCGCATGTTCACGGCGCTCCGCGATGAGATCGACCCCACGATCGCCGCGATCTCAACGCTGATGACGGCGGCTTCCTTCATGCTGGTCCTGCTGGCGAGCGCCCGGCAGCGGAGGAACTCGTGACGCGCCTGACTTGGGTCATACCAGGATCGCGCAGATCGTGCCCTGACGTTTTTCTGTACTCATAAGCAGTGCTATTGTCGTTCGAGGAGACTGTCGGCAGCAAAAGAAAAGAAGGAGAACAAGATGCGGATGCTGATGCTCGGAGCGGCGCTCGTCATGATGACATCTGCTGCCATGACGCATTCTGCCCTGGCGGAAAATGACGACACCAAGGGTGCGCAGAAGCTCGCCATGCAGGGCCGCGACGACTATTGGCATTGCCTGGCGCGGGAATTTGCGCGCGACAGCAATCAGGGCCTGTCGGAACAGGATTTCAGCCGCTCGGTTGCCGGAGCCTGCCCCTCTGAGCGACAATATTACCGGGTGGCGCTGCTCGACTATCTCACCTCACAATATCCGAACATCGATTCCGGGGCCCATCTCGCCACCGCGAACAGGGCGGTGGAGTCGGCGCAGAAGGACATCGTGACGGCCTACGTTAAGCACAGGCCGCCACAGCAATAGGGCTCCACACCGCTGGAGGCCGGCAGCCCTTCCGGCCGTGCAGTCTTCCGTGGTATGATTGGTCTTATCAGGAACGGGGACGGGCTGGCATGGCGTCTGAGTCGGTGGGGGGCATTTTTGGCGCGATCGTCGCGGCGATCGTGCTTGCGGTCGCCGTCGTCTTTGGGCCGATCGGCCAGTACGGCAAGCCCCCCAAGCCGGTCAAGGCCGAGCCGGCGCCCGCCGCCGCGGTGCCTGCAGCCCCTGTGGCACCTGCGCCGAGAGGCCCGGTGATCCGGGAAGTCCCGAACCAGTAACGGCCGGAAAAGGCGGTTTTGGCCCCTTGCAAACCGGCTTGCTCGTTCCCATCTAGCTTCTAACGGCGGCGTTGAGCCAAAAGCTCCGGCGCCGGGACGACCTTGGAATAGCTTGGGCCTGCGCCGGATGTACGCGCGGTCCGCCGTTCCGGGGTCGTTGGCATTTTAGGCCCGCTTCTGGGCCGTTCCCCTGGAAAACCCGGCTCGGCAGCGCAAGAACTTGGCAGCGCAGGACGCGGCGGATATACGCTGCCGTCATGAATGAAGCCATCAGACCGCGCGTCGACAACCAGGCTCAAGAGGGGCCGGAGTTGTCGGTCATCGTCCCGACCTTCAACGAGCGCGACAACGTCACCGTGCTGTACCGGCGGCTGGAGGCGACGCTCGTCAACGTTGCCTGGGAGGTCGTGTTCGTCGACGACAATTCGCCCGACGGCACCTGGGACGTGGTGCGCGCGCTGGCGCTGAAGGACAGCCGCGTGCGGTGCATCCGCCGCATCGGCCGCCGCGGCCTGTCGGGCGCCTGCATCGAGGGCATCCTGGCCTCGAGCGCGCCTTACGCCGCCGTGATCGATGCCGACCTCCAGCATGACGAAACCCAGCTGCCGAAGATGCTGCTCCTGCTCGCAAGCGATCAGGCCGACCTCGTCGTCGGCAGCCGCTACATCGAGGGCTACAAGAGCGAAGGCTTCAACAAGCAGCGCGCCGGGGCCAGTGCGCTGGCGACCGAGGTCGCCAGGAAGATGCTGCGGGTCGAGATCGCCGACCCCATGAGCGGCTTCTTCATGGTTCGCCGCGACCGCTTCGAGCAGCTGGCGCCAAAGCTTTCGGTGCACGGCTTCAAGATCCTGCTCGATCTCGTTGCGACGGCGCATGGCAGTTTGCGCGCCGTCGAAATTCCCTACACGTTCGGCGCCCGCCAGCACGGCGAAAGCAAGCTCGATTCCATGGTGGCGCTGGACTTCCTCGGCCTCGTGCTGGCCAAGCTCACCAACGACATCGTCTCGCTGCGCTTCATCCTGTTCGCGATGGTGGGCGGCATCGGCCTCGTGGTGCATCTCACCACGTTGTTCGTCGCGCTCGAACTGATCAAGGTGCCGTTCGCCGAGGCACAGGCTGCCGGCGCCATCGTCGCCATGACCAGCAACTTCATCATGAACAACTTCCTCACCTATCGCGATCAGCGGCTGAAAGGCTTTGCGATCCTGCGCGGCCTGATCATGTTCTACATCGTGTGCAGCGTCGGGCTGCTCGCCAATGTCGGCGTCGCCTTCTCGGTCTACGACCAGGAGCCGATCTGGTGGCTGGCCGGCATGGCCGGTGCGCTGATGGGCGTGGTGTGGAATTACGCGATGTCCGGACTGTTCGTCTGGCGCAAGAAATAGCGCGCCGAGGATTCGGGTATGGGCGGGGCTGACGCGCGGATCATCCGCAATACGGCGCTTGTGATCCTAGCGCTGGTCGCCTTGCGGCTGGTCGCGGCCGCCTTCACGCCGATCACCTTCGACGAAGCCTATTACTGGATGTGGTCGAAGAACCTCGCGGGCGGCTATTACGACCACCCGCCGATGGTGGCCTACGTCATTCGCGCCGCCACCGTGATCGCCGGCGACACCGAGCTCGGCGTCCGCCTGGTCTCGATCCTGCTCGCGCTGCCGATGAGCTATGCGATCTATCGCACGGCCGCGATCCTGTTCGGCGGCGCCCGCGTGGCCGCGACCAGCGCCATCCTGCTCAATGTCACCATGATGGCCTCGGTCGGCACGCTCATCGTCACGCCGGATGCGCCGCTGCTGGTGGCCTCCAGCTTCGTGCTGTTCTTCCTCGCCAAGGTGCTGGAGACCGGCCGCGGAGTCTGGTGGCTCGCGGTCGGCGCCGCCGTCGGCGCGGCGCTGCTGTCGAAATACACCGCGATGTTCTTTGGCGCCGCGATCCTGATCTGGCTCGCTTGCGTGCCGAAGCTGCGGCGCTGGTTCCTCTCGCCCTGGCCCTATCTCGGCGGCCTCGTTGCGCTGGCGCTGTTCTCGCCGGTGATCCTCTGGAATGCCGATCATCATTGGGTGTCGTTCGTCAAGCAGCTCGGCCGCGCGAAGATCGAAGACTTCCGCCCGGTCTACATCGCCGAGCTGATCCCGACGCAGATCGCATTCGCAACGCCGCTGGTGTTCATCCTCGGCGCGATGGGGCTGCATGCGCTGACCTGGCGCAGGGCCGGTGCGCTCGCCTCGCGCGTGCTGATCGAGACGATGTTCTGGACCATCGTCGCCTATTTCGTCTGGCATTCGCTGCACGCCCGCGTCGAGGCCAACTGGTTCGCGCCGGTCTATCCGCCCTTCATCGTCGCCGCTGCGGCCGCGGCCAACCTTGCGCAGTGGAAGCCGCGCGCACGACGCCTGGTGGACTTTTGCCTGCGCTGGGCGGCCCCGACAGGCATCGTGATGTTTGCCGCGCTGATCCTGCAGGCCAATACGGGTTGGCTGTCCGGCTATCGCCGCGACGCGACCGTGCGCAGTGTGGGGGTAGGCTGGCGCGAGCTTGCCGCCGGCATCGAAGCGGAACGCGCGCGCTATGGCGCGAGCTGCGTGCTCACGCCTGATTACGGCACCACCGGCTGGCTCGCCTTCTATCTGCCCCGCGGCAGCTGCGTGGTGCAGCAGAACCAGCGCATCCGCTGGGTCAACATGCCCGAGCCCGATCCGAAGCTGCTTGCAGGCAAGCTGCTCTACATCGACGAGATCAGGCCCGACGGCCATCCGTTCCTGAACGAGCTGTTCGCGAAAGTGACGCGCGTCGGCGAGTTGCAGCGTAAGCGCGGACCACTCGTGGTCGAGACCTACGGCATCGACCTGCTCGAAGGCGCCAAGGGCGACGTGCTGGACCGCTCGCCGCCGCCCGAGCTGGCGCCATAAGCCGCGCCGCTGCGGAGGGCCGGACGCACCAGCCTCGCGCAACGTTTCACCGGTATCATCCGGGGTATTGAAGACCACGAAAATGACTTGGTTGGTGCGTTTAGAGATGCGGTCGGAGAGGTGCGCCAGGCGTGCTGAACCGGCCGGGAATGATGGTTAACAACGTCGCCTGAGTCCGTAGTTCTGCGGACGTTTTTCTCGAAATGGCACAGCGTTAACGACTTGCCCTACAAGTGCCCGAACTTAATCCGCATTTAACTAAAAGTCGCCTTAATGACGCTCCGACCCTCTGCGAGATGCTGTTCCCGGATCGTGACGAGCGGCACTTCGAGGGGGGACTTAGTGACACCGTTCTGGACGCAAGGCGAATGAGTACGAGTATCGCTGCGCAGAGTTACGCGGCCCGGCAGCCCAAGAATCCTTCGAAGAATCCTTCGAAGCATTCCTATCGGAAGTCTTCCCGGAAAATGACCACCCAAAACGTGCTCGGCGCTGCCGTGATCGGCTGCGTCGCGCTGGCCGGCTGGACCGTCTACACCAACATCTTCGCCGCCAGCGTTTATCCGACCGTCGGCAGCTCCGGCTACGACGAGCCCGTGGTCAAGCGCGCGCCCAAGGTCGCGCTGCGCGAGGCCGGCGAGGCCATCCGGGAAACCTTTGCGCTGCTGCCCGACCGGCTGCAGGTGGCCGCACCGATCTCCCGCGAGATGTTCAACGAGCGCTTTGCCGCGGCAGCGACCCAGGGCGTGGAGTCCAATGCGGCCAGCGCGGCGCCTGCGACCAAGGTTGCCGAAGCCCCTGCGAAGCAGACCGTCGTCGCGAAGGTCGCCGAAGTGCTGAAGCCGCTCAATCCGGCCAAGGTGGCCGAGAGGGTCGCCGACAAGGTCGCCGATGTCGCGAAGGGCAAGCACGGCGCCGACGCGCGCGTCCAGCTCGCATCGGCCGATCCGGCCCAGATCGTGCCGGCGCCGGACGCGAAGCCGAAATCCTTTGCCGACCGCGCCAAGGCCGCGGTGATGTCGATCACCGGTCCGCGCCAGTCGATGGTGGAGAAGCTCTGGGGCAAGCGCGAGGCATCGGGCGGTTTGCTGGCCTATGCCTCGGCCGATGCCAGCGTGACCTCGGCGATCGCGCCGAAGGAGCAGAACCCGATGTTCGGAGGCGCGCCGCCCTATGAGCGCGACACCGCGGTCTACGACATCACCGCCAAGACGGTTTACCTGCCTGATGGCACCAAGCTCGAGGCACATTCCGGCCTCGGCTCCAATCTCGACGATCCGCGCTCCTCGAAAGTCCGCATGCGTGGCGTGACTCCGCCGCACATCTACAATCTGAAGCCGCGCGAGGCGCTGTTCCACGGCGTGCCGGCCCTGCGCCTCACTCCGATCGGCGGCGAGAGCGCGATCTACGGCCGCGACGGCTTGCTGGCGCACACCTTCATGCTCGGTCCGAACGGCGATTCCAACGGCTGCGTGTCGTTCAAGGACTATTACGCCTTCCTCGACGCCTATCGCAACAAGGGCATCCGCAAGCTCGCCGTGCTCGCGCGCGTCGAGTAAGCCGCGCGTCAAGCCGCCATCGTCTTGCGGAGCGCCATTTCGGTCGCGATCGCGTCCCGCACGGCGGGACGCGCCTGCATGCGTTCGAGATAGGCCACCAGCGGCGGCCATTGTGCGATGTCGACGCCGGCCGGTCGCAGCAGCAGCAAAGCCCAGGCGAGATGCGCGTCCGCAACGGTGAAGCGTTCACCCACGAGGAATTCGCGCGTCGCCAGATGCGCTGACGGCACCGACAAGGTCTGCGCGATCCGGGCGCGCGGCTTGGCTAGCGAGCCGTCGTCCTGGTACCAGAAGGTCGGAAACAGGAAGGCCTTGTGGATCTCGGCGCCGACGAAGCTCAGCCATTCCTGCAAGCGATAGCGATCAACATCGCCCGGCTGCGGCGCCAGGCCGCGCTCGGGCTTCAGGTCGGCAATGTATTGCAGCACCGCCGCGCTTTCCGTCAGCCGCTCGCCGTTCTCCAGCACCAGCACGGGCACCGCGCCCTTCGGTGAAACGCCGCGAAAATCCGCTTCGTCCTCCCCGACCTTTTTGGTCCGGAGATGCACCAGGTGATAGCGCGCCTCGAGGCCTGCTTCCATCAATGCGATCCGGCTCGAAAGCGAGCAGGCCATCGGCGAGAAATAGAGTTGCAGCATCGCATTGCTCCGTCAGGTCAGCACATCGCCGCGCGCGATGATCGCGAAGCGGTCGGAGAGTTCGGCGAGTGCAACCTCGTGGATGGTGCGGGCGTCCAGCGTGCCGCCGCGCCCGTCGGGAAGATCGCGCGTCGCGCAGGATTCTGCATCGATGGTCGTGCGAAAGCCGAGATCGAGCGCTGCGCGCGCGGTGGAGCTGACGCACATATGCGTCATGAAGCCGGCCAGCACGATGTTCTTGCGGTCGGTCGCGGCAAGGCGGGCCCTCAAATCGGTGCCGGCAAAGGAATTCGGCAACTCCTTTTCGATCACCGGTTCGCCGGCATGCGGCGTCAGTTCGGCGACAATCGCGCCGCGCTCGGCGCTGCGATCGAACAGGCTGCCCGCCTTGCCGCGATGGGCGATATGGATGATCGGCGCGTTTGCCGCTCGCGCCTTTGCCAGCAGCCTAGCTGCTCGCGCGATCGCGGGCCTGGCGTCGGGCAGAGCCAGGGGCCCCGCGAGATATTCGTTCTGGATGTCGATCAGCACCAGCGCGGCGTCGGCAAGTCGCGGCGGGCTGAGGTCGGCGCCGGCGAGCTGCAGCAGGGTCTTGGCAGTCGTCATGGGTTTGCGAAATCTCCGTCGAGGTCCAGCAAACATAGCGCCGCCGCCACCTGCCGATATGCAGGGATAATGCAGCGGATGGCTGCGATGTTGCAGGCGCCTCGCGGACGATGTAGCCTCATCCCATGAACTGGGACGATCTGCGCATCATCGCCGCCGTCAGGGACGAGGGCACCTATGCCGGCGCCAGCGCACGGCTGCGCATCGACGAGACCACGGTCGGACGCAGGTTGTCGCGCATCGAGCGCGCGCTCGGCCTGCGTCTGTTCGAGGCCGCCGACGGCGTCCGCAGGCCGACGCGGCAATGCGAGGCGGTGCTGGCGCATGTCGAGGCGATGGCGGCGCATGCCGCCGAGATCGGTCGCCTCAGCGAGAGCGTGGAGGGTCCGGTGGGACGCCTGCGCATCGCCTCCACCAACACGGTCGCGGAAGAAGTGCTGTCGCCGCGCGCGAGCGATTTCCTGCGCGCTCACCCTGGTTTGACGCTGCAATTCCTCACCGCGAGCGGGAACGTCAAGTTCTCGCGCTGGGAAGCCGATCTCGCCGTTCGCCTGCGCAAGCCCGACAAGGGCGACTTCGCGATCTCGAGGCTTGGCGACATCAAGCTCTATTACTTCGAGCCTGTTGCGACCGAGAGCGAGCCGATGCTCTGTGTCTATCCGGACGAGCTCGGTGTCATCCCCGAGATGCAGTTTCTGCGGACCAAAACAGCCCGCGCCCGCTGCATCACCGACAACGTTCGCGTCATCCGCAATCTGATCCGCGCGCATCACGCTGCCGGGGTGTTGCCGGAATATGTTTGCGCGGATCTTCTCGCAGATCGCCGCCTGCGCGCCACGCTGCTGCCGAAGCGGCGCGATGCCTGGCTGCTCGTGCAAAATCACCTCAAGCGCGACGCCGCAGCGCGCGTGACGATCGAGTGGGTGAGGGCGTGTTTCCAGGAGATGGCGCGGGCGTGATGCTTCTTTGCCGGCAGCCATCAACTCCCCGTCAAAATCGCATCCTGCACTGAACGCGTGTCCGCCTCGGCGCGACCAAGTCATCGTATCGGGATTGTGTGAACCGTCGCTTGCGCTAATCTCCGCATACAACCTTGTTGGGCAGGGCAGGCGCATGACAGTTGTTCAGGACACCATCAGGCCGAAGGCCCGATCGCGGGACTGGAAGGCGATCGTCGTCCTGATCCTGCTCGTCCCGGTGCTGTGGTCGCCGGTGATCCTGTTTCGCTTCGTGCTGTTTCAGCCGTTCAACATTCCGTCCAACTCGATGGCCCCGACGCTGATGGTCGGCGACTACGTTTTCGCCGCCAAATATGCCTACGGCTACGGCCGCTACTCGTTTCCGTTCGCGCCGTCGTTTATCTCGGGGCGCTTCCGCGCCGCTGATCCTGGTTATGGCGACGTCGTCGTATTCCGGGCGCCGAAGGACAGTTCGACCGATTATGTGAAACGCGTCGTCGGGCTGCCCGGCGATCGCATCCAGATGCGGCAGGGGCAGCTCTTTCTCAACGAGATCCCGGTAACGCGCATCGCCCTGAAGGAGGTTCCCGCCGGCTCGACTTGCGGCAGCGAGTTCGGTGGAAGGGTCAGGCGCTGGCGCGAGACGATGCCGAACGGGGCGAGCTACGTCACCTACGACTGCACCGACAACGGCTTTCTCGACAACACCAGCGTCTACACCGTGCCGCCGGGCCACTTCTTCGCGCTCGGCGACAACAGAGACAACTCGACCGACAGCCGTATGGCAACGATGGGCTTCATTCCCATGGACAATCTCGTCGGCAAGGTGACGCGGATCTTCTGGTCGCTGGATTCCGGAGGCGGGCTTCGTCCGGGCCGGATGGGGAAGGTGGGGTGAGCGGCCGGTCTCCCCCCTCTCGTCGTTCCGGGGCGCGCGAAGCGCGAGCCCGGAATCCATAGGTCTGCAAACTCAGCTCGCAATCTGCGGATACAGGTCGGCCCACTGAGGATTTTTCTCTTCAATGAGTCTGATCTTCCATTCCCTCCACCACCCTTCAATTCCTTCTCGCGTTCGATTGCAGTTACGGGATCGCCGTAGATCTCAAACCAGACCAGCTTGTTAACGGAGTATCGCTTGCTGAATCCAGCGACGACCTTGCTCTTATGCTCGTACGTGCGCCTGACAATATTGTTCGTCACGCCGAGATAGAGCGTGCCGTATTTCTTGCTGGCGAGCAGGTAGACGTAATAGGCCATGAGCAAGCCGTGGAATGGATTCCGGGCTCGGCGCTTTGCGCCGCCCCGGAATGACGGAACATACGATCGTGCCACCTTTGCGTGTATCCATGAACAAACAAAAAACCCCGGCATCGCTGCCGGGGTTTCGTATTTTGTTGAGCGTGATCCCGGATCCGCGGTGCACCGCCTTGCGCTGCACCGCGTCCGGGACGACTTCGTCGCCTTAGAAGTCCATGCCGCCCATGCCGCCGCCCGGGGGCATTGCGGGACCGGCGCCGCCCTTCTTGGGCAGCTCGGCGACCATGGCTTCCGTGGTGATCAGGAGCGCGGCAACCGAGGCTGCGTTCTGGATCGCGGTACGGACCACCTTGGTCGGGTCGATGATGCCCTTCTTGACGAGGTCGGCATATTCGCCGGTCTGGGAGTCGAAGCCGTAATTGTAGGTCTTGTTCTCCAGGATCTTGCCGACGATCACCGAGCCGTCTTCACCGGCATTGATCGCGATCTGGCGAGCGGGAGCCGACAGCGCCTTGCGCACGATCTCGACGCCGGTCTTCTGGTCGTCGTTCTTGGTGCGCAGGCCCTTGAGCTGCTCGGAGGCACGAAGCAGGGCGACGCCGCCGCCCGGGACGATGCCTTCCTCGACAGCCGCGCGGGTCGCATGCATCGCGTCATCAACGCGATCCTTGCGCTCCTTCACCTCGACCTCGGTCGCGCCGCCGACGCGGATCACCGCGACGCCGCCTGCGAGCTTGGCGAGACGCTCCTGGAGCTTCTCACGGTCGTAGTCCGAGGTGGTTTCCTCGATCTGCGCCTTGATCTGGGCCACGCGCGCCTCGATGTCGGCCTTCTTGCCGGCGCCGTTGACGATCGTGGTGTTCTCCTTGTCGATCATCACCTTCTTGGCGCGACCGAGCATGTTGAGCGTGACGTTCTCGAGCTTGATGCCGAGGTCTTCCGAGATCGCCTGGCCGCCGGTCAGGATCGCGATGTCCTGCAGCATGGCCTTGCGGCGATCGCCGAAGCCCGGAGCCTTGACGGCCGCGACCTTCAGGCCGCCGCGCAGACGGTTCACGACCAGGGTCGCGAGCGCTTCGCCTTCGACGTCTTCAGCAACGATCACGAGGGGCTTGCCGGTCTGCACCACGGCCTCGAGCAGCGGCAGCAGCTCGTTCAGCGAGGAGAGCTTCTTCTCGTTGATGAGGATGTAGGCGTCGTCCATTTCAACGCGCATCTTGTCGGCGTTGGTGACGAAGTAGGGCGAGATGTAGCCGCGGTCGAACTGCATGCCCTCGACGACGTCGAGCTCGGTCTCGAGCGACTTGGCTTCCTCGACGGTGATGACGCCCTCGTTGCCGACCTTCTTCATGGCGTCCGAGAGGAACTTGCCGATCTCCTGGTCGCCGTTCGCCGAGATGGTGCCGACCTGGGCGATCTCGTCGTTCGAGGTGACCTTCTTGGAGTTCTTCTGCAGATCCGCAACCACGGCCTCGACCGCGAGGTCGATACCGCGCTTGAGGTCCATCGGGTTCATGCCGGCGGCAACCGACTTGGCGCCTTCCTTCACGATCGCCTGGGCGAGCACGGTGGCGGTGGTGGTGCCGTCGCCGGCCGCGTCAGCGGACTTGGAGGCGACTTCGCGCACCATCTGGGCGCCCATGTTCTCGAACTTGTCGTCGAGCTCGATCTCCTTGGCGACGGTGACGCCGTCCTTGGTGATGCGGGGAGCGCCGAACGACTTGTCGAGCACGACGTTGCGGCCCTTCGGACCGAGCGTGACCTTCACCGCATTGGCGAGAACGTCGACGCCGCGCAGCATCTTGTCGCGCGCTTCAACCGAGAATTTGACTTCTTTGGCTGCCATCTGAGATTTTCCTTGGATGTTTGACTGGAGGGAGGAGAGGGGCTCTTAAGCCGCCTTCTTCTTGGACTCGCTGACTTCGAGAACGCCCATCACGTCGCTCTCCTTCATGATCAGCAGATCCTGGCCGTCGATCTTGACCTCGGTGCCGGACCACTTGCCGAACAGCACGCGGTCACCAACCTTCAGGTCGATCGGGACCAGCTTGCCGGCCTCGTCGCGGCCACCCGGGCCGACGGCGACGACTTCGCCCTGGGAGGGCTTTTCCTTGGCAGTGTCGGGAATGATGATGCCGCCAGCGGTCTTCTCTTCTGCGTCGATGCGCTTGACCACGACGCGGTCGTGAAGCGGACGGAATTTCATGCAGTCCTCCTAAGCATTTGCACGGATTGAGGATTTCAACATTGTTAGCAATCTACGCTTGCGAGTGCCAGCGCAGGCGAAGGTGAAATAGGACAGGATTTTTGCGGGAGCAAGGGTTTGTAGCAAAAAAATCAGCACTCGGAAGTGCTGTCTGCCAAATTCGCTCTGGGATCGTTAACCGGGCCGGGAGGGCCTCCCCGGGGCCCCTTGGGGCCGTATTAGCACGGAGTGTTGTCTGCTGCTAAGGCATTGAATTTCAACAGCTTGTTAAACTTTTGGGCTTGAGATGAATTGTCAGTTTGCGTCACATTTCTTGTCTTATGTGAGCGCATCGTTTCCGGGTGGCTCCCGGGGCACGGACCAAGCCACCCCCCGTATGCGCTCCTGCAAAGGAGGTTTGGCATGGGACTGCGCGTTGGGGGCGTTTCCGAGGATTTCCGGAAACAGATGCTGGGCTACGGGCTGACGACGGCCCAAATTCTCTACCGGATGCCGGATCACCCGTCGCTGCTCCAGACCTACGTCTGGCAGAACTACGACATGTTTCCGAAATTTCCGGCGCTGACCGATTTCCTCGCCTTCTGGCAGCAGAAGCTCGACGGTCCGCTGCATTCGGTGACGGTGGCGCATTCCAAGCTGATCAAGCCCGCCGAACTCCGCGCCGTGGACGGCGTGTTCCGGCTGCATTGACGGCACCGCTCGCGTAGTGGGCAAAGGCGCGAAAGCGCCGTGCCCACGATCTCTCTCCGTGATTGCATCCGGCAACGGTGGGCACGCTTCGCTTTGCCCACCCTACGATATCTGTTTCCGTGCTAGCCTCTTCCCATAACAACAACGGGAGGCGGCCCATGGCCAAGACAACAAGCAAGAAAACCAAGTCGCGCAGCGCAGCCCAGACGGCCGTGAAGAAGCGGAGCGGCGCCAGGCCCGCCGCGCGATCCTCGGCCCGCAAGGCGGTGAAGGCGAAGGCGCGCACCACGCCGGCAAAGTCATCAGCGAAGACACCCGCGCGCCCCAGGCAGCGCATCGCCATCAGCCATCACCGCGAGCAAGACTTTAAGGCCGACGGCCTGCGCGCCTACGCAAAGTACCGCGATCTCGGCATTGCCGATGCGACCCACGGCCTCGCGCAAGCGCACGTGATCCGCCTGCAGGGGCCCTGCAATCCGGCCGAGGTCTCGAAGCTGCACTATCACGACGTCGAATTCCAGATGGTCTACGTGCTCAAGGGCTGGGTGAAGACCTACATGGACGGGCAAGGCGAGACGATGATGAGAGAAGGCAGCGCCTGGACCCAGCCGCCGAAGATCAAGCACATGATCCTGGATTATTCTGACGACGTAGAATTGCTGGAGGTGATCCTGCCGGCGGAGTTCAAGACGGTGGAGCTGAAGGCGTAGGTCTCGCAATGACGGGTGGAGAGACCTACGTCAGCACCCCGACCACCGCTCCCATCAAGCACGTCGTCAGCGTCCCCGATACGATCGACTTCAGCCCCAGCGCGTTGATCTCCTCGCGCCGCTCCGGCGCCATCACGCCGAGGCCGCCGATCATGATGCCGAGGCTGGCGAAATTGGCAAAGCCGCACATCGCATAAAGCATGATCAGCCGCGAGCGCGCGTCGAGCGCATCGGGCGGCAGCTTCGAGAAGTCGACATAGGCGACGAGCTCGTTGAGCACGGTCTTGGTACCCATCAGGCTGCCCGCGGTGATCGCCTGGTCCCATGGCAGGCCCATCAGCCAGCACACCGGCGCCATGATCAATCCAAGCAGCCGCTGCAGCGAGATCGCCGCGCCGCCGATGTTCGGCAGCAGGCTCAAGATGGCGTTGACGAGATAGACCAGCGCCACCAGCACCAGGAGCATCGCGACGATGTTGAGCAGCAGCTCAAGCCCCGCGCTCGTGCCTTTCACGATCGCATCCATGGCGCCGGAGACGTGCATCTCCGGGTCTTCCAGCGCGCCGCCGGTGCGCTTGTCCGAGGTCTCGGGCACCATGGTCAGGCTGACGAGGATCGCGGCCGGTGCGCCCAGCACTGAGGCGATGACGAAATGCGCGGCCGCGTCGGGAATCAGGGGCGCAAGCAGCGTCGCATAGAGCACCAGCACGGTACCGGCGATACCGGCCATGCCGCCGGTCATCACCAGAAACAATTCGCTGCGCGACATCTGTGAGAGATAAGGTCGCACGAACAGCGGCGCCTCCACCATGCCGAGGAAAATGTTCGCTGCGGTCGAGAGCCCGACCGCGCCGCCGACGCCAAGCGTCCGCTCGAGCAGCCAGGCCATGCCGCGCACGACCGGCGGCAGCACGCGCCAATAGAACAAGAGTGTCGTCAGCACGCTCATGACCAGCACGATCGGCAGCGCCTGGAACGCCAGGATGAAATCGGCGCCCGGCACTTTCAGCTCGAAGGGCAGGGCGCCGCCGCCGACATAGCCGAACACGAAGGACGAGCCGGCGCGCGAGGCCGCCGAGATGGCGCCGACCGCGTCGTTGATGGCGCCGAAGCCATGCGCGACCAGGGGCACCTTCAGCAGCACGATCGCGGTGACGAAGGTGACGACAAGGCCGATCAGCGCCTGCCGAAGCGAGACCGCGCGGCGATTCTCCGCGAGTGCGAAGGCGATCAGCAGCAATGCGAAAACGCCGAGTGTCGATTGCAGCCGCAGCATGATGGTCCCAAACCCCCAATGATTATGGCCGGACGCGCACTGCAAAGGCAATGCCGGAGGCGCCTCGGCGGCGCGCGCTGTTGACATCGAGGCCCGGCTCGGCCACGCGGGGCGCGTCGATATCAGGGGCCGACCAAAAGAGCGTGACCGAAGCGGCGATGCCAGAACAGCCAATGTCCGTCAGTCCGCCGGTCAGCGCCGGTGAGCTCCTCCGCCATCGCGCCTTCCTGTTCTTCCTGCTCTCGCGCAGCCTGTCGCGCTTTTCCAGCCAGATCGCGGCGGTGGCGATCGGCTGGCAGATCTACGACCTCACCGGCTCGGCTTTCGATCTCGGCATGGTCGGCCTCGTGCAATTCGCACCGACCGCACTGCTCGTCTTCGTCGCCGGCCACGCCGCCGACCGCTTCGAGCGCAAGCGCGTGGTGCAGCTCTGCCAGCTGGTGGAAGCAGCGACGGCGCTTTACCTCGCCGCGATCACCTGGTTCGGTGCGGTTGGCGAGGTGCATATCTTCGTCGCAACCTTCGTGCTCGGCATTGCCGGCGCCTTTGAGAGCCCGACCACCGCGGCCCTGCTGCCGCTGATCGCGCCGCAGGGTTCGCTCCAGCGTGCCACCGCCGTGTCAAGCGGCGCGGCGCAGGTCGCGACCATCACGGGTCCAGCCCTCGGCGGCTTTGCCTATGCGATCGCGCCGCATCTTGCCTACGCCGTGATGCTGCTGTTCTGGATTCTCGGGATGGTCCTGACCGGCTTCATCCAGCCGCGCCCGCAGGCGGTCGCCAAGGAGGGGACCGACGAGGACAACATCTTCGCCGGCGTCCGCTTCATCCGCCAAAATCCGGCGATCCTCGGCACCATCTCGCTCGACCTGTTCGCCGTGCTGTTCGGCGGCGTTACCGCGCTACTGCCGATCTACGCGCGCGACATCCTCCAGGCCGGCCCGGTCGGGCTCGGCGTGCTCCGCGCCGCGCCCGCGGTCGGCGCGCTCTTGATGACCATGGTGCTGGCGCGCCACGCCATCTCCAGGCATGTGGGCCTGCGCATGTTCCAGGCCGTGATCGTGTTCGGGATCGCCACGATCGTGTTTGCGTTGTCGCATTGGATGTGGCTGTCGGTGCTGTCGCTGGCCGCGCTCGGCGCGGCCGACACGATCAGCGTCGTGATCCGCTTCTCGCTGGTGCAGCTCGCGACGCCCGACGAGATGCGCGGCCGCGTCGGCGCGGTCAATTTCCTCTTCATCAACGCCTCGAACCAACTCGGCCAGTTCGAGAGCGGCCTGACGGCGGCCCTGTTCGGTGCCATGCCCGCGGCCGTGCTCGGCGGCGTCTGCACGGTCGCGGTGGCGCTGTTGTGGATGAAGCTGTTTCCCAGCCTGCGGCGGGTGGAGAGCCTGGAGTAGGCGTCGCTTGACGCCTACTGTGCATGGGGTTGTTTTCGCCTTTTTGCTTCAGCCCCGCCCGACAAACGGCATCTTCGTCGCCATGACCGTCATCGTCAGCACGTTGGCATCGAGCGGCAGGCCGGCCATGTAGGCGACGGCATCGCCGACCGCTTTCGCGTCCATGCGCGGCTCGTGCTTGGTGGTGCCGTCGGGCTGCAGCACGCCGGGGCCGTTGACCATGCGATCGGTCATCGGCGTCGCGGCGTTGCCGATATCGACCTGGCCGACCGCGATGTCGTACATGCGGCCGTCGAGGTTGCTCGCCTTGGTGAGGCCGGTGATGGCGTGCTTGGTCGAGGTATAGGCCGCCGAGAACGGCCGCGGCGCATGCGCCGAGATCGAGCCGTTGTTGATGATGCGGCCGCCGCGCGGGCTCTGGTCCTTCATGATGCGGAAGGCGTGCTGGGTGCACAGGAACGGGCCGGTGAGGTTGGTATTCACCACCGCCTGCCACTGCTCGAGGCTGAGGTCCTCGAAGTTGACCGCGGGCGCGCCCATGCCGGCGTTGTTGAAGAGCACGTCGAGGCGGCCGTAGGTGTCTTTCACTTTCGCGAACAGCGCGGCGATGGATTCCGGCTTGGTCATGTCGGCGGTCACGCACAGGCTCTTGCCGGCGGGGCCGAGCTTGGCCGTCTCCTCCAGCATCTCCATGCGGCGCCCTGCGAGCACCACGGTGAAACCGGTGTTCATCAGCGCCAGCGCGGCGGCGCGTCCGACGCCGGTGCCGGCGCCCGTCACCAGCGCGATCTTTTTCGCTTCACTCATCGTTTCCTGCCTTTTCTTCAGCTGTCAGGTTTTGGGTTCTTTTTCGTTCTTGTAGGGCGGCCGCGGAATGTTCTGATGCGCGGCGCGCAACGCCGCCGACCAGCGCGAGCGCAGGTCGTGGAAATAAGGCTCGCCCGCCTCGATGCGGTGGTTGAGGTCGGCTTCGCAGGCGTCCGCGCGCACCACCAGCACGTCGATCGGCAGGCCGACGCCGAGATTGGAACGCATGGTCGAATCCATCGAGATCAACCCGGTCTTCAACGCCTCGTAGAGCTCGACGTCGTAATGCATGGCGCGATCGAGCACCGGCTTGCCGTATTTGTGCTCGCCGATCTGCAGGTAAGGCGTGTCGGTGGTGCACTCGATGAAATTGCCGGCGGTGTAGATCATGAACAGGCGCATGCGCGCGCCCTTGATCTGGCCGCCGAACAGGAACGAGACGTCGAAGGACACGTCCTCGGATTTCAGCGCCGGTCCCTCGGTGGCGTGCACCGCCCGGATCGCTCGACCGATGCGCTGCGCGGCCTGGAACATGGTCGGCGCGTTCATCAGCGTCTCGACCTCGCCCGTGTTGGGATCTTCCAGACCCTCGGTCAAGGTGGAGAGCACCGACTGGCTGATGGCGAGGTTGCCGGCGCTGGCGATCGCCATGATGCGCTCGCCGGGATTCGAGAAGATATGGAGCTTGCGAAAGGTCGAGACGTTGTCGAGACCGGCATTGGTGCGGGTGTCGGCGATCATCACCAGACCGTCCCGAACCAGGATTCCGCAGCAATAGGTCATTTCCAGTCCCCGAACGCGTTTGCGCGGAAGTACTAGCCAATTTCGGGGGGCGGTCCAACCCCCGATTGTCGGGGGGAGGCGCTAGCTCTGCCGCTGCGACTGCGACTGGCCGCCGCGGCCGGCCTGCTCGACCTTGACCGTAACCGTCAGCGTCTCCGCGCCGCCGCCATAGCGGGTGCCGCGCACCGGCGCCGCGCCGAGATAGTCGAGTCCAATCGCGACGCGCACATGGGCGTCGGTGGTACAGATGCTGTTGGCGGGATCGAAACCGACCCAGCCGAGATCGGGAACGTATGCCTCGGCCCAGGCGTGCCCCGCGTCCTGATGCACGGTGCCGTCGGAGCGCAGGAAGTGGCCGGAGACGAAGCGCGCCGGCACGCCGCCGGAGCGGGCGCAGGCGATGAAGATGTGCGCGTAGTCCTGGCAGACGCCTCGCTTGAGCGTGAATGCTTCGGCCGCCGAGGTGCCGCTGTTGGTCGGATCCTCGTCGAAGGTCATGTGATCGCTGATCCCGCTCATCAGCGTGTGCAGGAAGCCGAGCGTGTCGCTCTCCGCCTCGCTGCGCAGTTGGCGCGCGACCGCCATCATCGCCGGATTGACAGTCGTGAGGTCGGTCGGACGCAGGAACATGCCGGCCGGGAAACGCTCGTCCGTGCCGCGCAGCACACCGCCGGTATCGTGAGTCTCGATCAGCCCTTCGGCGGTGATCTCGATGTCGCTGACGGGCCCGCAGGACAGCACATGGGTGACGTTGCCGAACGCGTCTTCGTGCATGTCGAGCTTGGTGTCGGTCGAGACGTCGATCTGCCACTCCGCCACATATTGCCCGTCATGGCTGCCCGGCGTCATCCGCAGGATCTGGATCACGCTCGTTGCCGCCGGCTGGTAGCGATAGGTCGTGGTGTGCAGGATTCGCAGGCGCATCGTGTTTTGCTTCCGTCAGTCCGGGCCGGTCCGTCGGGCGTCCCGGAATGACCGCGTGTATCAGATCAAATACTGCTTCGTGATGATTTCGCCCAGCCTGGAATTGTCGGCGATGAATTCCTGAATGAATTCATGCACGCCATGCTGGAAAATGTCGTTCATGTTGCTGTGTTCCAGCCGGTTGCGGATGCCGCGGGCGTGGCGCTGGGCCGGTCCCTGGCGGCCATAGGCGACGCCGATCTGGTCGAGGTTGCGCACGAGATTGTCGTAGCAGCTCGCCAGCGAGCGCGGCAGCGTGCCGTTGAGGATCAAGAGATCCGCGACCAGCCACGGCTTCAGCGTCTCGCGATAGACCCAGTGATAGGCCGTCAGCGCCGAGACCGAGCGCAGGATCGAACTCCACTGATAGAAGTCGAGCGGGCCGCCGACGTGTTCTTCTTCGGGCAGCAGCACGTGATATTTGACGTCGAGAATGCGCGCAGTGTTGTCGGCACGCTCCAGATGCAGGCCGAGCCGTGAGAACCAGTAGGCGTCGTTGCGCAGCATGGTCCGGTAGGCGGAGCCGTCGAAGCGCAGCGAGGTCTCCTGCACGAAGCGCAGGAATCTCGCCAGCTCCTCGCGCGTCGAGGTACCCTTGCTCCAGACCTCCTGCAACTCGATCCAGGCCGAGTTGATGGTGTCCCACATCTCGCTGGTCAGCGCGGTGCGCACCGAGCGCGAGTTCAGCCGCGCCGCCTCGATGCAGTTCCGGATCGAGGACGGGTTATCGGCCGAGAACGAGAGGTAGTCGACGACGTTGTGTTCGTTGGCTTCCTCGTGGGTCCGATAGAAGCTCTCCGCGACGCCGGCGGTCAGCAGCGCGGAATCCCATTCGTTGGTCTTGCCGATATAGGCGGCGGGAAGCGCGGTGACGCGCAAGGTCGCATCGATGGTGCGCGCGAGATATTCGGCCCGTTCGACGTAGCGGGCGAGCCAATAGAGGTTTTCGGCGGTACGCGACAGCATCTCTCTACTCGTCCAGAATCCAGGTGTCTTTGGTGCCGCCGCCCTGGCTCGAATTGACCACCAGGGAGCCTTCCTTGAGTGCGACGCGGGTGAGCCCGCCCGGCACGATCGTCGTGCTTTTGCTGCCGGTGAGCACGAAGGGCCTGAGATCGACATGGCGCGGCGCGAGGCCGCTCGCGGTGCAGGTCGGGCATGTCGAAAGCGCCAGCGTCGGCTGGGCGATGAATCCTTCCGGCTCGCGCTTGAGCTTCTCGCGGAAGGCCTCGATCGTGGCCTTTGTCGCGGCAGGGCCGATCAGCATGCCGTAGCCGCCGGAGCCGTGGACTTCCTTGACGACGAGATCGCTTAAATTGTCCAGCACGTAAGCCAGGTCCTTCGGCTCGCGGCAGCGCCAGGTCGGCACGTTCTTCAGGATCGGCTCCTCGCCGAGATAGAACTTCACGATGTCGGGCATGTAGGAATAGATCGCCTTGTCGTCGGCGATGCCGGTGCCGACCGCGTTGGCGAGCGTGATGTTGCCGGCCGCGTAGGCCGACATCAGCCCGGGAACGCCGAGCACGGAATCGGGGCGGAAGGTGAGGGGGTCGATGAAGTCGTCATCGACGCGGCGATAGATCACGTCGACCCGTTTCAGCCCTTCCGTCGTGCGCATGAACACTTCGTTGTTCTTGACGATCAGGTCGCGGCCCTCGACCAGCTCGACGCCGAGCTTGTCGGCGAGGAAGGAGTGCTCGTAATAGGCTGAGTTGTAGACGCCCGGCGTGAGCAGCGCGACACTCGGCTCGCCCGAAGCGCTGTGCGGCGCGACCGAGCGGAGCGCGGCGAGCAGCTCGTCCGGATAGCGCTCGACCGGCGCCACCCTGTGGCGGGCGAACAGATCCGGAAACAGCCGCATCATGATCTCGCGGTTTTCCAGCATGTAGGACACGCCCGAGGGGGTGCGTGCATTGTCCTCCAGCACGATGAAATCCTCGGCGTCGACGCGGACGATGTCGATGCCGGCGATGTGCACGTAAACGTCGTGCGGCACCTGCTGGCCATTCATCTCGGGTCGGAATACCGGGTTCTGGAAGATCAGATCGTCCGGGATCACCTCGGCGCGCAGAATCTCGCGGCCATGATAGATGTCGCGCAGGAACATGTTCAGCGCCTTGACGCGCTGCTTTAGCCCCTTCTCCAGCACCGTCCATTCCTTGCCGGACATGATCCGCGGGATCACGTCAAACGGAATCAAGCGCTCGGTGGATTCGG